>JANOQS010000673.1:0-3835 GCA_031414975.1 Methylibium sp. | reverse complement strand
CGGGCCGGATGGGCTGGCCGCCCAACAGCATCTGCCCACCGCTGGACTCCAGCACGCCGGTGAGCACCTTGATCAGCGTGGACTTGCCCGCGCCGTTTTGCCCCATCAGGGCGTGGATCTCGCCGGGGTACAAGCGCAATTGCACGCCACGCAGCACAGGGTTACCGGCAAATTCCTTGTCGATACCCGTGAGCTCCAGCACGGGCAGTGCGCCACCCACTGTCATCCCTTGTTCTTGTTGTACACGTCGACAAACACGGCGGCCAGCAGCACCAGGCCCTTAATGATCTGCTGGTAGTCAATGCCGATGCCCATGATGGACATGCCGTTGTTCATCACCCCCATGATGAAGGCGCCGATCACCGCGCCCATCACCTTGCCCACGCCGCCCGAGGCCGACGCGCCGCCGATGAAACAGGCCGCAATCACGTCGAGTTCGAAGCCGAGCCCGGCCTTGGGCGTGGCGGTGTTCAGCCGCGCCGCAAAGATCAGCCCCGCCAGCCCCGACAGCACGCCCATGTTGATGAAGGTGTAGAACGTGACGCGCTCGGTCTTGATGCCTGAGAGGCGCGCCGCCTTCTCGTTGCCGCCCAGCGCATAGACGCGCCGGCCTATTGTTGTGCGGGTGGTGACGAAGTCGTACACCAGCATCAACAGCAGCATCACGATCAGCACATTGGGCAGGCCTTTGTACGACGCGAGCAGGTAGGCAAAGGCGGCGATCATCAGCGCGAAGACCAGGTTCTTCAGCATGAACACGGCCGCCGGCTCGTTGTCCATGCCGTGCTTCAGGCGGTTGGCGCGGCTGCGCACCTTGACCACCAGCAGCACGCAGGCCATCGCCAGCCCGGCGATCAGCGACGTGATGCGCAAATTCTCGCCCGTGAACAGGTCGGGGATGAAGCCGGTGCTGAGCAACTGGAATTCGGGCGGGAACGGCCCGACCGACTGGCCCTGCAGCACCGCCAGCGCCAGGCCCTTGAACACCAGCATGCCGGCCAGGGTGACGATGAACGACGGGATCTTGTAGAACGCGACCCAGTACCCCTGCGCCGCGCCGATGGCCCCGCCCAGCACCAGGCACAGGAAGCTGGCGAGCAGGTAGTGCATGTTGTATTCGACCATCAGCACTGCGGCCACCGCGCCGACAAAACCGCACACCGAGCCCACCGACAAGTCGATGTGCCCGGCCACGATCACCAGCAGCATGCCCAGCGCCATGATCACGATGTAGCTGTTCTGCAGGATCAGGTTGGTCAGGTTCAGCGGCTGGAACAAGGTGCCGTTGGTCATGACCTGGAAGAACACCATGATCGCGACCAGCGAGATCAGCATGCCGTATTCGCGCAGGTTGTTCTTCAGCACGCCGGAAGGGGCGTCCGCCGCGAGTTTCTTGGCGGCGACGACGGGGGTGGAGGCGGGGATGGCCATGTCAATGGTTTCCTGAGGTCACGATAGCTTTCATGATTTTCTCCTGCGACGCTTCGGCGACCGGGAACTCGGCCACGAACGCACCTTCGTGCAGCACGCAGATGCGGTCGCACATGCCCAGCAGCTCGGGCATCTCCGACGAGATCATCAGCACGCACTTTCCTTCGGCGGCGAGCTTGGCGATGATGGTGTAGATCTCGTACTTGGCGCCCACGTCGATGCCGCGGGTGGGCTCGTCGAGGATCAGCACCTCGGGGTCGGAGAACAGCCACTTGCTCAGCACCACCTTCTGCTGGTTGCCGCCTGACAGGTTGACGACCCGCTGGAACACATCGGAGCAGCGGATGTTGAGCTTCTTGCGGTACTCCTCGGCCACCTGGTATTCGCGCCCGGAGTCGATCACGCTGTTGTTCGATACCGCGCCCAGGTTGGCCAGGGTGGTGTTCCAGTTGATCGTTTCTTCGAGCACCAGACCGTAACCCTTGCGGTCTTCGGTCACGTAGGCCAGGCCGTGCTTCACGGCTTTCTCGATCGTGCTCACATCGATCTCGCGGCCCTTCATGAACACCTGGCCGCTGATGCCCTGCCCGTACGAGCGGCCGAAGATGCTCATCGCCAGTTCGGTGCGGCCTGCGCCCATCAGCCCGGCGATGCCGACGATCTCGCCGCGCTTGACGTGCAGGTTCACGCCCTTGATCGCCAGCCGGTCGGCGTGCATCGCATGGTGCACCTTCCAGTTCTTCACCTCGAACACGATCTCGCCGACGTTCGGCGTGCGCTTCGGGTAGCGGTCGGCCATTTCGCGGCCGACCATGCTCTTGATGATGCGGTCTTCGCTGATCGCCTCGGCGCGGCAATCCACGCTCTCCACCGTGGCGCCGTCGCGCAGGATCGTGATTGCGTCGGCCACCTTCGAGATTTCGTTGAGCTTGTGCGAGATCAGGATGCAGGCGATGCCCTGACGCTTGAGCTCCAGCAGCAACTCCAGCAGCGCGTCGCTGTCGGTTTCGTTCAGGCTCGCGGTCGGCTCGTCCAGGATCAGCAGCTTGACTTCCTTGGACAGCGACTTGGCGATCTCGATGAGTTGCTGCTTGCCCACGCCCAGGTCGGTGATCAAGGTGTCGGGCGACTCGTTCAGCCCGACCTTCTTCAGCAGCGCCTGCGTGCGCGTGTACGACAAGGCCCAGTCGATGATGCCGCCGCGCGCCTGCTCGTTGCCGAGAAAGATGTTCTCGGTGATCGACAGCAGCGGCACCAGCGCGAGCTCCTGGTGGATGATGATGATGCCCAGCTTCTCGCTGTCGTGAATGCCCTTGAAGCGGCACTCCTGGCCCATGAAGCTGATCTGGCCTTCGTAGTCACCGAACGGGTAGACGCCGCTCAGCACCTTCATCAGGGTCGACTTGCCAGCGCCGTTCTCGCCGACGATGGCGTGGATCTGGCCAGCCTGCACCGTCAGGTTCACGTCGCTCAGGGCCTTGACGCCGTGGAATGATTTCTTCATTCCACGCATTTCCAGGATGGGGCTGCTCATGTCACCTCTTGTCTTGGGGTCTCCACCAAAAGCAAAACAGGCCCAGCACCGCGGGGCACTGAGCCTGTTGCCGCTGCCACAAACGCAGCGCCAGATTACTTGATCTGCGCTTCGGTGTAGTAGCCGCTGTCGATCAGCACCTGCTTGTAGTTGCTCAGGTCCACGCTGACCGGCTTGAGCAGGTAGGACGGAACGATCTTGACCTTGTTGTTGTAGGTCTTGGTGTCGTTGACCTCGACCTTCTTGCCGCTCAACATCGAGTCCACCATGCCGGCCGTGACCTTGGCCAGTTCACGCGTGTCCTTGAAGATCGTCGAAGCCTGTTCCTTGCGGATCATCGACTTGACGGTGGGCACCTCGGCGTCCTGCCCGGTCACCACCGGGAAGGGCTGCTTCGGCGTGCCGTAGCCCACACCCTTGAGCGACGACAGGATGCCGATCGACAGGCCGTCGTACGGCGACAGCACCGCGTCGACCCGGGCCTTGCCGTAGTAGGCGCTGAGCAGGTTGTCCATGCGGGCTTGCGCCACCGCGCCGTCCCAGCGCAGGGTCGAGACCTTGTTCATGCCGGTCTGCTTGCTCTGCACCACCAGCTTGCCCTTGTCGATGTACGGTTGCAGCACCGACATCGCGCCGTCGTAGAAGAAGAAGGCGTTGTTGTCGTCGGCCGAACCGCCGAACAGCTCGATGTTGAACGGGCCCTTGCCGCCCTTCAGGTCGAGCGCCTTTTCGATGTACTGCGCCTGCAGCACGCCGACCTGGAAGTTGTCGAAGGTGGCGTAGTAATCGACGTTCTTGCTGCCGACGATCAGGCGGTCGTAGGCGATGACCTTGACGCCTTTGTCAGCGGCCTTCTGCAGCGCGTTCGAC
>JANOQS010000672.1:0-2385 GCA_031414975.1 Methylibium sp. | reverse complement strand
GCCCTTGAAGCACAGCACGTCGCCGCGCTGCGCCGCCTGGCACGGGTCGGCGTCTCCGACAGCCAGGTTCCACAGCGGTGCCAGTTCGCGCCAGGCGTCCTTGTCGTTGCGGATCAGCGCGGCGAGTGCAGTGTCGGCCGGGACGGCCGCGGCCGAGGCCGGCGCCACCGCAGCGGGTGCTGCCGATGCGGCAGACGATGCCGGTGCGGCCGTTGCCGCCGCTGCTGCGGATACCGCCGATACAGCGGCTGCTGCCGATGCAGCCGACGCGGACTGCGCCACCACAGCCGCCTGCGCCGCAGAAGCCACCGACGCCGCAGCCCGGACCGCGGAAGCTGCACCCCGGACCCCCGATGCCGCCACCGCCGCCGTGGCGGGCCGGTCCGCAGCGCCCTGCCAACCGAGCCCGATCACGCCGGCCAGCAGCGCCGCGACCAGGCCCGCTGACCCGATCAGGGCCGCGCGTTTCGGGTCGTCGAACAGCCGCTTTGCCGGGGACGCCTTGCCGAACACCTCGGCCGCAGCCTTGTCCACCACCTTGCGGTCCACCCGCGCCTTGCCGGTGGAGTAGGCACCCAGCAAGGCACGGTCGCACAGCAGGTTGATGCGCCGCGGCACGCCGCGTGCGAGTGTGTGGATGCGCTGCACCGCATCGCGCTCGAATGGCCGTGGTCCCTTGAGCCCGGCCACTGCGAGCCGGTGGCGGATGTACTGCGAAGTCTCGGCCGCCGACAGCGCTTGCAGGTGGAAGCGCGCAATCACGCGCTGCGCCAGTTGCTCCAGTTCGGGCAGCGCCAGCATGTCGCGCAGCTCAGGCTGGCCGATCAGGACGATCTGCAGCAGCTTGCGCTCGTTGGTTTCCAGGTTGGTCAGCAGCCGCAACTGCTCCAGCACCTCGGCCGAGAGGTTCTGTGCCTCGTCGATGATCAGCACGTTGTTCTGGCCGACAGCGTGCGTCTTGAGCAGAAACTCGTTCAGCGGATCCAGGTAGTCCTTCACCGTCGCCACGCCCGGGCCTTCGTGCGCAAACGGGATGCCGAACTCGTCGCACACTGACTTGAGCAGTTCGGGCACGGTGAGCTTGGGGTTGAAGATGTAGGCCACGTTGCAGCGCTTCGGGATCTGCTCCAGGAAGCAGCGGCACACGGTCGTCTTGCCAGCACCGATCTCGCCGGTCAGCAGCACGAAGCCGCCGCCGCCGTCCACGCCGTACAGCAAGTGCGCGAGCGCCTCACGGTGGCGCTCGCTCATGAAGAGGAAGCGCGGGTCGGGGGCGATCGAGAAGGGCTCGCGCTTGAGGCCGAAGAATCGGGCGTACATGGCGCTTAGGATACTTGGGGCCCGCGCGGCGCCGAAATGGCACTCATCTTGCATGGCCACGGCGGGAGAATCACAACAATTCGAGAGGCGGTGCACCGTGGCAAAGATTCCTCCTGGCGTGGGCCCGCGGTTCCCGCAGGTCGTGGTGCTGTTCGGTGCCACCGGCGACCTGGCCAGGCGCAAGCTGCTGCCCGGGCTGTTCCACCTGGCCAGCGCCGGCTTCATTCCGGGCTGCAGGATCATCGGCGTGTCGCTCGACGACCTCGACCTCGACGGCTTTCGCGCCGCCGCCCGCAAGGCGCTCGATGAGTTCTCGGGCCGCAAGGTGAGCGAAGACCATTGGAGCGCCTTTGCGGCCAGCCTCGACTACGTGCCGCTGGCGGCCGGCGCGGCGGTGCTGAAGGCCGCGGTCGAACGCGCCGAGCAGTCGTTCGCTGGCGAGTGCCGCCGCCTGCACTACCTGAGCGTGCCGCCCAGCGCCGCCCTGTCGGCGGTGCGCCTGCTGCACGAAGCCGGCGTGGTCGAGCGTTCGCGCATCGTGATGGAAAAGCCGTTCGGCACCGACAAGGCCAGTTCGGTGTCGCTCAACGCGAAGCTGCACGAGGTGTTTGCCGAAGAGCAGATCTTTCGCATCGACCACTTTCTGGGCAAGGAGCCGGCGCAGAACATCCTTGCGTTCCGTTTTGCCAACGGGCTGTTCGAGCCGATCTGGAACCGCAACTTCATCGACCACGTGCAGATCGACGTGCCGGAAACCTTGGGCCTGGGCAAACGTTCGGCCTTCTACGAGCAGACCGGCGCCTACCGCGACATGGTGGTCACGCATCTGTTCCAGATCCTCGCGTTCATGGCCATGGAGCCGCCCACCGCGCTGGAGCCGGCGCCGATCAGCGAAGAGAAGAACAAGGTCTTCCGCAGCATGCTGCCGGTGCAGCCGAGCGACGTGGTGCGCGGCCAGTACAGCGGTTATCGCGAGGAAGACGGCGTCGACCCCGAGTCGGAGACCGAAACCTTCATCGCGCTCAAGTGCTTCATCGACAACTGGCGCTGGGCCGGCGTGCCGTT
>JANOQS010000671.1:0-12176 GCA_031414975.1 Methylibium sp. | reverse complement strand
TCGTCACCTGGCTCGAGGCGCGCGCCGCCGCGAACCCGAGCAACTTCGGCTCGATGCTGCGCCTGGTGGCCGCGATGCAGGCCTGGGAGCGCGGCGACCACGAGCAGGCACCGGCGGCATTCGAATCGGCCATCGACACCGCACTGCAGTGCCAACGCCCCGTGCACCACGCCTTGGCTTGCGAGCTTGCCGCGGCGTATTGCCATTCGCGCGGCCAGTCGCGCGCGGCGGACGCCTACGCCACGCTGGCGCTGCAGGCCTGGACCGACTGGGGCGCGGTGGCCAAGGCCGATCGCCTGCGCGAGCGCCGCTCGGCTGCGCCCGCCACCGTCGGTGCCGCGCTCGCGTCGCAGGGCCTGGACGCGGCCGGCATCGTCCAGGCCGGCCGCATGCTCGCACAGCAGCGCAACCCCGACGCCCTGCCGATCGAGCTGTTCCAGCTGCTGCGCCAGTACGCCGCAGTTGAACATGGCGTGCTGTTTTGGAACGATGACGCGACGACCTGGCACGTCCGCGCCGGTTTCGATCCCGACGGCCCGTGGATCGGCGCCGAGCACCCGCACGCGGTCCCGCCGTCGGTGTTTAACTACCTCGTGCAAACCCAGGAGCCGCTGCTGGTGCCCGACGTCGCGCGTCACCCGCGCCTTTCGGCGAACGTGCAGTTGCGCCAGCTCGGTGTGAAGTCGCTTTTCGGCCTGCCGATCCAACTGCAGGGCCGCGTCCGCGGCCTGCTGGTGCTCGAGAACCGCAGCGCGCACGCCAGTCTGGCGCCGGCCCAGATCGAGACGCTGCGTCTGATCGGTTTGCAATTCGCCGTGGCTTACGACAACGCGCAGGTCACGCGCGAACTCGAGCAGCTGGTGAGCACGCGCACGACCGAAGTCGTTGCCAGCCACAACCAGCTGCAGATGATCCTGGACAGCTCGCCGATGCTCGTTTCCCTTCGCGACCTGGACGGGCGCTACATCATGCACAACCGAATGTACCTAGAGACCTTCGGCAAGGGCCGTGAGTCGCTGCTGGGCCTGCACATGCACGACGTGCTCAGCCCGATTGACCCCACCCTGGCGGCGCGCATCACGGCAGACGACGATGGCGTGCTGCGCGCCGGTGTCGGGACGATGATCAGCGACAACCTGGTCATCGACGGCCAGCCGCGGAGCTTCCAGTTCCACAAGTTCCCGATGCGCGACCTGCAGGGATCGATCTACGCCATCGGCTCGGTCGGCGTCGACGTGACCCCGCTGCTGCAGGCGCAACACGTGGCCGAGGCTGCCACGCGCGCGAAGAGCGAATTCCTGGCCAACATGAGCCACGAGATCCGCACCCCGATGAACGCGATCCTGGGCATGACGCGGCTGGCGCTGGGCACCACGCTCGACGCGCGGCAGCGCAACTTCGTGCAAAAGGCCCACCGGTCGGCCGAGAGCCTGCTCGGGCTGCTCAACGACGTGCTCGACTTCTCCAAGATCGAGGCCGGCAAGCTCAAGGTGGAACACGGCCCGTTCAGGCTCGACGACGTGCTCGAATCGCTCGCCAACCTGATCGGTCTCGATGCCGAGAACAAGGGCATTGCGCTGCGCTTCGAACCCGCCGACGTGCCCGGCACGCTGGTCGGCGACGCGATGCGCCTGTCCCAGGTGCTGGTCAACCTGGGCAAGAACGCGGTCAAGTTCACCGAGCGCGGCGAGGTCGTCATCGCGGTCGGCGCGCTCGAACGCAGCCCGGGCCGAGCGCGGCTGCGCTTTTCCGTCACCGACACCGGCATCGGCATCAGCACCGACGAGCGGGCGCGCCTGTTCCAGCCGTTCAGCCAGGCCGACGCGTCCACCTCGCGCCGTTATGGCGGCACCGGCCTGGGCCTGGCGATCTGCCGCCACCTGGTGGGCCTGATGGGCGGGCAGATCGACGTCGACAGCGAGCCCGGCCGGGGCAGCCGCTTCTGGTTCGAAATCGAGCTGGGCGTCGTCGACGAGGCGCCTGCGGCGGCCATGTGGGTCGACCGCCATGCGCAAGGCGCCGAACTGCTGGAACGTTGCCGCGACCGGCTGCGCGGCGTGCGGCTGCTGCTGGTCGAGGACAACGAGGTGAACCAGGAAATTGCGCTGGCACTGCTGGACGATGCCGGCATCAAGGTGCTGACGGCCAATGACGGCCAAGAGGCGCTCGAGCAACTCGGCCGGCACCAGGTCGACGGGGTGCTGATGGACTGCCAGATGCCAGTGATGGACGGCTACGAAACGACCCGCAGAATCCGCATCGAGCCGCGCTGGAAGAACCTGCCCATCATCGCGATGACCGCCAACGCGATGAGCGGCGACAGCGAGCGCGCGTTCGAAGCCGGCATGAATGCCTACATCACGAAGCCGCTGGACATCCTCAACATGTTCCGCACGATCGACCAGTGGGTTCGCCCGCCGCCCCGGTCCGAGAGTGGCCGCCTGACCGCCTGATTGCGCTGGGGCGCAGCGTGGGGCCTGCGCTGCTCGTGGCGGAGCGTCTTAGGAACTTCAAGCAGACGGCCTGGCCGAAGCCGTGTCGGCCAGGCCAGGGCGCAGGGCCGCTGACGGGCTCATGGCGCCTTCGTTTCGGTCGGTCACGGTGTCGCGCACCACCGCCACGCCGCCGTTCTGCACCATCTCGCGCGCGGTCTTGACGGCGTCTTTCACGTCACGCAGGCTGATCTTCAGCGCACGCGCATAACGCTGTGCCACCGCTTCGAGCGCGCGGATCGCGCGCTGGCCCGGGAGGCCGAGCGCGTCGACCACTTCGTTGGCCGCGCTGGCGGTCTTGCACAGCGCATCGGTGTCGCTCTGGACCGAACGCACGCGCTGCTCGCGCGGAATGCGGTGGATCATCTGCTGCAGCTCAGGCCCCAGGCCCCAGTGGCGCGCGACGGCGGCGCCGACTTCGTCCAGGTCCACGCCGAGCACGGCAAACGATGCCGCGGCCTCGCTCATGCCGGGCACCTCGGTGCTTTCGGAGGCGTCTGCACCGGGCTCGGCCGGTGCCTGCTGGCGCGCGGTGAGCTGCTGGATCTGTTCGGCTTCTTCAGGGAAGTGGTACTGCACCATCAAGCGGCCCAGGTTCTGCAGCAAGGTGATGAGATACACCACCTCGGCGTCATAACCTGCCGGCCGCAAGGCCTGCGCCACGTAGCCGGCCAGGCGCACGCGCTCCATCAGGCGCTTCAACCCGGCGGCGGCGGCTTCGGACATCGGCCCCGGCCATTTGCGCAGGCCATGGGCGGCCTGGCGCACGCCGTTGACGCCGAGCAGCGCCACGCTGCGCCGGATCGTCAGCACCGCGCCGTTGCCGGCCGTCTGGGTGTTGCGCACCAGCGCTGAATTGACCTGGCGCAACAGCTCCAGACTGAGCGCCATGTCCTGCAGCAGTTCGGTGACCATGGCGTCGGTGTGTTGCCCTTCCATGCGGATCAGGCGCTCGACCTTGGCGCTCAGCCCCGGCTGGGCCGGCAGGTGGCCCACCGTGCGCAGCCGGTCCAGCAGCAGGGCCAGCGGGCCGCCGTTATCTTCCGACTGCGACTGCTGCCAGCCGTCGAGCGCACGCAGCAAGGTGCGCGCGTTCAGGTAGCGCTGGCGCTCGTGGCTGGCGGTGCTGCGGTTGGCAATCGCGCGCAGCGCCGGCGGCACCGGGTGCGGCGTGGTCCAGGGCAGGTGCACGATCTCGCGCCCGAGCGGCGCCATGCGGGCGATCGCACTCGAGATGTCGGGCTGTTCGAGCGGTGCCTGGTTGGTGAGCAACTGGTGCAGCAGCAGGCCGCAGGCCAGCACGTCGCGTTCGGCGGCCTTGCGCAGCGCCATCATGCCGTGGGGGTCGGCGAGCAGCTGTTTGGCCGCGTCGTCCGGCAATGTGCCCAGGCGCGCCTCTTCGATACTGCTCATGTCGCCGGCCGCGGCCAGCCCCATCAAACGCAGCTTGCCCTGGTCGTTGACGATCAGGTTGTGCAGTTGCAAGTCGTTGTGCGAGCAGCCCGCCTCGTGCGCGAAGGCCAGGCCTTCGAGCGCCTGGCAGATCCACGCGACCGTCTCGGTCGGCATCGGTGGCGGGTGCTGCGCCAGCCATTCAGCCAGAGTGATGCCGGCCTGGCGCTCGACGACCATGAACGGCCACTTGTCCTGCAGGCCGATCTCGAGCACCGGCGCCAGGTTGGGGTGCACCAGGCGAGCGGCCTTGCGCGCTTCGCGGCCCCACAGCTCCAGCGCCAGCGCATCGAAGGGTTGCACCCGCGGCACGCAGAGCATCACGTCTTGCCCCAAACGCGGGTCGAAGGCGAGCCAGGCGGTCGTGCCGGCGCTTTTGCCGAGCAACTGGCGCAGGACAAAGCGTCCGAAGGCGCGCGCCGGTGCGGTGGGTGGCGTCGGAACGGCGGGCGTTGGGGGGGCGGAAGTGGGCATCGGTAGGCAAGGGAAAACCGCTTCGATTGGAAACCGCGGCGGCGCCAGGCGAACCACCGATGAGCGCGGTCTATGGCCAGCATTTCCGGCCAGGAACCCGCGTGGCCGGCAGCTCAGACCCGTATCAGTCGATCTCGACCCGTTCCCCCGCCCCGGTGATGAAGGCACAGCGCACGGTTTCGCCCGGCTGCAGCCGTGCCACCGCACGCCGATAGCGCAGCAATTGCTCGCGGTAGGGCGCGAGTGCCTCGGGCCGGTGTTCGAGTTTGTAGTCGAGCACCCACCACACGTCGTCGAGCGCCACCAGCCGGTCCAGGCGCAGCGCATCGCCCCCATCGCTGATCGGCACCTCGCTGCCGGCCCAGCGCAGGCGGCGCGGGTCGAAGAACGGCGCGCAGGCCGGGCTTTGCCAGATGCGCTCGGCGATGCGCAAGACCTCGCCCGCCGGGGCGTTGAACTCGCGCGCCGCGGCGTCGGCCAGCGGGGCCAGCGCGACCAACACCGGATCGGGTCGCTGGCTGGCCCATTCCAGCACCCGGTGCACGGCCGAGCCGAGGCGGGTCGATGCCGAACCGGCGTCGGCCGTCGCGGTGCCGGGCCGCGCTGGCAGGGCCGCCGGCTCGGCGCCGCTCCAGCGCGGCAACCTGGCGAGCGTGAACGTCTGCGCCGCGCTCCCCGCGCGCGACACGTCGGCCGGTGGCGCCACCCAGCCGGTGGCCAGCGCCTCGACCCGCTGCCACCAGCTCACCCCGGCGGCCGGGCGCGACGGCTCGGTCGCGCTGAACACCAGCCGCTGCCGGGCGCGCGTCATCGCCACGTACAGCATGTTGAGTTCTTCGCGCTGGCGAGCCGCCATCTCCTGGTGCAGCAGGCCCAGCAGCGACGGCGGGCAGCGCGCTTCGGACTCGGAATACACGAACGCACAACGCAGCGGGTGCTCCGCTTCGGCCGGCCAGTCGACCAGCAAGGTGGCGGTGTCGGGGTTCTGCGGCTCGGGGTCGCTGTCCATCACGAACACGACAGGTGCTTCCAGGCCCTTGGCGCCGTGAATCGTCAGCAACTGCACCGCGTCGGGCTGCGCCGCCACGGCCACCTGCAAGGCACGTGCCTTGAGCGCCCGCACGAAGCGGTACGGCGTGGCATAGCGACCGCCGTCCAGCGTCAGCGAGAGGCCGAGCAAGGCGTCGATCGCACCGAGTGCGGCGCGGCGGCGTTCGGCCGGCACACAGGCGGCCACACGCTCACGCACCTGGCCCTCGGCGACGATCTGGTCCAGCAGGTCGTGCGGCGGCAACTGCGCCGCCGCGGTTTGCCAGGACTGCAGCAGCGCCCGGGCCCGCGCCAGCGCGGGGCTGGGTTCCGGCAGCGTCATCAAGGCGCGCCACCAGCGGCCACTGCCCGCGGCTTGGGCGAGCTGCACCAGGTCGTCGTCGCTGGCACCGAAAGCCGGGCTGCGCAGCGCGTGCGCGAGCGACAGGTTCTGCGTCGGCGAAGCCAGCGCGTCGAGCAGCGCCACCAGGTCGCGCGCCTCGGGGGCGTTCAGCAGCGCGAGCTTTTCAGGCGCCGCGAAAGGCAGGTGCAGCGCCGCCAGCGCGTCGGCCACCAGGCGCAGCGAGTCGCGTTTGCGGCTCAGCACCTGGATGTCGCCCGGCGCCATGCCGCCTTCGCGCACCAGCGCCGCCACCGCAACGGCGACCGCGCGCGCCTCCTGCATGCGCAGCACTTCTTCGAGCTCGTGGCGCGGCGTGACGAGGCTGTCGCGCCATGGCTTCGGCGCACCGCCGGCGCCAGCGGCCCGGGGCGGGCGCGGCGTGCGCGGCAAGGCCAGCACGGTGGCACCTGGTGTGTCGCCCAGCTCGGTGGTGTGGGCGCGAAAGCCGTCGAACCCACCCTCGGCCCGGGCCTGCGCGAACACGGCGTTGAGCGCCGCCAGCACCGGCGGAGCGTTGCGGCGCGTGTGGTCGCATTCCAGTACATGCCCTCGCAATCCGGCAGCCACAAAATTGCGCGCCGCCTCGAAGACACGCGGCTCGGCGCGCCGGAACCGATAGATGCTCTGCTTCGGGTCGCCGACGATGAACACCCCCGGCGGCCGCTGCCCGCTGGCGCCGCCACCGGCACCGGCATAGGCCGACAGCCAGGCGTGCAGCGCATGCCACTGCAGCGGGCTGGTGTCCTGGAATTCGTCGATCAGCACGTGGCGGATGCGTGCGTCGAGCCGCTCCTGGACCCAGCCCGACAGCGTGCTGTCACGCAGCAGCGCCAGCGCGCAGCGCTCCAGGTCGGCCATGTCGGCCAGGCCGCGCGCGCGCTTGTGCTCGGCAAACCCGGCCAGCAGCACACGGCCCAGGCGCACCATGGCGCCGTGCTCAACATGGGCCTGTTGCTGGTCGCTGGCGCGCTGCAGGTGTTGCAGCAGCGCCAGCAGTTCCGGCAGGCCGGCGCAGTCGAGCCGCTTGCGCAAGGTGCCTTGTTCCGTCAACAGCGCCTCACGGGCCATTCGCAAGGCGGCACGGCTGTCGCCCTGCGCGCAGGCCTGCTCCAGCAAGGCAGCGCGCTGCTGCGGTATCGCGCCCTTCTGCTGCCCCAGCGCACGCGCCACCTGGTGCAACAAGTCCTGCGCCGACGGTACGAAAAGCAGTTCGGACGGGTGCGCCACCGTCGCGAACTCCGGCCCCAGCACTGCAGCGGTCGGCACGCTGCGATCGAGTGTGCCGGCGGCGTCGGCGAGTTCGAACTCGATGCGCTTGTCCCACGCTGCCTCCAGCCACTTGCCCACCTGCGAACGGCCGCGCGAGGCCATCAGCATGTCGTGGTCGGCGCGCAGTTCAGCATCCAGCAGCACGCGTTGCCGAAAGCGCTGCAGCACGGCGCGCCGGTGGTCGCTGGTGTCTTCGAGCAGCTCCATGTCGGGCTGCAGTTTCAGGTCGGCCAGCAGGTCACGCGGTGCGGCGCGCAGCAGTTGCGAGAACCAGGCATGGAAGGTGAGGATCTGCGCCGACCGGCCGCTGCGCAGCACCCGCTCGTGCAGCGCCGCCAGCAGCGGCTCGGCCGCCCCGGCCTGGGCTGCGCTCAGCCCGCGCTCGCACAGCGCGGTGATTCGCTCGGCCGGCGCGCACTCGGGCGCCGCGAACCGCGCCAGCCATTCGGTCAGGCGCGCCCGCATCTCACCAGCGGCCTTGCGGGTGAAGGTGATGGCCAGGATCTCCTGCGGCTCGGCGCCGGCCAGCAGCGCGCGCAGCATGCGCGACACCAGCATCCAGGTCTTGCCCGAACCGGCGCAGGCTTCCACCACGACGCTGCGTGCCGGGTCGCACGCGAGCGCATAGAACGCGTTTCGCTCGCCCGGCTGGCCGTCGATGCGGTAGGCCGGGCCAGTCATGCAGGCGCCTCGACGGTGGCAGGCCAATCGTCGCGCCGGCACAGCCCGCGGGCCTCGCAGAACTCGCAGGCCGTGCCTTCACCCAACGCCGGCAGCGCCGCACCGGAGGCGATCCGGGACAGGTCGTGGCCGATGCCTTCGACCAGTGCGACGGCACTGAGCCGCACGTCGGGATGCCGGATCGACTTGATCTTGTCGCTCTCATCCAGCATCAGGTACATCGCCGCGATGTCGCCGGCGGCCTCGCTCTGCGCTGCCATCAGTGCGGCGTAGAACGGCAGCTGGCTGTCTTCGCCGCGATTGATCGCGTCTTGCAGCGCCTGCGCGCGGCCGGTCTTGTAGTCGATCAGCTGGGTCGTCGGCACGCCGTCCTGGCTCACGGAGTCAACCCGATCGATCACACCGCGCATCTGTACCGCGCCCCATCCGGGCGGCTGCGCGTCGAGGGTGCGCTCGGCATCCAGCCAGGTCGTGCCGGCCGCGTCGCGCTGATGCAGCCAGGTGATGTAGCGCGGCACCATGCGCGCGAACGAAGCGCTGTAGGGCAGGAACTCGGCTTCGTCGAGCCGGTGCTCCTGCAGCACCTCAAGCCCGATCTGGTGCAGCCGGGCGGTTTCGAATTCAGCCGCCATCGGCGCGCCGCGTTCGGCGTGAAAGCGCTGCAGCACGCGGTGCAGCCAGTTGCCGTAGTCGCGTTTCTGCAGCTCGCCGTCGAGCTCTTCCAGCGCGCCCAGGCGCAACAGGCGCAGCGCGAAAAAGCGGTACGGGCAGGCCCGCAATGCCTCGCAGGCGCTGGCGCTCAGGCGTTGCGGCAGCAGCCCCGGCGCACGCGGCCGCGGTCGATCGGTCGGCGTGGGCTGCAGCGCCTGCCGCTCGCGCAGGTCGGCGGCCGCCAGCCAGGCGTCGGGTCCGGCACGCCGACCCAAGCTCAGGCGCAGCAGTTCGACCCAGGCACTCGCGGCAAGCGGCTCACCTTCGTCGGCGCGACGGTGCAGCAAGGTCACCTGAGGCTGACGCAGCACCTGTACGAACGCAAGCAATTCGGCGTCGCGCCGGGTCTGCGCGTTCGGCACACCCAGCTCGCTGCACTCGGCATCGCTCAGCAAGCCGCTCGATGCTCCGGCCATGCCGAAGTGGCGTTCGTCGACACCGGGGAGGACCACGGCGGCAAAGGGCCGCAACATCGCACGCGCCAGCGGGGTGATGACCACCGTGGGCGCGGCGGGCGATTCGGGCAGGAACGAGGCCTGTTCGAGCGCCGCGTCGAGCCAGGTGGTGAAGGCGTGCAGATCCATTCGTTCGGCAGCCGGCACCGTTTGCAGCGCGACCAGCACCTGGCGGCCGGCATCGTCGGCCTCCAGCGTGGCGCGCTGGCCGGTGGCACGCAGCGCGGCGTCGAGGGCGGCCCCCCAGTCGCTGCCCGATGCCTCGCCCAGCGATGCCAGCGTTTGCAGCGCAGCGTCCGCCTGACGCCACAGCGCGGCGGCGGAGTCGCCGAGCTGATCGGCGTCGACGTGGCTGGCCAGGCGCCGCTTTGATTCGCGCAGTTCGCGCTCCAGTTCGTCCAGCGCCCTGCGGTTGCCAGGCAGGGATGGCCACGGGCCGGCGCAGGCCTTGAGCCAGTCGAGCCATTCGTCGGTCGAAGCGTCGCCCGGAACGCAGGTGAGCAGGCTGCGAACACCGGCACCGGCGCGGGTGGTCGAGAGCTTCCAGCCCGTCTCGTCGCGCAGGGCCACGCCCTGGCGGCCCAGCAGCGCGCGCACGCGACGCACCAGCGAGCGGTCTTGTGCGATCAACGCCACCGGCTGCTCGCCCGCTTGCAGGTGCTGAAGAACGCATGCGGCGCTGCGCTGGGCTTCGTCTTCGAAGTCGTCGCAGGCGCCGAATCGGACGCAAGTGGACGGGGCCAGCGCAGCAAACGGGTCGGCCCCGGGGCTCAGGTCGGCATCGGCGTCGAGCCACAGGCACGGCAGGTCCGCACCGGCAGCGTGTTCCAGCAGGTGGCGGGTCAACCGGTCCGGCCCACCCGCCTGCAGCGCCACCCAGCCGGCCGGTCGCAGCCCGAACAGCATGTCGGTTGCCGGTACCGGCGCGGCGGCCGCCCACTCCAGCGCCACCCGGCTCAACAAGCGCTCCCGCGTGCCCGGTGCGCCGGGGCCCAGCGCCTGCAACGACAGCAGCGAACGCGCGTGCTCCCAGTGCAGCGCGCGCCGGGAAGGCTCGATGGCAGATGCGGCGCGCGCGATGGCATGCGCAGTGTCCACCAGCGCGGCAAGCGCCTGCTCGAAGCCCTGGGCGTCTCTCTGGGCCCAGGCCGCAGCCCAACTCTGCGCGCGCAGCAGGCGGCGCGCGACCAGCCGGTCGAGTGCCACGTCGAAGCTGATTTGCCCGGCTGCCGGCGCCTCAGCGGGCCCGAGGCCTCGCGCCAGCGACTGCGTGGTCTCGATGCGCGGCACCCAGCCCCCTGCCGCGCCAAACGCCTGCCGCGCAACCGGCAGCAATTGCGCGAATGGCAGCAGCACGACCACATCGCGCAGGTTCAGAACCTGCCCCTGCGCCCAGCCCGCGGTGGCATTCACCACCTGGGCCCATGGGTCGGGTGAGGCCATTTCAAGAGGGTGTCGGGCTATGCTCGCCATAGAGGGAATTGGCCCTTTGAGCACCCCGCGCCAGGGGACGAGGCAGGGGCCTTTGTGTCAGAATCATTGTGCCTTGCTGCCCGCCACGGGCAGCGCATGTCCCGAGGACCCCCATGAGCAGCGACCTGATCAAGCACACTTCCGACGCGTCGTTCGACACCGACGTCCTGAAATCCGACAAGCCCGTTCTGGTGGACTACTGGGCCGAATGGTGCGGCCCCTGCAAGGCCATCGCACCGATCCTGGACGAAGTGTCCAAGACCTACGATGGCCGCCTGCAGATCGCCAAGATGAATGTCGACGAGAACCGCGACATTCCGGCCAAGTTCGGCATTCGCGGCATTCCGACGCTGATGCTGTTCAAGGGCGGCCAGCTCGCCGCCACCAAGGTCGGCGCGCTTTCGAAGGCCCAGTTGACCGCTTTTCTCGACGGTCATCTATAATCCGCGTCATCGCTTTCAGGCCGGGCGCACAACGCCCGGTCCGCAAGACCTAAATTCAGCCTCCATGCCCGAACCGGTTGCCGGCTTCGGGGCCCGTACAGACGGCACATGGTCCGGCCCCCACTCCAGCGTTTTTGATTTCCCCGTCGCGTGACGGGCAAGCACTGGCCCAGAGCACGCGCCCTGGCCGTGAACGCCGCAGAGGCACTGAGCGCATCTCCATGGCGCGCCGGTTCGATCCACCCCAGCCCCAGCCCCCATGCATCTGTCAGAACTGAAAGTGATCCACGTCTCCGAGCTCATCACGATGGGCGAGGCACTGGAGATCGAGAACGTCGCCCGAATGCGCAAGCAGGAGCTGATGTTCGCGATCATGAAAAAGCGCGCCAAGGGCGGCGAACAGGTGTTCGGCGACGGCGTGCTCGAGGTGCTGCCCGACGGCTTCGGCTTCCTGCGCTCGCCCGACGCGAGCTACATGGCGTCCACTGACGACATCTATCTGAGCCCGAGCCAGATTCGCCGCTTCAACCTTCACACCGGCGACGCAGTGGAAGGCGAAGTGCGGGTTCCCAAGGACGGCGAACGCTACTTCGCGCTCGTCAAGGTCGACCGCGTGAACGGCCTGACGCCCGAGGAGAGCAAGCACAAGATCATGTTCGAGAACCTGACGCCGCTGTTCCCGAAGGAGCAGTTCAAGCTCGAACGCGACATCAAGTCCGAAGAAAACATCACCAGCCGCATCGTCGACCTGATCGCCCCGCTGGGCAAGGGCCAGCGTGCGCTGCTCGTCTCGGCGCCCAAGAGCGGCAAGACGGTGATGATGCAGAACCTGGCGCATGCGCTGATCGCCAACTACCCCGAGGTCTACCTGATCGTGCTCCTGGTTGACGAGCGGCCCGAAGAAGTGACCGAGATGCAGCGCACCGTGCGCGGCGAGGTCATCAGCTCGACCTTCGACGAGCCGGCCGCGCGCCACGTGCAGGTGGCCGAGATGGTGATCGAGCGCGCAAAGCGCCTGGTCGAGATGAAGAAGGACGTGATCATCCTGCTCGACTCGATCACCCGCCTCGCCCGTGCCTACAACAACGTCGTGCCGTCGTCGGGCAAAGTCCTGACCGGCGGTGTTGACTCCAACGCCCTGCAGCGGCCGAAACGTTTTCTCGGCGCGGCACGCAATGTGGAGGAAGGCGGGTCCTTGACCATCATCGCCACCGCACTGATCGATACCGGCAGCCGCATGGACGAGGTGATCTTCGAGGAGTTCAAGGGCACCGGTAATTCCGAGATCCACCTC
>JANOQS010000670.1:0-1943 GCA_031414975.1 Methylibium sp. | reverse complement strand
ATCAGCTTGCCGTCCGGCCGGCCCTGCAGCGACTCGATGTGCTCCAGCGACAGCTTGGCTTTGTAGTGCCCGTACGGCGACAGGTGCTCGTCGGCAATCCCGAGGCGCTCCTGCGCGAGCGGGATGATCCGTTGCATTGTTGACGCCTGGGCGATTTCGATGTCGCTGAGCAAGGGGTGTTCTCCGTTAATCCGCCAAGGGTTGCGCGCGGATTATCCAGGTCCTTGCCGAGACAACGGCAAGTTCTCACACCGCCGAGCGGCGATCCTCCATCTGAGGGATGCAACCGCCACGGCGCCAATGCCACGATCGATTCGCCATGCACATCGCGACACGTCATCTGGGGTCCTTGCTGTTGCGCCGGCCGCGCTGGATGCTGCGCGGCGCGGTGGCCGTGCTCGCCACGCTGGCCGGCGTGACCAGCCTGGAAGTGCAGCAGCGGCGCTGGATTTTCCAGACCGGCCTGGACGGCAACGCCGTGCGGGCCCAGGCCAGCGTGGGCCTGCAGGATCAGTGGATCACGTTCGATTCCGAAGAGAGTGGCGCACCCGTCACCCTGCACGGGCTGTGGTTGCCGCAGACCCTTGCCGATGCACCGGTGCTGCTGTTCCTGCACGGTGCGCGCTGGGATATCCGCAGCAGCGCGCAACGCATGCGCAGCCTGCACGCGCTGGGCTTTTCGGTGCTGGGTATCGACTACCGGGGCTTCGGCCAGAGCAGCGCCGCGCTGCCCTCCGAGCAATCAGCATGCGAAGACGCCTGCGCCGCCTGGCACTGGCTGGCGCAACGCCACCCGCAAGTGCAGCGCTATGTCTACGGCCACTCGCTGGGCGGCGCCATCGCGGTGCAGCTGGCAACGCAGGTGGACGACGCCGCCGGGCTGATCGTCGAAGGCACGTTCACCTCGATCCCCGAAGTCATCGGCTTTCACCGTGGCTGGCGGCCGCTCGCCTCGCTGATCACGCAGCGCTTCGACTCGGCCTTGCGCATTCCGCAGGTCAAGGTGCCTACCCTGGTGGTGCATGGCAGCGCCGACCCCTTCATTCGCCCCGAACTCGGGCGCGCGCTGTACGAGCGCGCCACGGCGCCGAAACGATTCATGCTGGTGCAGGGCGGCACGCACCACGACACCCATGCACTCGGGCAGGCGCAGTACCGCGAGGCGCTGCACCAGCTGTTCGGCCTGACCGGCTGACGCGCGTCGGGTCCACGGTTACGATGGGACGGGCGTGGCGCGGCCATGCCAACGTCAGCGCAAGGAGCCCGCCATGACCTCGCCCCAGCCCGCGGCCACGCACCTGGCCGATTGCAGCGCCACTGAACTTCTGGGCCTGTACCGCGAGCGCCGGGCGTCGCCGCTGGAAGCCACGCGCGCCGTGCTGGAGCGCATCGACGCGCTCAACCCGAAGCTCAATGCGTTCTGCCTGGTGGCCCACGAATCGGCTCTGCAGCAGGCGCGCGCCAGCGAAGCGCGCTGGGCCCGCAGCGCACCGGTCGGCGCACTCGACGGCGTGCCGGTGTCGATCAAGGACCTGATCCTGGCGCGCGGCTGGCCCACGCTGCGCGGCAGCCGGACCGTCGATGAAAAGCAGGCCTGGGACGACGATGCCCCCGCCACCGCGCGCCTGCGCGAGGCCGGTGCCGTGCTGCTGGGCAAGACCACCACACCGGAGTTCGGCTGCAAGGGCGAAACCAACTCGCCGCGCAGCGGCATCACTCGCAACCCCTGGGACCTGAGCAAGACGCCGGGGGGCTCGTCGGGCGGTACGGCCGCTGCGGTGGCCGCCGGGTTGGGGCCGCTGTCGGTGGGCACCGACGGGGCCGGCTCGGTGCGCATCCCGGCCGCGTTCTGCGGCACCTTCGGGCTGAAGCCGAGCTTCGGGCGCGTGCCGGCGTATCCGCTGTCGCCGTTCGGGTCGGTGGCGCACCTCGGCCCGCACAGC
>JANOQS010000669.1:0-11712 GCA_031414975.1 Methylibium sp. | reverse complement strand
GGGTGTGGCCGCGCGATGCGGTGCGTGATGACCGGCATCTTCGCCTTCTGCTCGGCGCTGAGCGCCGAGGCCACGGTGCGGCTGGTCTCGTCCTGGTCGTTGCGGTTGCCGTAGTGGTGGATGCCCATCAGCGGGGCTATGCGCGTTTTCATCGCATCCGGCAGGTCGTCGTAAGCGGCCTGCTGGTTGGCAAACAGGGTGTCGCCGCCGACCTTGGGCACCACGCGCGAGTACAAGGTGGTCGCGCGCGCTGGCACCTGCAGGTAGGAATAGTCGGTGTGGAAATAGGAGCCGGCGTCTTGCAGGCCGGTGGGTTTGCCGTCCACTTTCACGTTCGACAGGATCAGGATGTTCGAGTCGTCAGGGTGATGAAACTGGTCGATCACGTGCGGCTGCGGCGGCCCGATGCGGCGCGCGAACGCGAGGAACTGGGCAGCGCTGATGCGCTGGTTGCGCAGCGCCAGCACTTGGCTCGCGTAGAAGGCGTCTTCGAGCTCCTTGAAGGTGGCGTCGGACAGTGGTTGCGACAGATCGACGTCGGAGGTCTCGACGCCGAACAACGGGGACAGAGGCTGGAACGTGGCCATGGGAGCGTGCGCCGGGTTGCCTGAGGGATGCTTTCGATCATCGCAGAAGCGATGTAATCGCGCCCCCGTGCAAGCCCGGCCGCACGGCGGCTCGGCAGTTCCGGCTTGTAAACCGGAACCCGCACTGCAGGTGAGGGTGTTGCTCCGAAGCCGGCCTCTGCGGCTTGGCGCTTTGAAGCCCTTGAACCGGGAGTCGCCTCGTGTCCGGCGGCCCCTGCGCCGAGCACCGCCGCTCCGAAGCCGGTGTCGCGCGGTGTTCCTGTGCCCGGGCGCATCCATGTCTCTTGTGGGTTCGACAAAGGGTCCTATACGGTGAGTTTGAACTCGACCGATCCGAGCGCGACGTTCTCCCCGAAGACCTTCCTCGTCAATTTCGGCCGCATCGTCGGCAACGGTGGCTTTGCCGTCACGTTTTCTACGGTCGGCGTCCAGAGTGTCTCGACGAGCATCACCTCGAACATGGGCAGCCCCGCGGTACGGGGCCAGTTTGTCAGTCCAGCCAGTCAATTCAGCGTCGTGATCCGTTGAGGCCATCACCTGGCGATCTTGCGTTGGATGTCTGTGACCAGGCCCGAGTGGAACCTGAGGATCGTCACTGTCTGAGGGTCCCGAGCGTCAGGGAAATAGGTCCAGGTCTTCTCTTCGGGTTCGCCCCGGAAGCTGCGGTTGAAGGCCTCATGGTCGGGCTTGCCGATCTTCAGCACCACCTCCCCTTCACCCATGCCCTTCCGAATGAAACCGCGCTCTCTGGCGTCTGCGGCGAGCGTGGACACGCTGGCCGCTGCGAGCAGGAGAACAGGCCAATATCTGAATGAGGGCATCTGCAACTCCTTGACTTGATTCACACCGGTTGCAGTGGTCGTGGAATTGCATCCACCGCGCCGAGCAACGGCCAGGCGTGCAGCAGGCGCTGCCGCGCCGTCGTTCCGGCGGGACGGGCCGTGTCCTCGTCGATGACGCGAAGCCAACCCCGCGCCGAACGCGATGCGGGCCAGCAGCTGCCGCCTGCGGCCGACTGCGCCTGCACGAGCGGGCACAGCGCGAGGAAGGTGGCAGCGAGTGCTGCTTGCATCGCCGTTGCAGCCTGCACGATCAGGGCGAAGGCGGGTACTTGAGCAAGGCTCGGCAAGGCTGGGAAGATCGGCATGTGAGGCTTATGTGTCAAACGATGGGAAGAAGGGCAGGATTGCGAAATCGGCAGGGCGAACGACGCCCGACCCGGGTCTGAACCAGGGCCCGGTGTGAGGTGGGGAACTCAGGCCGGCTTGCGGGCCACGATGAAGACCCGGAAATCCTTGCCCCGGGTGCCGTGTCTCTCGACCGACACGATGTCCATGCCCTGGCGGGCGATGGCTGACTGCAGCACGGCGGCGCCGAAGCACAGCACATGGGGCGCCTTGCCGACGGCCCGCATCAAGGGCAGTGCAAGGTAGGGGATCAGTGGGTTCATCTCGGAGATGCAGGCCGTCTTGGAGATCAGCAGGCCGCCCGGCCGCAAGGCCTGCACCACCAGTTCCAGCGCACGGTCGAGATCGGTCACCAGGTGCAGCACATTGAAGGCCAGCACCACGTCGTACTCGCCTGGCCTGGCCACCGGTGTATCGGCGTCGGCCACCGCAAAGCTCAACTGCGGCACCGGCTGGGCAGCCAGCTTCTCGCGGGCAATGGCGATCATGCCGGCCGAGACATCGGTTGCGAGCAGGCGCCGGGTGAGGGGCGCCAGACGCAACGCCGTGGTCCCTGTGCCACAGCCGATCTCCAGCACGTCCTGATCCGCAGACAGCAGGCCTTGCACGCGCCGCAGCGTGGCCTCGTAGCCGGCCATGTCGGCGATGGGGTCGGCAGCGTACTTGACTGCAATACGGTCCCAGAAACGGGCCTTGCGCGCTGGCGACGCAACCGCATGGGCGAGCGGCGAGACTTCGGAGAGAGGGGCGATGGTGGGAGACGGCATGGGCAGAGGCGAAAGTCGTTCAGGCACTGCCTGGATGCTATCCATGCGCAGCTCCGATAGGAACTGCGGTAGATTGCAGTGAACATATACGTTTGTGCATGGATAACCTCGACTGGAACCAGCTGAAGGCGTTTCTGGAAACCGCTGAAACCGGCTCGCTGTCAGCGGCCGCCCGGAAGTTGGATTTGACCCAGCCCACGCTGAGCCGCCAGGTGGCGGCCATCGAGCAGCGCATGGGCGTGACCCTGTTCGAGCGGGTGGGCAAAACCATGGCGCTCACGCCCACCGGGCTGGACCTGCTGGAACATGCGCGCGCGATGGGCGCAGCCGCCGAGGCCCTGCGGCTGGCGGCCACCGGCCGCTCGCAGGCCGTGGGCGGCGTGGTCTCGGTCTCGGCCACCGACGCGGTGGCTGCCTACCTGCTGCCCCCGCTGGTGCGGCTACTGCGCGAGAAGGAACCGGGCATTGCCATCGAGGTCATCTCCTCCAACGCGCTCAGCGACCTGCTCCGTCGCGAGGCGGACATCGCCATCCGCCATGTCAAGCCCGAGCAGCCGGATCTGATCGCCCGGTTGATCCGGGAGGCGGCGGCCAACTTCTACGCGTCCGAAGACTGGGTGAAGGTCCACGGCCATCCGCGCCACGCCGAAGAGGCGGCCCATCTGCCCTTCGTCGGCTCCGATCGCTCAGGCCAGTTTTTGGCCTACCTGCGCCAGCATCGCCTGCCGCTCAGCGAGGCGAACTTCAGCTGCTACTGCGACCACTCGATGGCCCACTGGGCCCTGGTGCGCCAGGGCATGGGCATCGGCGCCATGATGGACGAGATCGCCCGCGGCACCCCGGGCATCATCCGAGTGCTCGACGACGTGCCACCCGTGCGCTGCCCGATCTGGCTGGTCACCCACCGCGAACTGCGCACCTCGCGGCGGATCCGAGTGGTGTTCGAGGCGCTGGCGCAGGGGTTGGCTTCGGGCACCTGAGCCGGCAGTCTTCAGCCCTGCGACAGATGACGCAAGGTTTGGCAGCATGCAAAGCCTTCGTTGTATGGACAAATGACATACACTTTTAACATCACGAACGCAGCACGCAAAAGGTGTCGAATGGCCCAGACCCAAGAACCCGTCACGATCAGCATCCGCGCCAAGGCAGGGCAACGTGACCTGATCGACCAGGCCGCCGACCGCCTGGGCCGCAGCCGCTCGGACTTCATGCTCGAAGCCGCCTGCAGGCAGGCCGAAGACGTGCTGCTCGACCAGACCTACTTCGCGCTCGACGCAAAAGGCTTTGCCAGCTTTCAGGCCCTGCTCGACATGCCGCCCGCGCCCACCGACCGCCTGCGCCGCACCCTCAAGGCCCAAGCACCCTGGGAGACGAACACGGCGAAGCCCGCCGCCAAGGGCAACACCCCGGGTGGCGGCGCGAGGAAAAGGGCAGAGAAAAGGGCAAAGTGACGGCGCCGATGCTTTCGGCGCAGCCGCTGGCCGACCATCACCTGCTCGCCCACTTCGACAGCGGCGAGGCCTCGCTGGACGACTGGCTGAAACGCCGCGCGGCCAAGAACCAGACCAACGGTTCTTCGCGCACCTACGTGGTGTGCGACGACAACACCATGATCGGCTACTACTGCCTGGCCGCCGGCGCAATAGGCCATGCCGAGGCACCGCCCACCAAAAAGCGCAACCGCCCCGACCCGATGCCCGTGCTCGTCCTTGGCCGACTGGCCATCCACAAAGACCACCACCAGAAGGGCATTGGCACAGCACTGCTGAACGACGCCATCCGCCGCGCAATCCAGGCCGCACACATCGCCGGCATCACCGCGCTGCTGGTGCACGCCATCTCGGAACAAGCCCGGCGCTTCTACCTCTCGCGCGGCTTCATCGAGTCACCCGTCAAGCCAATGACCCTGTGCCTGATGCTGGCCACGGTCGAGCAAGCACTGCGTGAGCCATAGCCTCGATCGGTCGGCGCCTGGCGTTAGGCCGGCTCACCACGAACGGCCTTCGAATCACTGTCTGAGCTGGGTGTGGCTTGCACCGGCTCACGCACGGGCACACTCAACTCCACATCACCCAGCCCGACAAACCGACCACGGATGCGAGATGCCAGATCCCTGGCGGGAGCGGGCGGCTCGAGCAATGCGGCACGCAGTATCTGCCGCGCCTCCTCTGCCATGGAGCGGTTTTGGCTCGCGGCGCGCGCACGAAGATCGCGCATGAGCGTCTCGTCCAGATTGCAAATCGTGAGTGTGGCCATGGGGAAGGTCTCGGCTTGTCGACATCGTACCCACTGAAGTCATTGACATCACACACGGGCGGGAATGGGCCACGGTCCCGCGGCTGCCCGACACGTCGGTCTCAAAGGTGAACCACGCGTCAGAGACGCCGCCGCCGTCGGCAGCTTCGCCGTCGATCTGCCAGTCGGCTTGGTGGCGGCGAGCGTGGCTTTCAGCATCTCACCGATCTGCGCCTTGCCCTCCATCGCCCTGAGGGCCGAGGTGCATGGCCATGCGGTTCACCGCCTCGTCCAACGCCGGCAAGTCCTGTTCGACGACCAGCCAGACCGCCCCGAGGTCAACGCCCAGGTAGCCATGCACGATCCACGTTGCGAAACCCGGCCAGGTCGCGCCACGGCATCTGCGGCTCGGTGTCCTTGATCTCATTCGACAAGCGCTGGCTTGATTCGGTCAAGGTCTGCAGATTGCGGACCACCGCGTCTTGCACCAGACGCGAACTGTCGAAGCGGGAGCGTTCGGCGTTGGTGTACTCCTGGATCCGGTCCAGGCAGTCGCGCATGTGCGCCAGCAGTACCCGGTCCGACTCGGGGCCTGGATTCACAGCGGCACGGCGCTGGCCATCACGCGCTCGCGCAGCGCAGGATGCAAGCTTGCTTCGGTGACGACATCCACTCGGCGGCCCAACAGTTCCTGCGCATCCAGCAACAGGCCACCCAGGGCGAGGGCGCTGGTCCCAGGGGCCAGGGTCACGAGCAGATCAACGTCGCTGTGCGGGCTGTCGTCGCCACGGCTCATTGAGCCGAAGACCCGAACGCCCGTGACGCCACGCCTGAGAGCCAGGGCCAACAGTTCAGCGCGGTGGGTCTCGATCAGCGGATGCATGGACATCAGTGTAGCCACCTCAAGTAGTACGACCCGATCAATTGGTGCGAAGGCTTCTGACTCATCGGCGCCCCCGCGACGAACGGCTATTCACCATCCTGCTGGCCAACGATCCCCGCCCGCTTCATCCTCCGATACATCGTCATGCGCGAGATGCCCAGGCGCCGCGCCGCGGCGCTCACATTGCCGTCCACCGCGCGCAGTTCCTCGAGCAGTCACGTTGGCCGCACCGGCCACGCTCGCCACGCTGGCCCGCATGCGCTGGATGAGCCAGGCCAGGTCGCGCCGTTCGCGCAGGGGCGGCAGCACGATGTGCGCGCCGTTGAGCCGGTAGTTCAGGTCGTCGCGAAAGCGCCGCTCGCGCACCAGCGCCTCCAGGTCGCAGTGGGTGCCGGCAATGACGCGGATGTTGACCGGCGTGGGCTTTGTGGCGCCGATGGGCAGCACCTCGCGTTCGGCCAGCACGCGCAGCAGGCGGGCCTGCAGGTCGCGCGGCATGTCGCCGATCTCGTCGAGAAAGAGCGTGCCGCCGTCGGCCTCTTGAATCAAGCCGCGCTTGGGGCGCGGGCCGGCGCCCGAGAAGCTTCCGGGCAGATGGCCGAAGAGTTCGCTCTCGATCAGCGTCTCGGGGATGGCGGCGCAGTTGACGGCCACGAAGGGCCCCGCGCGGCGCTCGCTGGCCTGGTACAGGGCCTTGGCAAAGTGCTTCTTGCCGGAGCCGGTCTCGCCGGCGAGCAGCACGCTCATCGGTGAGTTGACGAGCTCGGCGGCGCGTTCGATCTGCCGGTCCAGCGCCGGGTCGCCGCCCGACAGCGCGGCCAGCGGGGCGGGGATGCGGCGCGCCTCGGCGGGCAGTGCGGCGGGCCGGGCGGAGTTGCCCGCGCGCACCGGCGGCGGCGAGGCCAGCATGAACAGCACGCGCCCACTGCCGTGTGCTGCGCGTAGACCTTGACGAGTTGCAGCGCCAGGTGCCGGCTCTGCTTGGGCTGCGCGCTGCTGAGCTGGCTGATGTCGAGCACGGCGTTGAGCTGGCCCTGCGCGCCGTACACCGGCGCAGTGGTGCAGGTGAGCGGAATGTGGGTGGCGTCGAAGTGGTCGTCCAGGTGCGCCGTGAGCGCCTCGCCGGTGCTGATGCAGGTGCCCACGCCGCAGGTGCCGGCGTGCTGGGTGGAGTGAAGGTGCGGCTGCGTGACGTGTGTCTACTCGTCAGGGCATGCGGTCTGGCGCCGCTCGGGTGGGTCAATTCACTGTAGCCGAGTTGGCCCGCATCCCCCAAGCCCCTTCGGGTCGCTCCGGGGGTTTCCTCGCGACGGTGGCCCGGCGGCAAGACCGCACAATGACGCATCAAAGAAGGAGACTCTGATGGCCGACACCTACGTTCTCGTTCATGGCGCCTGGCACACCGGTGCCGAACTTGAAGCCGTGGCCGCCCACTTGCGCACCGCAGGCCACACGGTGCACTGCCCGACGCTGGCCGGCAACCGCGCCGGCGACGACCGCGCCCGCACCGGGCTGGCCGATGCCGTGGCGTCGCTGGTCGACTTCGTGGAGAGCCACAAGCTGGAGCGCGTGCGCCTCGTCGGCCACAGCTACGGTGGCATGGTGATCTCTGGCGCCACGGCGCAGCTGCTGCCGCGCCTGGCGCGGCTGGTCTACGTGAACGCGTTCGTGCCGATGCCGGGCGAGTGCCTGAACGACATGGTGCCGCCGCACTACAAAGGCATGTTCGATGCGATCGCCGCGGCCAGCGGCAACGCAGTGGTGCTGCCTTTCGAGGTCTGGCGCGAGGCCTTCATCAACGACGGCGACATGGAGCTCGCCAAGGCGGCCTTTGCCAAGCTCAACCCGCACCCGTACCGCACCTTCACCGAAGCGTCGGCCATCACACAACCGATGGCTGCGGTGGCGGTGGGCAAGTCGTACGTCAACTGCGTGCTCGACGTGGCGCTGCCGGCCAGCCTGCCGTGGCACCCGCGCTTGTCGGAGCGGCTGGGGCTGTTCCGGTACATCGAATCGGCAGGCAGCCACGAAGCCTGGTTCACGCAGCCGGCGGCGCTGGCACGCGCGATCATCGAGGCCGGGCGCGACTGAAGCGCGCGCAACGCGGCCGAGTCGGCCGCCGTGTCACCAGCCGATGGACGGGGTTCGGGTCTTCCGCATGACGAGACCGGGCAGCAGCCCACCACAATCCCGAATCGCACCTCCGCTGGGGCCACCTCATGAACTGCAAGCGCCTTGCAACTCGGTTGCTGTTTTCCATCCTCGCGGTCGGGCTCGTCGCGTGCGGCGGCGGAGGTGGTGATGCGCCGGCGCCGGTGGCGACAATCATCTCCGCCCAGCCGGTCGACCAGAGCGTGGTGGAAGGCAGCAGCGCCAGCTTCAGCGTCACCGCGAGCGCTGCCACGGGCTACCAGTGGCAGCGCAGCACTGACGACGGTGCCAGCTTCGCAGCGGTGGCCGGCGCGACCAACAGCAGCTACACCACGCCGGCCACCGCGCTGGCCGACAGCGGGCAGCAGTTCCGGGTGGTGGTGTCGGGCGCCGGCGGCAACGCCACCAGTTCGGCAGCCACGCTGACGGTGACCGCTGCCGCGGTGGCGCCGACCATCAGCGTGCAGCCGGCTGACCAGTCGGTCACCGAAGGGCAGAACGCGCAGTTCACCGTCACGGCCAGCGGAACGGCCCTGATCTATCAGTGGCAGGTCAGCACCGACGCCGGCACCACCTTCAGCAATGCCGCCGGGGCTGATGCCACCACGGCCACGCTCACGCGCGCCGCGGTGGCGCTGGCCGACGATGGGCAGCGCTTCCGCGTGGTGGTGAGCAACACCTTGGGCACGGTCACCAGCAATGCAGCGACGCTGGTGGTGACGCCCGCACCCATCGCACCCGCGTTCAGCTTGCAGCCGGCCAGCACCTCGGTGGTCGAAGGCCAGAACGCCGGCTTCACGGTGGTGATCACGGGCACGCCGGCACCCACCGTGCAGTGGCAGACCAGCACCAACGGCGGCACCACCTGGGCCGACGTGGCCGGCGCCACCGCCGCCGCGTTCGCGTTTGGCCCCGCCACGCTGGCGGACAGCGGCCGGCAGTTCCGCGCCGTGGCCACCAACGGCAGCGGCACGCTGGCCAGCAACGCGGCCACGCTCACCGTCACGCCCGCGCCGGTGGCCCCGGCGTTCAGCACGCAGCCGGCAGCCAGCGTGTCGGTGCTCGAGCGCCAGAACGCTGCGCTGACGGTGGCAGCCACCGGCACGCCCACGCCCACCTTGCAGTGGCAGCTCAGCACAGACGGCGGCACGACCTGGGCCAACATCACCGGCGCGACCGACACGCGCCTGGCCATCGTGCGGCCGGCGCTGGCCGACAACGGCCGCCGCTACCGCGCGCTGGCCAGCAATGCCAGCGGCACGGCCACCAGCAATGCGGCGGTGCTGACGGTGGCGGCTGTGGTGCCGCGATTTGCCTACGTGGCCGACGCCGGCGACAGCAACATCTCCACCTACGCGCTCGATGCGGCCACGGGCCGGCTGAACCTGGTGGGCCGGGTTGCCACGTTTCCGTCGCCGCGCTCGGTCACGCTGGACCCCACGGGCCGCTACGCCTATGCGGTGGAACCCCTGTTCAATGTCGTGCTGCAGTTCACCGTGGGTGCCGACGGCCGGCTCACACCGATGGCGCCCGACTCGGTGGCCACAGGTACGGCGTCGCTGTCCATCACCATCGACCCCTCGGGCCGCTACGCCTATGTCGCCAACTCGACCGGCAACACCATTTCACAATACGTGATCGGCGCTGGCGGAGGCCTGACGCTGATGGCGAACGCCACCGTGGCGGCGGGCACGAAGCCGAGTTCCGTCGTCGTCGACGCCGCGGGTCGTTTTGCCTACGTGGCCAACGAGGACAGCAACAACGTCTCGCAGTACCGCATAGCCACGGGCGGTGCGCTCACCCCGTTGGCGAGCGCCACGGTCGCGGCTGGTGCGGGCGCCAATGCCGTGGCGGTCGATCCGACGGGCCGCTATGCCTATGTGGCCAACAAGCTTGCCGGCAGCGTCTCGCAGTACACGATCGGGGCCGACGGCTCGCTGACCCCGATGTCACCGGCCACGGTGGTGGCGGGTGTGGAGGCGATTGCCCTCACCATCGACCCCACGGGCACGCGCTTGTACGTCGCCAACCGCGGCAGCAACAACGTGTCGCAATACGACATCGGCGCCGGTGGCGCGCTGGTGCCGATGGCCACCGCCACGGTCGCGGCCGACGGAAACCCGGCCGGCATCACGGTCGATCCGTCGGGGCTCTACGCCTATGTCCCCACGGGCGGCAGCGGCCAGGTCCTGCAATTCACGATCGGTGCCGGTGGCGGCCTGGTCGCGAATGCGCCTTCCGCCGTGAATGCGGGCAACGGCATCTCATCCGTCGCCATCAGCGGCGGCAGCGCGGCCCTGCAGGTCGTGCCCAAGTTCGCCTACGTCACCAACTCGGGCAGCAACGACGTCAGCCAGTACGCCATCGGCGCCGGCGGCACGCTGGCACCGTTGACCGTGACCACGGTCACCGCGGGCAATGGCGCCGGCGACGTTGCGGTCGAACCGGGCGGCCGCTTTGCGTACGTGGCCAACTTCGACGCCAACACCATCTCCCAGTACTCGGTGGGCACCGACGGCGCGCTGACGCCGCTGGCCACGGCCACGGTGGCGTCCACCGACAATCCCGTAGCCATCGCCATCCACCCGTCGGGGCGGTTCCTCTACACGGCCAACTTCGCCGGCTCCTATGTCCTGCAATACAGGATCGGCACCAACGGATCGCTCACGCCGCTGGGCGGCAGCGTGATCCCGACGGGCGGCAGCCCGTACGCCATCACCATCGACCCGTCGGGGCGCTATGCCTACGTGGCCAACCGCGGCGCCGACACGGTGTCACAGTTCACGATCAACAACCAAGGCGTGTTGACGCCGATGACGCCGGCCACCGTGGCCACTGGCGCGAGCCCACAGGCGGTCGCTGTCGATCCGTCGGGCCGATACGCCTACGTCGCCAACGGGACGAGCGCCAATGTGTCGCAATACATGATCGGGGCCAATGGCGCGCTGACGCCGATGGCCGCGCCGACCGTGGCGGCAGACACCAACGCGTTCTCCGTGGCGATCGACCCGTTGGGCTTGTACGCGTACGTGGTCAACCGCGACGCCAACAACGTGTCGCAGTATGCGATCGGCGCGGGCGGCGGGCTGGTGCCGTTGGCGCCCGCCACGGTGGCCGCAGGCACCCTGGCCAACGACGTCGCCATCGACCCAACGGGCAAGTACGTCTACGCCCCGAGCACGTTCAGCGGCAACGTCTCGCTGTACACGATCGGCGCGGGCGGCGCGCTGGCACCGCAGACGCCGGCCACGGTCGGCGCCGGCGCGTCCACCCGCAACATCGTCACCACGGGCGCGTACCAGTAGCCCGCACTACCATCGCCGGCTCATCGCACTGGAGACTGCCATGTTCAAAGCCCTGCTGATCGAAAAGGACGATGCCGGTTACCGCGCCACCGTGAAGGACATCGATGACGTGCAACTGCCAGAGGTGGCCGAAGGCGCGGTGACCGTGCGGGTGGACTACTCCACCATCAACTACAAGGACGGCCTGGCCATCACCGGCAAGTCACCGGTGGTGCGCAAGTTTCCGCTGGTGGCCGGCATCGACTTCGCGGGGGTCGTCGAAACCAGCCACCACGCCGCGTGGAGCCCCGGCGACAAGGTGGTGCTCAACGGCTGGGGCGTCGGCGAAAGCCACTCGGGCGGGCTGGCGCAGCGCGCGCGTGTGAAGGGCGACTGGCTGGTGGGCTTGCCCGAAGGTTTGAGCACCCGCCAAGCCATGGCCATCGGCACGGCAGGCTACACCGCGATGTTGTGCGTGCTCGCGCTCGAAGGCCACGGGCTGACGCCTGACGCTGGCGACATCCTCGTGACCGGCGCCAACGGTGGCGTCGGCAGCGTGGCGATCGCGTTGTTGTCCAAGCTCGGCTACCGCGTGGTGGCTTCCACCGGCCGGCCCGA
>JANOQS010000668.1:0-9889 GCA_031414975.1 Methylibium sp. | reverse complement strand
CTCGTGATCTGGGCGTTGTCCATCGGGTTCAACGGGTCCTGGTTCTGCATCTGCGTGACGAGCAGCTTCAGGAACCGGTCTGCCGTGACCTCGACTTCCTTGGCCGCGGTCGCCGCCGCATCGGGGGATTTGCTGGCGAGTGAATTGATCGCGGACGTTGCCATGGGCTGGGATTTCCTTTGGTTCACTGGCCGAGCTGCAGCGTCTTCTGCAGCAGGCTCTTGGCGGTGTTCATGACTTCGATGTTGTTCTGGTACGAACGCGAGGCCGAGATCATGTTGACCATCTCCTCCACCGGGTTCACGTTGCTGTAGGTGATGTAGCCCTCGGCGTCGGCCGCCGCGTGCACGACCCCAAGCACCCGCAGGCCGACGCCGACGGCTACATCACCTACAGCAACGTGAACCCGGTGGAAGAGATGGTCAACATGATCTCGGCCTCGCGTTCGTACCAGAACAACATCGAGGTCATGAACACGGCCAAGAGCCTGTTGCTCAAGACCTTGCAGCTCGGCCAAGGCTGAGCTGGACACCGCTGGACCCCCTGAACCCTGAAGGCAGCCGATGGCCACCACCCTGACCCCCACCGAACTGTCGCTGCTGAACGGCGGCGGCACCACCACCAAGGCCAAGGACGAAGCCGGCAGTGCCGACCGCTTTCTGAAGCTGCTGGTCGCGCAGATGCAGAACCAGGACCCGTTGAACCCGATGGACAACGCCCAGGTCACCAGCCAGATGGCGCAGATCAACACCGTCAACGGGATCGAAAAGCTCAACACCACGGTGGAGGGCCTGTCGGGCCAGTTCATGCAGATGCAGGCGCTGCAGGGCGCGGCATTGGTCGGGCGCGACGTGATCGTGCCGGGCACCGCGTTGTCGGTCCAGGACGAGGTGGGGCAGGGCGGCTTCGAGCTGAACTCGGCCGCCGACCACGTGAAGGTCGAGATCCTGAGCCCCGCCGGCCAGGTGATCGACACCTTGCAGCTCGGCGCGCAGAGCAGCGGCATGCACAGCTTCGACTGGGCCGCGAAAGACGTGAGCGCCGATGCGGCCTTGAGCTTCCGCGTGACCGCCACCAGCGGCTCCGCCGTGCTGCCGACCACCGCGCTGATGCGCGACCGCGTGAGCGCCGTGAGCACCGGCGGCGACTCACTCACGCTCGAACTCGAACGCTCGGGCTCGATTGCCTACAGCGACATCAAAGCCTTCAACTGATCCCCCACCCAAGGACCATTCCATGAGCTTCCAGCAAGGCCTTTCCGGACTGAACGCCACCAGCAAGAACCTGGAGGTGATCGGCAACAACGTGGCCAATGCCAACACCTTCGGGGCCAAGGCGTCGCGTGCCGAATTTGCCGACATGTACGCCACCGCGATGAACGGCGGCGGTGCCACCAGCGTGGGCATCGGCGTGAACCTGCAGTCGGTGGCGCAGCAGTTCACGCAGGGCAACCTGTCGTCCACCGGCAACCCGCTCGACCTGGCCATCAACGGCGGCGGCTTCTTCCAGCTGTCCAACGCCAACGGGCCGGTCACCTACACCCGCAACGGCCAGTTCCGCGTCGACCGCGAGGGCTACATCGTCAACAGCCAGGGCCAGCAGTTGATGGGCTACCCGGCCGACGGCACCGGCACCATCCAGCCCGGCCAGGCGCGGACCTTGCAAATGCCCACCGCCGGCATCACGCCCAACCCGACCGCCGAGATCAGCATGGAGATGAACCTCGATGCACGCCTGGCCACCACGGTGCCGGCCACCGGTCCGGCGGTCGACCTGAGCGACCCGAGCACCTACAACAACGCCACCACCCTGACGGTGTTCGACGCCAAGGGCCAGGACGTGGCGATGACCTACTACTTCCAGAAGTCCGCCACCGACACCTGGAACGTCTACGTCACCGCCAACGGCACGCCGCTGGCGACCGACGTGAACGGCGACCCGGCGGCCTCGACCACCATCACCTTCCCGGCCAACGGCGGCACGCCGACGGCGCCGCTGGGGGTGGTCACCTTGAACATCCCGGCCTCGACCAACGCGGCCGGTGCAGAGACGCTGGCGATCACCGGCGTCGAGCTCGACCTGTCGGGCGCCACGCAGTACGGCTCCAACTTCGGCGTGACCGACCTGACGCAGGACGGTTACGCGCCGGGCCAGCTGGTGGGCATCCAGTTCGAGACCAACGGCATCATCATGGCGCGCTACTCGAACGGCCAGTCCAAGCCGGCCGGGCAGATCGAGCTGGCCACCTTCCGCAACCCGCAAGGGCTGCAGCCGACCGGCGGCAACGACTGGTCGAGTACCTTCACCTCGGGCGACCCGGTGGTGGGCGTGCCCGGCAACGGCAACACCGGCCCGCTGCAGGCCGGCTCGCTGGAAGATTCGAACGTCGACCTGACGGCCGAGCTGGTCAACATGATCATTGCCCAGCGCATCTACCAGGCCAACGCGCAGACCATCAAGACGCAGGACCAGGTGCTGCAGACGCTCGTCAACCTGCGTTGATGAACTGAAGGCCGGGCCGGAGGAACACCATGGACCGCATGATCTACCTGTCGATGTCCGGCGCCAAAGCCACCATGCAGCGCCAGGACACCTTGGCCAACAACCTGGCCAACGTCTCGACCGCCGGCTTTCGCGCCGAGTTGCAGGCCTTTCGCGCCGTGCCGGTGGAGGGCAGCGGCGCCAGCACACGCGTCTATGCGCTCGAAACCACGCCGGCTTACGACTCGACCCCCGGCGCCATCACCGCCACCGGCCGCAACCTCGACGTGGCGATGAAGGGCAACGCCTGGCTCGCCGTGCAAGGCCTGGACGGCACCGAGGCCTACACCCGCGGCGGCGCGCTCGACGTGACGACCGACGGCACGCTCACGACCCGCAACGGCTTGACCGTGCTGGGCGACGGCGGCCCGATCCAGACGCCGGCCAACAGCGAGATCAGCATCGGCAGCGACGGCACCATCAGTGCCCGCGCCATCAATGGCAAGAGCACGGTCGTGGGCCGGCTCAAGCTCGTCACACCCGAAGGGCAACTTCAGCGTGGTGAAGACGGCCTGTTCCGCGCCGAAGAGGGTGACCTGGCCGCAGACGCCACAGCGCGCGTGCAGGACGGCGCCCTCGAAGGCTCCAACGTCAGCGCTGTGGAGACCATGGTCTCGATGATCTCGGCGGCACGCCAGTTCGAAGCCCAGATGAAGATGCTGCAGACCGCTGAAAGCGACGAGAAGGCCGCTGCGCAGTTGCTGTCAATGAGCTGAGGCGACGCCCTGAGTCAATGCGCTGAGTCCGGCGCCCGGCTCAGGTGGCGCTGGCGAAACTCGGCCGGTGACAGGCCTGTCCAGCGCCGGAACGCACGCCTGAAACTGCGGCTGTCCGACAGGCCCAGGGTGTCGACGATCACGTCGCAGCTCAGGCCCGACTTGAGCATCTTCTCGGCCAGGCGGCGGCGCTCGCAGTCGTGCAGTTCGGAGTAGTCGATGCCTTCATCGACGAGCTTGCGGTGCAGGGTGCGCAGGCTGATGTGCATCTCGTCGGCGACCTGGTCGAGCCGGCGCAAGCGGCCCGGGTTCGGGCGCAGGCGCTGCAGCAAGGTCAGTGAACCCAGACCGCGGTGGGCGCTGAATTCGCGCTCGCACAGGCTGACCCAGAAGTCTTTGCTGGCCTGGTCGAACTGCGGGTTCGGCGTGCTGAGCAGCCTGGCCGGGAAACACATGCGGGTGACGGCCGCCCCGCGCCCCACCGGCGTGCCCAGGCAGCGCTCCAGAGCCGCGGCCAGGGCTGCGTCGGTGGCAGTGATTTCGACATGGGTCAGCGGCACGCGGGCGCCCAACAGCGCCGAGAGCAGGTTGAAGTTGGCGAGCAGGTGGTCGACGTCGATGAAGGGCCCGCATTCGGCGTCGTCGAACAGCCGCGGCGACTCGATCACGCAGTCGTCGCCATCAATGCGCAGGCTGTGCTGCAGCATCGAGCCGGCGAGCATCTGGTAACCCACGCCGAAGGCCAGCGCAGCGCCCAGGTCTTGATGCGCCTGCATCGCCGGCCCCAGCAGGCCGATGTGGGGCAGTGACTTGTGCATGCCGCTCAGGCAGGCCAGTTCCAGCCCGCCATAACGGTGCATGGCACGCGCCACGCCTTCACGAATGTGGGTGTAGCTGAGCCGGCAATCGGGCGCGTCCTCGTCCAGACCATGAAACAGCTCGCGGGCGCCAATACCGCTCTTCCGGGCCCACGCCAGCAGGCCCGTCAACGGCAGCACCGGGAAGACCGGATCGCCGATCGAGAGCGCCCGCAACGCAGGCGCACCCGGCCCGGGCCGGGCACTGGCGGCAGCGGATGTCCCCCCTGGTGTCACGCAATGTCCTTCCGGCCAAAGCGGCCAACGCCTAATGTTCGCGCACCTGCCGCCCGGCGCCAACGGTAGTTCTACCCGAGCCGAGCCCGAGCCCACGCCCGAGCCTGTGTGAGAGCCGTGGCGGGTGAACCAGTACGGGAACTCCATGCAGTCGAATCAGCGCTTTTCTTTCAGCTTGCCCACCCGGCTGTGCAGCCTCGTCGCTGCCCTGGTGATGTGTTCCCTGCCCTGGAGCGCCGCCCGCGCCGCCGGCCCCGCCGAGCCCGCCACGCTGGCGGTGCTGGAAGCCGCGGCCAAAGGCCTGCCGACCGCGGACCAGCGCGCCTTCGTCGAAGCCCGGCAGGGTTTCATTGCCTCGGTGCCAGGGGGCGCCGTGCCCTTGGGCGACGGGCGCATGGCCTGGAACATGGCGCCCTATGCGTTTGTCGATGCCAAGGCGGTGCCGCCCACCGTGCACCCCAGCCTGTGGCGCCAGGCCCAGCTCAACAACATCCACGGCCTGTTCAAGGTGATGGACGGCGTCTACCAGGTCCGCAACCTCGACACCGCCAACATGACGGTGATCGAAGGGCAGACCGGCCTGATCCTGATCGACCCGATGACCGCCAGCGAGACCGCCAAGGCGGGCCTGGCGCTCTACTTCGCGCACCGCCCGCGCAAGCCGGTGGTGGCGGTGATCTACACCCACTCGCACCTGGACCACTTCGGCGGCGTGAAGGGCGTGGTCGATGAAGCCGACGTGCGCTCGGGCAAGGTCAAGGTCATCGCTCCGGCCGGCTTCATGGAGCATGCGGCGTCGGAGTGGGTGATTGCCGGCAATGCCATGAGCCGGCGCGTGGGCTACCAATACGGCCTGCAGGTGCCGCCGGGGCCCCAGGGCATGGTCGATGGCGGGTTGTTCAAGACCGCGACGCTGGGCACCTACACCCTCATCGCACCCAACGACGTGCTCGACAAGGACGCCACCCGAAGCATCGACGGGGTCGAGATCGAGTTCATGCTCGCGCAGGGCACCGAAGCGCCGGCCGAGATGGTCATGTACTTTCCCAAGCTGCGTTTGCTCGACATGGCCGAAGTGTTCTCGCAGAACATGCACAACCTGTACACGCTGCGCGGCGCCGAGGTGCGTGACGCGCTGGCGTGGTCGGCGGCCCTGGCCAAGGCGCTCGATCGTTACGGCGAGCGCAGCGACGTGATGGCCAATTCGCACCACTGGCCTGCCTTCGGCAAGGAGCGCATCAAGGAACTGCTGGCGGTGCACCGCGACCTCTACAAGCACATTCACGACCAGACGATCCGCCTGGCCAACTTCGGCTACAAGCCCGGTGACATTGCCGACCTGATCAGCCTGCCCGCTTCGATCGAGGCCGAATGGAGCACCCACGGCTACTACGGCACCTTGCGCCACAACAGCCGCGCCGTCTACCAGCGCTACCTGGGCTGGTACGACGCCAACCCCGCCAACCTGAACCCGTTGCCCGAGGCGGCGGCGGCGCGCAAGCAGCTCCAGTACATGGGCGGGGCCGATGCCGTCATCGCCAAGGCCCGCGAAGACTATGCCCGGGGCGAGTTCCGCTGGGTTGCGTCGGTGATGAACCAGGCGGTGATGGCCGACCCCGGCAACCGGGCGGCGCGTGAACTCGGCGCCAACGCGCTCGAGCAGCTCGGCTACCAATCGGAGTCGGCCACCTGGCGCGCTGCCTACCTGAGCGGCGCCAAGGAGTTGCGCGATGGCACGCCGGCCAAGCTGGCCGCCAGCACCTTGTCACCCGACCTGCTGCGCTCGTTGGGCATCTCCGACTTCTTCAACTTCATGGGCGTGCGGCTCAACCCCGAGAAGGCCAAGGGGGCGCGCCTGGTCGTGAACTGGAACTTCACCGACCTGAAGGAAGAGTACGTTCTCAATCTCGAGAACTCCACGCTGTCGTCGCTGAAAACCAGCCCAGCCGCCAACGCCGATGTGTCGTTGACCTTGACCAAGGCGACGCTGGACGAAGTGACCCTGCAGCGCACGACCTTCGTGAAGGCCATGCAGGAGGGCCAGATCAAGGTCGCGGGCGACCCGACCAAGCTCGGGCGCCTGTTGCAGATGCTCGACACCTTTCCGCAGGTGTTCCCGATCATCGAGCCGATGCCGGCGCCCGCGCCGGCCCCAGCGCCGGCCCCAGCGCCGGCACCCGCGCCAACCCCCGCGTCGGCCCCCCCGCGCTGAAGCGAAGCGCCCGCGCCGCTCACATCCGCAGACCAGGAGGCTTGCCCATGCCCCGTGCCTACGCGCCCGCACGATCACGGCGCTCGTTCCTGAAGGTGGGCGCCGCCGCGGTGGCCCTGATCGGCGCCGGGGGGTGGCTGGCCAGCCATTTTGCCGACCGGGGTGCGGTGGCCGTGCTCGACAAGGCGGCTCACCTGGACGCCCGCTCCCAGGCCATGTTGAGCAAGCTGGCGGACGCGCTGCTCGACGGCATGCTGCCCAACGACCCGGCCAGCCGCATCAAGGTGATCCAGCGCGTCGTCGCCACCGCCGACCAGTCGATCGCGGCCCTGCCACCGGCGATCCAGAAAGAAACCAAGGACCTGTTCGGCCTGCTCGCCCTGGCGCCGACCCGGGCCCTGCTGACCGGCCAGTGGACCGGCTGGGCGAATGCCTCGCGCGAAGACGTGAGCCGCATGCTGGACGGCCTGCGCGGCTCGTCGGTGGCGCTGCGACGCGCCGTCTACATGGGGCTGCGCGATCTGGTCGCGAGCTGTTTCTACGCCAGCCCCGAAACCTGGCCGCTGGTGGGTTACCCCGGGCCCTTGCTGCGCGGCCCGGGTGCCGAGGTCTGAAGGAGCCCGAGCGATGAACAAACGAACCGTCTACAACGGCTCGACCCTCGACCAGGATCTGGTGCTGGACACCGACGTGGTCATCGTCGGCAGCGGCGCCGGTGGCGGCTTTGCGGCCGAAACGCTGGCCAATGCGGGCTTGCGCGTGGTGATCGTCGAGAAGGGCGGTTACCACACCGCCAGGAACTTCTCGCAGAACGAGGCCGAGGCCTTCCCCATGCTCTACATGGACGCCGGCGCCCAGCGCACCAAGGACAAAGGCTTCGTCGTGCTCCAGGGCCGCACCGTGGGCGGTGGCACCACGGTCAACTGGACCAGCAGCTTTCGCACCCCGGAGCCGACCCTGAACCACTGGGTGGATGCCCACGGCGCCAAGAGCTTCAGCCCGGCGTCGATGGCGCCTTACTTCGACGCGGTCGAGAAGCGCCTGAACATCCACACCTGGCAAGACATCGAGCCCAACGCCAACAACAGGCTCGTGGCCGAGGGCTGCAAGAAACTCGGCTACCCCTGGCAGCTGATCCGCCGCAACGTCAACGGTTGCGCCAACTCGGGCCTGTGCGGGCTGGGCTGCCCGATCAACGCCAAGCAGGGCATGCTGGTGACGACCATCCCGGCCGCGCTGGACAAGGGCGCGGTGCTGATCTCCTGCGCCGAAGCCACCCACATCGTTCACGACGGCAAGCGTGCCAGCGGGGTCGAGGTGGCGGCCATGGATGCGCTGGGCCAAACCCCCACCGGCCGCAAGATCCGCATCAACGCCAGGCATGTGGTGGCGGCGGCCGGTGGGATCCGCTCGCCGGCGCTGCTGATGCGCTCCAAGGTGCCCGACCCCTCGGGCGCCACCGGCAAACAGACCACCTTGCACCCGGTGTCGCTGCTGGTGGCCAAGTTCCGCGAGCAGGTCAACCCTTTCTACGGCGCACCCCAGACCGTCTACTCCGACCACTTCTGGCTGCCCGAGGGCAAGCTGCTGGGCGCCGCGCGGCTGGGCTACAAGATCGAGGCCACGCCGGTGTTCCCGGTCTTCCTGTCGGCCCTGGTGGACAAGAGCTTCGGCAGGAACAGCGCCGATCTGGCCCGGAGCCTGCCGTTCCTGCAATCGACCAACGCGCTGCACCGCGACGGCTTCAACGATCATGAAAAGTGCGGCAGCGTCGAACTGGTCGGCGATACCGGCGTGACCCTGGACTACCCGATCAACAACTACCTGATGAACAGCCTGGTGCTGAGCATGCTGGAGATCATGGAGATCCAGTTCGCCGCCGGCGCCGAGTACGCGCTGCCATTTCACCTGGATGCCCGCCCGTTGAAAAGCATGGCCGAGGCCAGGGCCTGGGTCAAGGAAGTGAAGATGGAGCCGGTGCGCCTGCTGACCGGAGCCGCGCACGTGATGGGCGGGTGCCGCATGGGCACCCAGGCGAGCAACTCGGTCGTCGATGAGTGGGGCCGCCACCATGTGATGGAGAACCTGTCGGTGATGGACGCGTCGATCTTCCCGACCTCGATCGGCGCCAACCCCCAGCAGAGCATCTACGCCGCCACGCTGAAGAACGCCACGGCGCTGGCCAAGGCGTTGGAGCCAGTCGGTTGATCGTGTGGGCGATCGTGCAGGTTGGTCACAGGCCGATCGTGAAGGTCGATCGTGTAGGCCGATCGTGTAGGAAATGACCGATGCGCCTTTGCGCACCGCTCCGACTGACCGGCCACCCGCGGCGGCCGACGATCGGGTTCCACGACAGGAGCCCACCATGCCCCGCACTGCATCACCCTGGCTGCGGCCGACCACTCTGCTTGCCGTCGCAGCCTCGACCCTTTTCGTGCTGAGCGGCTGCGACCGCAACGCCTCCGACCCGCCGATGCCGCGCGCAGAAGTTTTCCCCGTGGCGCCCAGCACCCCCGGCGACACCTCGGTGCCGTCAGCCAGCTCGGTGATGGCCCCGGTCGAAGCCGCGCCCCCGGCCGCCAAAGACAGCCCGCCTGCGACCCAGAGCAACGCCCCGCTCACCGACAAGCAGGAATCGACGGCGATGCCGCTGGGCGGCCAGGCGAATGACCACTCGGCGCCGAAGGCGGTGGAAGCGGCGAGTGCGGCGAGGGCGCCGTAGCGCTCATTTCCCGTGGCGCGGCGTCGTCAGCCGATCACGCGCTTGCGCCGTGCATCCAGCTTGGTCTGGAGCGCTGCGTGCACATCCCGCGCGGCGTGATAAATGCCGGTGCGCTTGGCCTCTTCGCTTGATCGGAGGCCACGGGCAACGAAGTCTTCTTGCATATGTCTGCGGGTGGCGACCCTGCGCGACTCGTCTTCGCGTTGCACGCTTTCACTCGACTCGCGTAACGCTGCATCGGTATGCACTGTGGGCTTCTTCATGGTGATGTCATCCTCGGTGCAAGGTTTGCCCTCGTCGTTGCTCGAAGGATTGTGAATCACCCCAACAGGTTTACTGCCACCGTTTGTGGGCGCCCAGCCGCAGGCGGGCAGCCGTCGGCGCTTCGCTGAGACGGTCGGCGGGTACACCGACTCCCCTGCGGTGCTCGGTCTCGTGGCCCGTCGCCGAACTCGCTCCGCTTGCTTCGCGGCGCTACGCTCAAACAGGCGGCGACAAGTCAGTTCTTGATGCGCGCTGCGCGCGCGGGCCACGAGCCCTGTGCTCCTCGGCGCCTCAGAGGCGCGCCGCCAGCTGCCCGCCTGCGGCTGGGCGGGGCGACGGC
>JANOQS010000667.1:0-26043 GCA_031414975.1 Methylibium sp. | reverse complement strand
TCGGGCCGGCCTTCGATGCCCATCATCATCGGCTGGCTGGGGCCGTAGATGTCGGCGTCGAGAATGCCCACTGACGCGCCTTCAGCGGCCAGCGCCAGCGCCAGGTTCACCGCGGTCGTGCTCTTGCCCACGCCGCCCTTGCCGGAGGCCACGGCGACGATGTTCTTCACCTTGGGCAGCAACTGCACACCACGCTGCACCGCATGCGGAATGATCTTGCTGGCCAGGTTGGCGCTGACGTTCTCGACCCCCGCCACCGTTCGCGCCGCGGCGATCAGCGCCTTGCGCAGCGCGGCGATCTGGCTCTTGGCGGGGTAGCCGAGTTCGACGTCGAAGGCCACGTCGCCGCCGTCGATGCGCAGGTTCTTGATTTGTCTGGTGCTGATGAAGTCCTTGCCCGTGTTCGGGTCGATGACGCCTTTGAGTGCATCCAGCAGCGCGGTGTCGGTGACGGCCATGAGATCTCGAAAGAGTTGGAAACAGGTGTATTCCGAGTCTAGCCCCTGGCGCGCACCCCTACACAATGCCCCGATGATGCGCGCGACGACCGACCGCACCCCTTCCGCGCCGCCGGGCGCGCCCGGCGCACACCTGCCGGCGCTGACCAGCCTGCGCTTCATTGCCGCGCTGGCGGTGGTGGTGCTGCACTACCGCGAGCTGCTGGGGGACCTGCCGGCATGGCTGCTGCGAGCCATCGTCGGCGGGCAGTTCGGCGTGACCTTCTTCTTCGTGCTCAGCGGGTTCATCCTGATCTACCGCTACCGCAACTGGTTTGCGGCTGGCGTCGCCAAGGGCAGCTACTGGCGCTTCCAGCGCTTCCGGCTTGCGCGGATCTACCCGATCTACGTGCTGGGCCTGCTGCTCGACACACCCTGGCACCTGCTGGAACGCGCCCAGGCCGGCCAACTGGCAGCCGAGGCGCCGACTTTCGCCGCGTCGTGGCTGGTCAACCTGGCCGGCCTGCAAGCCTGGGTGCCGGTGGTGCCGTACGCGATGTTCTGGAACACGCCGGCCTGGAGCGTGGCGGCAGAGTTCTTCTTCTATGCGGCGTTCCCGTGGCTGTGCTGCGCGCTGGCGCAGCGCGGCACGAGCCCGCGCCGGCTGGCCGCCGCGCTGCTGGCCGCCGTGCTGGGCGGCGCGCTGCTCTACGCGGCGGTGATCTGGGCGATGAACTACGCCTGGCAGGTGGCGCCGCAGACGCAGTACCTGGTGATCGTCTACAACCCGCTCTTGCGCGGTAGCGAGTTCGTGGCCGGCTGCATCGCCGGCCAGGCCTTCATGCTGATGCGCGACCGCGGCGCGCCGCTGCTGCAGACTGAAGCGGCGCGCAACGGCCTCGTCGCGCTGTGCCTGCTGGCCATCGGCGTGCGCATCGCGATGCCGGGTTATGCCGGCCCGAGCTCGCTGCTCTGGCTGCTCGACGGTTCGGTCAAGTACGCCGCCTTCGTCCTGCCCTTCGTCGGGCTGATCCTGGCGGTCGCCAGCGGCCGCACGCTGTTGAGCCCGTGGCTGGAGCGGCCATGGATGGTGTTGCTTGGCGAGGCGAGTTATGCGCTCTACATCATCCACTGGTCCATCGTGACGGTGCTGCAGTTGAAGTTGCTCGGCCCGCTGGGCACGCCGCCGGTGCATGCCTTGCTGTTGGTGGCCACGGTGCTGCTGTCAGTGGCCTGCTACCGCGTGGTCGAAGTGCCATGGCGGCGCCGGCTGCGCGGCAAGCCGTCGAACGACAATGTGGGCCGCCTCGATGCGCCCCTTCACACCGCCCCGACATGAAACCCAAAGCCGCGCCCGCCATGCCCGCCGCTCCCCGCCCCCGCGCCGTCGAGTTGCGCCCACCCGACGCAGGCTGGCTGGAGTGGATCGCCGAGAACCGGCTGCGCCAGTGCACGCCCGAGTCGATGCTGGTCACGATGACGCAGGCCGGGCTCGACCCCGTTGCCAGCGAACGCGCGATCCGCGAGATGGAACACAACCCCGGTTTCCTGGCGGCGCGCAAGATGCAGCAGATCCAGACCAAGCTCGAATCGGTGGTCGCGAACCAGCACAAGCTGCGTGCGCTCGACCCCCTCTACGGCCACGTGGAAAAGCGCAGCCGGGTGCCGATTGGCGAATTCCTGGAGCGCTACGTGTTCGGCAGCCGCCCGCTGGTGCTGACCGACGTGGCGCGCGACTGGCCGGCCCTCAAGCGCTGGTCGCCGCAAGACCTGAGCGAGCGCTTCGGTCACCTGCAGGTCGACATCCAGGCCGAACGCAGCGCCGACCCGAACTACGAGGTCAACAAGCTCAAGCACACCCGCACGGTGCGGCTGGGCGACTTCGTGGCCCAGGTGCTGGCCGGTGGCGCCACCAACGACTACTACCTGACCGCCAACAACGAGGTGCTGCGGCGGCCCGAGTTCGCGCCCATTCTGGCCGACATCGGCACCCTGCCCGACTTCTGCGACCCGGCGCAACTGGCCGCGCGCGCGTCGTTCTGGTTCGGCCCGGCCGGCACGGTCACGCCGCTGCACCATGACACCCTGATGCTGTGCCACACCCAGATCGTCGGCCGCAAGCGCTGGCGCTTCATCTCGCCGCTGCAGACGCCGCTGCTCTACAACAGTTTCGAGGTCTACAGCCCGATCGACATCGACAAGCCGGACCTGAACCGCTACCCGCTGTTCGCCCAGGCCACCGTGCTGGAAGTGATCGTCGAGCCCGGCGAAACCGTGTTCCTGCCGCTCGGCTGGTGGCACCAGGTGACCGCACTCGACGTCAGCCTGTCGTTCTCGTTCTCGAACCTGGCGGTGCCGAACCAGTACAGCTTTGCGAATCCGACGATCACGAACTGGTGACGCAAGGTCTGCTGGCGGGGACGACGGTATCGCCACCGGAAAAGCACAGTTCGACAACGGCGCCGTCAGGGTCGGTCAGGAACAACTGCCACACGTCGGTATCCGCCAACCGTCGGCACTCGAAGCGCTCGCCCGCTGCCCGCAGGCGCTGCTCGAAGGCCGGCAGATCACAGGCATTCAGGGCGAAGTGGTCGACAGTGCCTGGTGAGCCTTGCGATGACTCCGGCAGGCGGGGCAGCACATGCACCACCGCTGCGTCGCCCAGATAGAACCAGCGGCCTGGGACCGGGATGGCTGGGCGGGGCCCATCGCGCAGGCCCAGCAAGCCGCAGTAGAAGCGCTCCGACCTTTCGAAGTCGGCCGAACGCACGGTGACATGGTCCAGTGACAGCAACCTGGTTTGGCCTACCGTACTCACGGCCGCTGGGCGGTGGCCGTTGCGGCCTTGGGCGCCCAACGCTTGATGTCGTCCTGAATCACCTGGGCGAACGCGGCGGCCGTCGGCGCGCCGGGCAAGGCCCCCATGGTGGCCAAGCGCTCCTTGATGGCCGGCGCGGCCAGCGCCTTGTGAGCCTCGGACTCCAGCCGCTGCACAGCGGCGGCGGGGGTGCCCGCAGGGGCCAGCAAACCAAACCACGCGATCGACTCGAAGCCGGGCAAGCCACTTTCACTCACCGTGGGCAGCTCGGGTGCGGCGGGGGCGCGGGCCAGCGAAGACACGGCCAGCGCGCGCACCTTGCCTTCGCGCGCCAGGGGCAGTGCCACGGCGACGTTGGCGAAGAAGACCTGCACGCGCCCGGCGATCAAGTCGGACATGGCGGTGGCGGACGAAGGCACATGCACCATGTCCAGGCCGGCCATGCTGTTCAGCAGTTCACCCGCCCGGTGTTGCGACAAACCGATGCCGGCCGATGCGTAGCTGAACTTGCCCGGCTGGCTGCGCACCAACGCCACCAGTTCCTGCACGCTGCGCGCCGGTACCTCGTTGGACACCACCAGCACGTTGGGCGTGACCGCCAGTTGGGCAATGGGCACCAGGTCGCGCAGCGTCTGGTAGGGCGGCGTGACGCCATAACTGCCCGACAGCACCAAGGCCGCGTCGCCCGCCAGCACCAGCGTGTAGCCGTCGGGGGCTGCCTTGGCCACGCGGTCGACACCGATGGTGCCGCCCGCGCCCGGCAGGTTCTCCACGGTGATGGTCGCCGACATCGACTCGGCCATGCCGGGCGCCAGCAGGCGGGCCAGGATGTCGGGTGCGCTGCCCGCGGCAAAAGGCACTACCAGCCGGATCGGTTTGCTGGGGTAGGCCGTTGCGGCGGGGCCCTGGCTCCACGCGGGCAAGGTGGCCAGCGCCAGGGTGCCAAGAATCAGGCGGCGCACCCGTTGCAAGGTCAGGCGGCGTGTCGGTCGGGACCTCGGTGGGGACATCAGGTGAGGCATGTCAGGCTCCTGTTGAAGTGCCTCCATGATGGTCGCACCGCGCGCGCCTGGGCTGAGGCAACGCTCAAGGTATTCTCAGGAAGTCCTCAACCCGGTTCCCTGAAACCAGCCCCGCGTCCCCATGCCGCCGCAGCCCTTGCCCAGCTCAACGGACAGCTTCCAGCTCGGCCCCTGGCAGGTCGACGTGACACTGGACCAGGTCAGCCGCGACGGCCAGCAGCACAAGCTTGAGCCGCGGTCGATGCGGCTGCTGGTGGTGCTGGCGCAGGCCGGCGGCGAGGTTGTCAGTGCAGACGCGCTGCTCGACGCCGTGTGGCCCGGCCTGGTAGTCACACCCAGCTCGCTGTACGACGCCGTGGCGCAACTTCGCAAAGTGCTGGGCCCGGAACAAATCGGCAACGTGGCGCGCAAGGGCTACCGGCTGCTGACGCCCATACAGCGGACCGTGCAGCGCGTGGCGGCGCCCGCGTCGGCCGACTCAGGCGAACGCGGCCTGGGCGCCCGCTCGATTGCCGTGCTCCCGTTCGGAGCCCGCGGGCTGCCGGACGCTTTGTCTTTTCTGCGTGAAAGCCTGACTGGTGCGCTGATCGCCGAACTCTCTCGCCAGCCCGGCCTGACCGTCGTCGCCCGCGGCACCATGCTGACCTTTGCCGACAGCCCCGCCCCGCCGCAGAAGGTGGCGCAAGAGCTGGGTGCGCGCTTCGTGGTGGACGGGCTGATCGAACTTCGAGGTGACACGCTGCACGTCAGCGTGCAACTGGCCGACGGTTGGCATGGCACGCAGACCTGGGCCGATGGGCTGGAGCTGCCTGCCAATGCCTGGCACGAAACCGCCACGGTGGTGGTGGGCCGCCTGGCACGGGCCCTGCACTTCGAGCTGGCCGACATGGCCGCACACGTGCCGAGGTCGGCGGGTGACGCCGAGATGCAGGCCCGCGCGCTGTCTGCGCAATCGTGGATACAGCTCTTTGCGCGGCCGCAGAACCGCGACACCAACGAACGGGCCATCGCGTTGGCCGAGCAGGCATTGACCCTGGCGCCGCGCCTGGCCCAGGCCTGGATGTGCCTGGCCTTCTGCGACTGGCGTGCCGCCAACTACGGATGGAGCGATGAGCCCACGGACGAGCAGAAGTCGCGCGCGCTGGTCCGCGTGGAGCGCGCGGTGGAACTCGACCCGCGCGACCCCGACGGCCACTATGTGCTGGGGCTCGTCGTGACACACCACAGCCAGTTGCTGCGCGCCGAAGAAGCGCTGCGCCACTGCTTGCGCCTGACCGCCTCCTACGCGCCGGCCCATGGCCTGATGGGCCTGCTGCGCCAGCGTTGTGGCTTTCCTGCGGAGACAGCGGGCCACTGCCAACGGGCGTTTGCCCTGAGCCCGCGCGAGCCATTGCGCGCCATCTGGCACGGGAGCCAGGCGCTGGCCTGGCTGGACCTGGGCAATGCGCAAGCTGCCTTCGAAGAGGCACAACGCGGCATGGCGGTGAATCCGAACTACCCGCAGCTCAGCATGGTGGGTGCCGCGGCCGCACAGCGGCTGGGTGCGCACGCGCAGGCGAAGCGCTGGGTCGCCACGCTGCGCGAACGCACCGCGTTCAACAGTATTGCCGCCGTGCGTGATCGATTGACTCGCACGTACGACCCCGCGGCGCTGGTTTCCCTGGAGGCGATGGTTGAACTGCTGCGTGAAGCGGGTCTGCCGGAGGAATGACAGCCCCGTCCGCAACACCAGTGTTTCATGGTCAGGCCGGCGTGAAGCATCATGATGCCATCGAACCAGATGCGTTGATGCCATGCGAACCACCGTCACCCTCGACCAAGACGTAGCAGCCGACCTTTTCCATGGGCCGGGCCAAGGTCGACCTGATCAAGGCAGGTGCACTTGCCAATGCTCTGGAAGACAGGGACAACCTGGTAAGGACGACGCCCGCACCGGGTCGCGGTTGACAGAGACAACGCCCGATGTTCTCGATCACGAACCGGTGACGCGGATGACCGACTTGGGCGTGCGCCCGTTGGCGAAGTCGATCATGCAGCCCAGCCCCTCGCGCGCGATCGCGTCGAAGCACTCGTCGGTCCAGCACAGCGCGTGCGGCGTGAGCAGCACGTTGTCCATGCCCAGCAGCGGGTTGTCGGGCGCGACCGGCTCCTGTTCGAACACGTCGAGCGCGGCGCCGGCGATGGTGCCGCTTTGTAGCGCGGCGATCAGCGCCTTCTCGTCAGCCACCGGCCCGCGCGCCAGGTTGATGAAGAAGGCGCTGCGCTTCATCTGCGCAAAGCGCCCGGCGTTCATCAGGTGGTGGGTTGCCTCATTCAGCAGCACGGTCGTCACGACGAAGTCCGCCTCGTTCAGCAATTGCTCCAGCGGCACCACCGTGGCGCCGAGGGCCTTGACCGCATCGGCATTCACGTACGGGTCGGCCGCCAGCATCTTCCAGCCGAACGGCCGGGCCAGCGCGAGGAACTCTTGCCCGATGCCGCCGGCACCAATCACGCCGAGCGTTCGGGTGGTCAAACCCTGGCCCATGTGGCTGGTGCGCTCGTTCCAGCGGTTGCTGCGGGTCAGCCGGTCTTTCACCATCAGCCGCCCGGCGAGCGCGAAGATGAAGGTCAGCGCCGCCACCGCCACCGGGCGGCGCACCGCCACCGGCGTGTTGGTGGCGATCACGCCGCGGGCGGCGAGCGCGGGCACATCAACCGAGTCGTAGCCGACGCCGTGGCGCGCGACGATTCTGGTGCGCAGGTCCGGCCGCGCCACGCTCGCCGCCGTCACGCGCGGCGAGTTGACGTAGAGGCCGTCGTAGCGCGCGGCGATGTCGGGCGTGATTTCGTCGACAGCCTCCGGGATGAACTCCCACGCGATATTCGGCTCGGCGTTCAGCAACTCGAGCGGGCCGCTGCCGAACGAGGGCGTGCCGTCGGCCTTGAGAATGTCGCGGCTCAGGCCGAGGCGGAATTTCTCGGTGCTCGACCTCTCGGTGCTCGACTTCTCGGCGCTCACTTTGCGCCTCCGTCGATGTGCCCGACCAGGTTCTTCATGCCCGCCTCCATGATCCCGGTGTCGGTACCCGCGGCGATCATGGTGTAGCCCATCTCCTTCACGCGCGCCACCCAGGCCGGGTCGGTCGCCATGAAGCCGGCCACCTTGCCGTGCGCCTTGGCGACCTTGGCCACGTGGCGCATCGCCGCGTCGAAGCGCGGGTCGCCGAACTGGGCCGGGATGCCCATGAAGTTGGACAGGTCGAAGTGGCCGACCCACAGCACGTCGATGCCGTCGACCGCGGCGATCTGCTCGACCTGTTCGAGCCCGCGCTCGGTCTCGATCTGCGCGACCACGATCGTGCGCGCGTGGTAGGCCTTGATCTTGGCTGCCACGTCACCGCCCTGGTAGCCGCACTGCGCAAAGCCGAAGGCAGCGCCGCGCCGGCCGAGCGGCGGGTAGCGGCAGGCCTCGACGATAGCGCGCGCCTGCTCGGCCGACTCGACCATCGGGATCATCACGCCGGTGGCGCCGAGGTCGAGCGCGCGTGCGAGCCAGGTGTATTCGCCGCGCGGCACACGCACCATCGGCTCCAGCGGCAGGCCGCGGGTGCTGGCGAACAGCCACTTGAGCGTTTCGTAGCCCAGGCCGGTGTGCTCCATGTCGTAGAACACGTAGCGGCAACCGGCGTTGGCCAGGATCGCCGACATGCCCGGCGAGAAGAACTCGAACACGAAGGCGCCGGCCACCGGGCGCCCGGCCATCACGTCCTGCTTGATCGCGTTGGTACGCATTCATGTCTCCTGTGGTTTTTGGTGCGCCTATTGTTCACGCGCCAACGCGCCTTGACCATCCCGGCGCAGCGTCCCCATAATGCAATTACAACAACCGACATGAGGAGACAACATGGTCCAGGCACTTCGCGGCCGGATGGCCGCTGCGTTGATGGCACTCGTCGGCTTCAGGCGCATCCTTCCACTCGTGTTTGCGGCCGCCGCGGTGGGCTTGAGCCCTCCGGCGCTGGCGCAGAGCGCGGCACAGCGCGCCGTCGACGCGGCCAAGAAGATCTGCGCCGGCAAGACCATCACCATCGTCTGGGAGGCGGGGCTGCAGTCGCTCGACCCGCAGAACTTTTCGGGCCCGAAGTGGGAGCAGCTCACTGGCTGCAAGGTCAAGGTGGTCGAGGTGCCCACTGCCGAGATGTTCACCAAGATCATGCAGGAGTTCCGCGCCGGCACCGGCGCCTACGACGCGCTCAACGTCATCCCGGCCTGGATGCCCGACCTGGTGCAGGCCGGTGCGCTCGAGAACCTCGAGTCCTACGTCGACAAGTACGGTTACCGCGCCGAGCTGAAGACGATCGCGCCGACCTACCGCGACAACCAGATGACGGTGAACGGCAAGATCTACGGCTTCCCCGACGACGGCGATGTGTTCCTCTTCTATTACCGCAAAGACATCTTCGCCCGGCCCGATCTGCAGAAGGCCTTCAAGGACAAGTTCAAGTACGACCTCGCGCCGCCCAAGACCTGGAAGCAGTTCGACGACATCGGCTCCTTCCTGACCGAGGCGCTGAAGGGCGAAGGCGTCTACGGCGGCTCGTTCTTCCGCGAGCCGCCCTACACGATGTTCATGTTCCAGGAGCGCTTCCGCGTCGAGGGCGGCAAGTTCTTCGACGCCGGCTCGATGAAGGCCACCATCAACAGCCCGGTCGGCGTGAAGGTGCTGACCGAAATGCGCAACGAGAACCGCTTCATGCCGCCTGGCGTGGAGAAGTTCGGCTTCGTCGAAAACCTGGCCGTCTTCCTTGACGGCAAGAGCGCGATGACGATCTCCTGGCCGCCCTATGGCCGCTTCGCCGCGGGTTACCTGTCGGAGGAGAAGGCGCTGGCCTGGGTGCCCAAGTCGAAGATCGCCGGCAAGGTCGGTTATTCGCTGCCGCCGGGCGGACACCCGCAACTGGCGGCCGGGTTTGCGCTGTCGGTGGCCTCGTCGAGCAAGCAGAAGGAAGCAGCCTACCTGTTCATCCAGTGGCTCAACAGCGAAGAGATCTCGATGCAGCGCGTGCAACTGCCGTTTGCGCTGCGCGACCCGTTCCGCGACTCGCATTTCGTCAGCAAGGAGTACATGGCGAAGTGGCCCGAGGCGAAGGAGTATCTCGCCGCGCTGGGTGAAGGCGCGAAGACCGGCCTGCTCGATCTGTCACTGATCCAGACCGACAAATACGAAGAAGCGATCCGCCAGGGCATCAGCAAGCTGTGGGCCGGCGAGGACCCGAAGAAGATCCTCGACGAGGTGGCCAAGCAGTGGGACGAGACCACGCAGCGCGTCGGCCTGGACAAGCAGAAGGCGGTCTACAACGCCTGGGCCGCCAAGGGCGGCGCCTACCCGAAGAAGTAGGGATTGGGCTCCCAGAGCTCACGGAGCTCGCCTCCGGTGCCGCGCCCGCGCCGGCACGACCGCGATCGGGCTTTCCGGCTCGCGCTGGTCGCGCCGGCGATTGCCGTTCTGCTGCTGGTGGGCGTGTTCCCGCTGGTCTACCTCATCGTCGTGAGTTTTCAGAACATCACGATGAGCGACGCCGACACGTCTTTCCAGGGCCTGCTCAACTACCGGCTGCTGTTCGCCGATGCGCGGCTGTGGCAGGCGCTGCTGCACACCTTGGCGTTCATCGCGGTGGCGCTGCCGATCGAACTGGTGCTGGGCCTGGCGATGGCGCAACTCTTCATCGAACGCATTCCGGGCCGCGCGGTGTTCATCGCGCTGCTGGTGCTGCCGGTGCTGGTGTCGCCGATCGTCGCGGGCGCGACATGGTCGCTGATGTTCGACGTCCGCTTCGGGCCGATCAACCAGGTCCTCGGCTGGTTCATCGGTGAGCCGGTGGCGCTGCTGTGGACGATCAAGCCGCACCTCGTCTACCCGGCGATCCTGATCGCCGAGGTCTGGCAGTGGACGCCGTTCATGTTCCTGCTGCTGCTGGCGGCGCTGTCGGCGGTGGACCCGTCGCAGCTCGAAGCGGCAGCCATCGACGGCGCCTCCTGGTGGCGCACCTTCCGCCTGATCGTGCTGCCAGCGATCTGGCCGGTGATGGCGGTGGCAATTTTGATCCGCGCGCTCGACCTGTTCCGCCTGTTCGACATCGTGTGGGCGCTGACCAAGGGCGGCCCCGGCACGATGACCGAGACGATCTCGATGTTCGCCTACGTGAAGGGCTTCCAGCAGTTCGAGACGAGCTACATCGCCGCGGTGTCGCTGATGATCATCGTGCTGCTGTCGGCCGTGGTGCTGTGGGCGCTCAAGCGCGTGGAGCTGTCTCGATGAAGCGCTCGACCCGGCGTCGGCTCACCACGGCACTGCGCACCGCCGCCGCGCTGTTGCTGACCTTGCTGTTCCTGTTCCCGATCTATTGGCTTTTCATGATCTCGTTCAAGACGGCCGAAGAGATCTTCGCCTTCCCGCCCAAGTGGTGGCCGAGCCGCATCGGCTTCGACAGTTATGCCGTGCTGTTCAAGGACGGTGACGCGGCCACGGTGGGCAACAGCCTGGTGATCGCCGGCGCGAGCACCTTGATCGCGATGTTCCTCGGCACCTTGGCCGCGTACAGCCTGGCGCGCTGGCGCACCGGCGGCGAGCACCTGGCGAACTGGATCATCTCGCAGCGCATGGTGCCGCCGATCGCGGTGGTGTTCCCGATCTTCCTGCTCTACGTGTTCTTCGGCTGGGTCGACACCTGGTTCGGCCTGATCCTGCTCTACACCACGTTCAACCTGCCCTATGTGATCTGGATGATGCGCGGCTACATCCTCGACGTCCCACGCGCGCTCGAAGAAGCGGCCTTGGTCGACGGCCTGACACCCTGGCAGGTGCTGTGGCAGGTGGTCTTGCCGATGTGCCGTGCGGGCCTGTTCGCCACCGCCATCTTCACCTTCGTGTTCGCGTGGAACGAGTTCCTGTTCGCGCTGGTGCTCACGCGCACCGAGGTGACCACCTACACGGTGCAGGTGACGCACTACTTCGGCGGGCAGTCGAATTTCTGGGCCAAGATCTCGGCGATGTCGGTGCTGGGCACCTTGCCGATCTTCATCATCGTCGGGTTCATGCAGAAATACCTCGTGCGCGGAATCTCGATGGGCGCCGTCAAGGGATAGAGATGATGCCCACACGCTCACTTTGTTCGCTGCCCCCCGAGGGGGCGCAGGTCTCCCTTGGGGCGGCCCGGCGGGAGACCTGATGTCCGACCTGAGAATCAAGGGCCTGCACAAGTCCTACGGCAACGTGCATGCGGTGCGCGGTGTGGATCTGGACATCCCGGCCGGCGAGTTCACCGTGCTGGTGGGGCAATCGGGCTGCGGCAAGAGCACGCTCCTGCGCACGATCGCGGGGCTCGAAGATGCTGACGAGGGCACGATCGAAATCGGCGGCGCGGTCGTCAACGACGAACCGCCGCACCGGCGCGACATCGCGATGGTGTTCCAGAACTACGCCCTGTACCCGTACATGACGGTGTACGACAACATCGCCTTTGGCCTGCGCGCGCGCAAGACACCCGCCGGCGAAGTCGACACCAAGGTGCGCCAGGCGGCGCGCATGCTGGCCATCGACCATCTGCTCGAACGCTTTCCGCGCCAGCTCTCGGGCGGGCAGCTGCAGCGCGTCGCGATTGGCCGCGCGGTGGTGCGCGACGCCCGGCTGTACCTGTTCGACGAACCGCTGTCCAACCTCGACGCCCAGTTGCGCGACGAGATGCGCGGCGAGATCAAGCGCCTGCACCAGGAGCTCGGCAAGACGATGATCTACGTCACGCACGACCAGATCGAGGCGATGACGATGGCCGATCGCATCGTGCTGCTGCGCGACGGCAGGATCGAGCAGCAGGGCGCGCCGCTCGAACTCTACGAACGGCCGGCGACGAGGTACGTTGCCGGCTTCCTCGGTTCGCCACCGATGAACTTCGTGCCGGCCGAGTTGGTCGGTGATGCCGCCGGGCTCGCGGCGCGGCTGGCGGACGGCACCGTGCTGCCGCTGGCCGCAGCGCGTTCGGCAGGCCTCGCACCGCACGCGGGCCGGGCGGTCGTGCTCGGCCTGCGCCCCGAGCACATTGCGCGCGCGCAGGCGCTTGAACAACATGTCGAACTGCGCGCCGGTCTTGTGCGCCACACCGCCCCCATCGACCTGCTGCTGCCCACCGGCGCGCGCACCTACGCCACCTTCGCGCTCGGCGGCACGCCCGCCGTGGCCGAGCTGCAGGCGCACGACGTGTCGCAGGCCGGCCAGCGCATCGAACTCGCGATCGACATGAACCGCGCGGTGCTGATCGACCCCCAGACCGACCGCGTGATTGCCTGAGGAGCCGCCATGGCCAAAATCACACCCGCCGCCACCCCCGAACCCTCCGGCGCCGTGATGCGCTGCGGCACCGAGCAGCCCGACGTGATCGGCCGCACCCTGACGGCCGGGCCGCTTTCGGTCGAGCTCGATGGCGGCAACCTGCGCTACCTGCGCGTCGGCGGCGTCGAGGTGCTGCGTGTGCTGGCCTTTCTGGTGCGCGACGAGAACTGGGGCACCTACATACCGGGGCTCAGCGACCTCGTCGTCGACCAGCGTGCCGATGGCTTCACGGTGAGCTACCGCGCCGCCTGCCAGCGTGGCAGCCAGCAGATCAACTACAGCGCGCGCATCGAAGGCCGCGCCGACGGCAGCCTGCTGTTCGCCGGCGAGGCCACGCCCGCCACCGACTTCCTCACCGCGCGCACCGGCTTCGTCGTGCTGCACCCGCTCAGGGGCGTCGCCGGCCAGGCGCTGGAAGTCGAGCATGTGGACGGCTCGGTCGAGAACGCCAGTTTCCCGGCGCTCGTCGACCCTGTCCAACCGTTCCTGAACATCCGCGCGCTGACGCACGAAGTGCTGCCGGGCCTGAAGGCCGTGGTCCGCATGGAGGGCGACACGTTCGAGATGGAGGACCACCGCAACTGGACCGATGCCTCGTTCAAGACCTATGTGCGCCCGCTCGCGCTGCCCTGGCCCTATGTGTTGAAGGCCGGCGAGACAGTGCGCCAGCAGGTCAGCCTGACGCTGGTCGGCACGGCGCCGGCCGCCAGTGGCGCGGCGAAGACGAACGCCATCCAGGTCACGCTCGGCGGCGAGACGGGCGACCGCATCCCGATCATCGGCCTGGGCCTGCCCGCCGACCAGATCGACGCTGCCGCCGCAGCGCTGCCGCTGCTCGTGCGCGCCGCGCCGAAGCTTCTGATCTGCCACTACGACGCACGCGCCAGCCACGGCCTGCGCGAGCTGCGCGCGTACCAGGCGCTGTGCGCGAAGGCGCGCGCGGCCTGCGAGCTCGAGGTGATCATCGAGAGCGTGGAGGGCTTCGCTGCCGAACTGGCGCGGCTCGCGGCGCTGGTGAAGGAAGCCGGCCTGAAGCTTTCGGCCGTGGCCGTGTGCCCGGCCGGCGACCTGAAGTCGGTGCTGCCCGGCGGCGAGCGCCCGCCGGCGCCACCGCTGGCCGACCTGTACCGCGCCGCACGCGCTGCCTTCCCGGGCGTGAAGCTGGGCGGCGGCATGTTCTCTTTCTTCACCGAGCTGAACCGCAAGCGCCCCCCGGCCGAACGGCTCGACTTCGTGCACAACGGCAGCTGCCCGATCGTGCACGCCGCCGACGACCGGTCGGTGATGGAGACGAACGAAGCGCTGCCCTACCAGATCGCGACCGCACGCAGCTTCATCGGCACCACCGCGCACCGGGTCGGCCCGAGCGCCATCGGCTGCCGTGACAACCCGCACGGCAAGACCTTCACGCCGAACCCGGACAACGAGCGCATCTGCCTCGTGAAGGCCGACCCGCGCCAGCGCGGCCTGTTCGGCGCGGCCTGGATGCTCGGTTACGTGGCGAGCCTGGCGCCCACCGGCGTCGAGGCGATCAGCTTCGGCGCGCCGACCGGGCCACTCGGCATCATCCACCGCCAAGGCGACGCTGCGGTCCCGTACTACGACGCGAGCGCTGCTGCCGTGGTCTACCCGGCCTACCACGTGTTCGCGGGCCTGGCGCGAGGGTCGGGCGCCCGGCGGGTGCAGGCCGACTCGTCGGACGACGCGAGCTTGCGTTGCCTGGCCTACCGCGGCAAAGGCGCGACCTTGCTGTGGCTCGCGAACTGCACGGCACAGAGACAGGTGGTGCAGGTCGCCCACCCGGGCATCAAGCCCTTCGGCATCGTGCTCGACGAAGCCAGCTTCACCCGCGCAACCACCGACCCGGCCGCCTTCCAGACCGACACCCGCCCGCTGAACCTTTCGCATCTTGAACTCGGCGCCTATGGCGTCGCGCTCGTCTGCATCACCGACCGTTGAGGACCCCCATGCTTGCACTCGTCGTCGAATTCCGCATCAAGCCCGAACAGATCGACGCATTCGCCAGCGCGATCGCCGAGAACGCGCGCCTGTCGCGCGAGACCGAGCCCGGCTGCCGCCAGTTCGACGTCTGCCGCGACAGCGCGGAGCCGGCCCTGTTCTACCTCTACGAACTCTACGACGACGAAGCCGCGATCCAGGCGCACCTGGCCTCGGCGCACTACCAGCGCATGAATGCCCAGACCGCCGACTGGGTCGCATCGAAGGCCGTGCGCAAACTGGTGCGTGCGGCACCTTAGGCTGGCGACCGAGATGTGGCATCATGATGCCACCCAAAAAGATGCCTTGATGCCATGCGAACCACCGTCACCCTCGATCAGGACGTGCAACACCTGCTGAAAGAAGCCGCGCACCGCAGCGGCAAGCCATTCAAGCAGGTACTCAATGACGCCGTGCGCGTCGGCCTGAAGGGCTCTGCCCAAGCAACCCCGCCATTCAAGCAACCGGTCTTTTCGATGGGCCGCGCCAAGGTCGACCTGACCAAGGCGGGCGCGTTGGCCGCCGACCTGGAAGACAGCGACACCCTCGCAAAGGTCGCCAAGGCGACGCGCGCGACAGGCCGCGCCCGCAAATGAGGATGCCCGATGTCAACGTGCTGCTCTACGCAGTCAACCAGGAGAGCCCGCATCACGCCGTTGCCCGCAAGTGGATCGAGTCGTCCTTCGGGCGGCCCGAGGGCATCGGCTTTGCATGGGCTGCGTTGCTCGGCTTCCTGCGGCTGTCCACGCGGAGCGGCATCTTTGCCGAGCCCCTGAGCATCGAGTCGGCCCTGGGCGTCGTGGATGCGTGGCTGCACCACCCGTCGGCACGGCTGCTGAACCCCACCGAGCGGCATGCCGGCGTGCTGTCCAGACTGCTGATCGGTGTGGGAACCGGCGGCAACCTCGTATCGGATGCCCACTTGGCAGCGCTCGCGATCGAGAACAGCGCCGAACTCGGCACCTTCGACCGCGACTTCGATAGGTTCGCCGGGCTGCGCTGGACGCTGCTGAAGTAGCTTCCTTTACCGGACTGCGGGGCCCAGGTCCACCAGCGGCAGAACGCGCTGGAAAAAGGCGGCGCTGATCTCGACGAAGTCCTGAAGCGGCTGTCCGGAGAAATCGACCCGCAGAGGGTCGATGAATCCGGCCCACTTCCGTCCGACGGCAAACTCGCCTGCCGACAGCGGCAACCCGTTGGCAAGGTCAATCGCCTTCGACGACGACAACATCCGGCCGGCTGCTCTGCAGCGTCGCCACGTACCGTCCTTGCGAATCGGCAAGCGCCGAAACGGCGCGAGCGTGCCGTGCGGGCGTCGTCTGTCATTCATATCGCTCCTTCCCTTTCCGAGCGTCTCTGCGGGGCGCTCCCCACAAATGCGCGGTGACAGTCAAACCCTATCAGGGCAGGAGCTCAGCCCGCGATCCTGGCAAACGCAGGCCTACCTACAATGCTGCCCCATGACCCGCAAGCTCTTCGTCACCACCGCCCTGCCCTACGCGAACGCGCCGTTTCACATCGGGCACATGATGGAGTACATCCAGGCCGACATCTGGGTACGGTTCCAGCGGATGGTCGGCAGCGAAGTGCACTTCGTCTGTGCCGACGACGCGCACGGCGCGCCGATCATGATTGCGGCCGAGAAGGCGGGCAAGACGCCGCAGCAGTTCGTGGCCGAGATCGCCGCCGGCCGCAAGCCTTACCTCGACGGCTTCTCGATCGCCTTCGACCACTGGCACTCGACCGACGCGCCCGAGAACCATGCCCTGGCAAAAGACATCTACCTGGCACTGCGCAAGAACGAGCTGATCGCGAGCAAGACGATCGAGCAGTTCTTCGACCCGGTGAAGGGCATGTTCCTGCCCGACCGCTACATCAAGGGCGAATGCCCGAAGTGCGGCGCGAAAGACCAGTACGGCGACAACTGCGAGGTCTGCGGTGCGGTGTACGCGCCGACCGAGCTGAAGAACCCGTACTCGGCGCTGTCGGGCGCCACGCCGGTGCTCAAGAGCAGCGAGCACTACTTCTTCAAGCTGTTCGACCCGCGTTGTGTCGAGTTTCTGCAAGGCTGGACGCAGGACGGCCGGTTGCAGCCCGAGGTGGCCAACAAGGTGGAGGAGTGGTTCGTCAAGGAAGACGATGGCTCTGGCGGGCTCGGCGACTGGGACATCAGCCGCGACGCACCCTACTTTGGCATCGAGATCCCCGACGCGCCGGGCAAGTATTTCTATGTGTGGCTCGACGCGCCGGTGGGCTACCTCGCTTCGCTGAAGCACCTGTTCGACAAGAAGGGGCTGGACTTCGACGCCTACCTGGCCGACCCGGCGCTGGAGCAGATTCACTTCATCGGCAAGGACATCGTCACCTTTCACACGCTGTTCTGGCCGGCGATGCTGAAGTTCAGCGGCCGCAAAGTGCCCGACCGCATCTTCGTGCACGGCTTCATCACCGTCAGCGGCGAGAAGATGAGCAAGAGCCGCGGCACCGGCATCTCGCCGCTGCGCTACCTCGAGGTCGGGCTGAACGCCGAGTGGCTGCGCTACTACATTGCTGCCAAGCTCACGCCCAAGGTCGAGGACATCGACTTCAACCCCGACGACTTCGCGGCCCGCGTCAACAGCGACCTGGTCGGCAAGTACATCAACATCGCCAGCCGCGCGGCGGGTTTCCTGTCCAAACGCTTCGACGGTCGCCTGTCGGCCGACCTGGGCGTCGAGGGCCGCAGCCTGCTCGACGGCCTGCGCGCGCACAGCGGCGAGGTACAACGCCTGTACGAGGAGCGCGAGTTCGGCAAGGTGCTGCGCGAGATCATGCTGCTGGCCGACCGCGTGAACGAGTTCGTCGACCGCAACAAACCCTGGGAGCTGGCCAAGAAGCCCGGCGCTGACGCGGTACTGCACGACGTGTGCTCGGTCTGCATCGAAGCCTTCCGGCTGCTCACGATCTACCTCAAGCCGGTGCTGCCGGCGCTGGCCGCGCAGGTCGAAGCGTTTCTGCGCGTGGCGCCGATGGATTTTGCCGACGCAGCGCGCGCGCTCGGCGGCCACACGATCGGTGACTACAAGCACCTGATGCAGCGCGTCGACCCGAAGCTGCTGGATGCGCTGTTCGAGCCGGCGCAGATCGAGGTGCCGCCGCCCGGTGGCGAGGCGCTGGCCGCCGAAATCACGATCGACGACTTTGCCAAGGTCGACCTGCGCATCGCCAAGATCGTGGCCTGCGAAAAAGTGGAAGGCTCGACCAAGCTGCTGCGCCTGACCCTGGACGTCGGCGAAGGAAAGACCCGCAACGTCTTCAGCGGCATCCAGTCGGCCTACACGCCCGAACAACTGGTCGGCAAATTCACCGTGATGGTGGCCAACCTGGCGCCGCGCAAGATGAAGTTCGGCATCAGCGAGGGCATGGTGCTGGCCGCCTCACACGCCGACGAGAAGGCCCACCCGGGCCTGTACGTGCTCGAACCCTGGCCGGGCGCGACGCCGGGGCTGAGGGTGCGGTGAGCGCAGGCTCGCGCGTGAGGTCGACTGGCACGCGCTCGCGCGTGCAGGGCCAGACGCGCCGCCGCCGCTTCATGGCGCGCGCCCACCACTGCGGGCCTCCGGTGCCGGTGATGGCTCTGCCTCACCTGCCCACGCTCCCGGAGGTTCCATGGATTGGCCCCAGCTTCACCCGTTCCGCCCGCGCCTGCTCGACGCGCTGAAGGGCTACGACCGCAGCCGTTTCATTGCCGACCTGGGCGCCGGCGTCACCGTCGGCATCGTCGCGCTGCCCCTGGCGATGGCGTTTGCAATCGCCTCCGGCGTCAAGCCCGAGCAAGGCATCTTCACGGCGATCATCGCCGGCTTCATCATCTCGGCGCTGGGCGGCTCCAGCGTGCAGATCGGCGGGCCGGCGGGCGCGTTCATCGTCATCGTCTACGGCATCGTGCAGCGCTACGGGCTGGCCAACCTGCTGATCTCCACGGTCCTGGCCGGCGGGCTGATGTTCGCGATGGGCTGGTTCAAGCTGGGCGCGATGGTGCGCTACATCCCGGTGTCCATCGTGATCGGCTTCACCAACGGCATTGCGGTGCTGATCGCGCTGTCGCAACTCAAAGACCTGTTCGGCCTGAACACCGGGCCGGTGGCGGCCGACTTCTTTGCGCAGGTGCATGCCATCGTCACGCACCTCGACGGTTTCAACCCCTATGCCTTCGGGCTGGGCGCGCTGTGCCTGGCCGGCCTGTTCTTCTGGCCGCGCCTGTTCAGGCCCGGCAAGCTGCTGCCCGACGCACTGCTCGAAGGCCGCACCCTGCGCACCGCCGCACGCATGCCGGGGCCGATCATCGCGCTGGTCTCGCTGTCGCTGCTGGCGGCCGCGCTGAACCTGCCGGTCGACACGATCGGCTCGCGCTTCGGCGGCATTCCGCAGGCGCTGCCTTCGTTCGAGTGGCCGGCTCTCAGCTGGGCCAGCGCGCAGCAGTTGCTGATCCCGACCCTCACGATCGCCATGCTGGGTGCGATCGAGTCGCTGCTGTGCGCGCGGGTGGCCGACAACATGGCCGACCCGCATGTCAACCTGAAGCGCCACGACCCGAACCAGGAGCTGATGGCGCAAGGCGTGGCCAACATCGTCACGCCGTTCTTCGGCGGCATTCCGGCCACCGGCACGATCGCGCGCACCGTCACCAACGTGCGCGCTGGCGGCACCACGCCGGTTGCCGGCATGGTGCATGCGGCGGTGTTGCTGGCGATCGTGCTGGTGGCCGCGCCGCTGGCGGCGAGCGTGCCGCTGGCGGTGCTGGCCGGCATTCTGCTGTTCGTGGCCTGGAACATGGGCGAGTGGCACGAGTTCTCGCGCCTGCGCCACTTCAGCGTTCGCTATCGCACCATCCTGCTGGGCACCTTCTTCCTGACCGTGGTGTTCGACCTGACGGTGGCGGTGGAAGTGGGCCTGCTGATGGCGTGTGCCTTCTTCATCTACCGCATGAGCACCTTGTTCACGGTGGAGCGAGACGAGCCCGCCACTGGAGCCAGCACGCCGGGCGTGCAGGTGCACCGGCTCTACGGTTCGCTGTTCTTTGGCGCGGTGGCCAAGGTCGAAGCGGTGGCCGACGAGCTGCCACAAGGCACGCGCGCGGTGGTGCTGGAGATGCACCGCCTGGTGTCGATCGACACCTCGGGCCTGGACGCACTGGAGCAACTCCACCGCACCCTCAAACGCCAGGGCGTGCGGCTGGTGTTGTGCGACCTGAACCCGCAGGTGCTCGACATGATTCGGCGCGCTGAGTTCGACGCGGTGCTCGGCAGCGAGAACATCGTGAGCGATCTGCCGGCGGCGCTGGCGCGGGCCGGCGGGGTCGCCGGGGAAGCAGCCTCGGCGACCGTGGTCTGATGAGTGGCGTGATGGCGCAGGCCGCCGTCAGCCGACGTCAGCCGCCAGGCCGCCAGCCCGCGAGTTGTTTCTCCAGCGCCTGCGCCTCGCGCTGCCGCACGGCTGCCAGGAGCTCGATCTCGGCACTGACGCGCGCCGCAGGCGCCGCGCCGTCGGGCCCGGCCTTGCGTTGCTGGTCGGCCACCAGCCGAGCGGCGCGTGCCCGGTCGTTGAAGCGGTTGGCTGCGCTCGGCAGCAGCCAGCTGCTGCCAGCCCAGTTGCCACCGGCCAGCTTGGCCAGCCGGTCCCAGTTCGCCAGGCTGAAGTCGTACGCGAGCACGCCCAGCGGCGAGCGCTCGGCCACCATGCCGGGGATGGACGCCGCGATGTTCGGCGGCGCCCACGCCTTCAGCGACGCGGCGAGCAACTCCCTGGCGCGGCCGGCGTCGCGCCCCGAGGCCAGCGCCGACGCGTACATCCAGCGGTCTTCCTCGCTGGCCGCCCCTTTCAGGCGGGCCACCAGCTGATCGAACAGCACGCGGTCCGAATGCGTGCCGACCGCTTCGATCACCGCGGCGCGGATCGACGCCGCCAGCGGCACCTGCCCCGCTTCGTCTTGCCCAAACAACTGCTTGGCGCGCGCGATCGCGTCGCCGTCGTCCCAGCGCGCCAGCCGCGTGATCAGCAAACCGCGCAGCTTTTCGAGCTGCGGCTCCTCCTGCGCCTGCGGCTCCCCCTGCGCCTGCGCTACCCAGCCCACCCGCGCCAGTTCGGGCCCGAACAGCGCCCGGCCGGCGGCCCGCACCTTGGCCTGCGCGGCGGTGCCGGCCAGAGCGCTGTCGAGCTGGTCGATGGCCGCGCCAGCCATCGAGAACAAGGTGGCGCGCGCGGTGCCCTGCACACCCGGCAGCGCCGCCAGCAAGCTGAAGTAACTCGCCATCGGCAACTGGCCGGCCTGCGCCAGCGCAAACGTGTCGCTGAGCAGCACCACCTGGTCGGCCGGCGGCAGGCCGGTGAATCGCGCCACCAGCGCGGCCCGCGCCGGTGTCTCGTACGCCACGCGGTAGAAGCCCTTGCCGCCGGCATTGGCCAGCACCGGTTCGTCACTGCAACCGGGGAGCTCGGTTTCGGCACGTGCCGCATCGAGCATCACGGTGCTCACCTCGCTGCCGCGCGACAGCAGCACGGGAATCTTCCACATCCGCGCCCCCAGCTGCGCCGCCACCGGCCCGGGCTGGTTGGCAAAACGCTGCTGCGCCAGGCTCACGCGGGTGCGCCCGCTCTCGCAGGCGGCACGCAACTGCACGACCGGAAAGCCGGCCTGGTCGGTCCAGCTCGCCGCCACGCCCGACACGTCGCGCCCCGAGGCACTGGAGAGGTGAAACCACAGGTCGCCGGCGGTGGCGTTGGAATACTTGCGTTCGTCGATGTAGGCCGCCAGACCGCGCCGGAACGTGTCGGCGCCGATCCACTGTTCGAGCATGCTCAGCACCGCACCGCCCTTGACGTAGGTGATGTTGTCGAACACGTCGAACACGCTGCTTTCACGCACCGGGCCGGAGCGGATGGCGCGCGTGGCCGGGCCGGCGTCAAGCGTCATCGTGCGATCGAGCGGCAGGCGATGTTGCAGCTCGACCTGCCAGTCGGGGTTGAAGCGCGCCGTGGTCTTGCGTTCGAGCCAGGTGGCAAAGGCCTCGTTGAGCCAGATCTCGTCCCATGACGATGCGGTGACCAGGTTGCCGAACCACTGGTGCGCGACCTCGTGCGCCACCATCGTGAAGATCGTCTGCTTCGTTTCGGGGCTGCTTTTGGCGGGGTCGAACAGCAGCACCGATTCGGCGTACGAGATCAGGCCCCAGTCTTCCATCGCGCCGTCGCGCCCCGAGGGCACGGCGAACTGGTCGAGCTTGGGCAGCGCGTACGGCAGGCCGAAGTACTCGTTGTAGTGCGGCAGCACCTGCTGCGTCACCTGCAGGGCGTAGCGCGCCAGTTCGCGCTTGCCGGGCGCGGCCAGGATGCGCAGCGGCACGCCGGCGGCCTCACCGGTGAGCTCGTCGAAGCGGCCGACGGCCACGGCCACCAGGTAGGTCGGCATCGACGGGGTGGGCTGGAAGCGGTGCAGTTCGCCGTTCGCTTCTTCGGTGCGGCTGGCCAGCGGCATGTTGGAGGCAACCGTGTAGCCCTTCGGCGCACGCACCGCGATCTCGAACACGGAGCGGAAGGCCGGCTCGTCGAAGGCCGGGAACACCTTGCGCGCGAACACCGACTCGAGCTGCGTGGCCAGCATGCGCACCGGCTCGCCGCGCTCATCTCTGTGTTCGGCGCGGAACAGCGCCTCGCCCGCGCCCTGCACCTTGCCGACGTAGCCGATCTGCACGCGGTACCGGCCCGCTTCGATCGGGCGGCCGTCGCGGGGCGTCAGGCGCCAGGTCTGCGTCTTCGGGTCGGGCACGATCGCCAGCGCGCGCGTGCCACCCGCCGCGTCGACGAGCTCGCTGCTCAGGGCCTGCAGCTCGTGCGCATGGAGCACGACCGCGGGCACCGGCTTGCGTACCTGCACGGTGATGATGGCCTGGCCCGAGAAGCCGTCGCGCTGCGGGTCGAGGTCGAGCGTCAAGGCGTAGTGCGCCGGCACCACGTCTTTGGGCAGCAGGCCGGGCGTGGCCTCGAAGTCGAAACGCGCTTGGGCCGCCACCGGCCAGGGCAGCATCAGGACCGACAGCCAAAGCGCGGGCCCTAGCCACGGCCACCGCGCCAGCGAGTGCGCCAACCAGCACCCCCAGCCCGGCGCCGCGCTCATCCGCCCGGCAGGCTGGTGCGCGGGTCCGCCGCCGTGGCGGTGGACAGCACCAGGCCGTTCTTGTCGAGGATCACCGAGAACACCCGGTTGTCGTTGTTCTCTTGACGGAAGTACCAGTCCCAGACCTCTTGCTGCTTCAGCTCGTACAGCTGGGTCTTGGCCGGCCGGCCGAGCAGGCGGCGCAGTTGCGCCTTGTCCATGCCCGGCACCACCTTCACGAACGAGGCTTCCTTCAGCACCTGGCGCAGCGCGCTCATCTTGCCGTCGGTGCCGATGGTGATCATGTAGTTCACCTGGCCTTCGGGCTGGCGCGGGTACTCGAAAGTGCGTGCGCCGCCTTCTTCGGTGTAGACCGCCGCCGGCTCGCCGAACTTGGCGCGCACGTCGGCCTCGGTGGCCACGCCTTCTTCGAGTTCGGCGATCCGCTTCGGGTCGCAGCCCGCCAGACCGGCCCAGGCCGCAAAAACCACCAGCAACACACGCAGAGCTTTGAGCATGCCCGTCCCTCGGTAAAATGGAGAGTCAAACTCTAGCGCAACCTTTGGGCGCGACGTCTCATGCCACTGTTCTGGAAGCACTACAAATCCGACGTCACGTCGTTCATCGAAGACATGAAGGCGAAAAAACCCACGCTCGAAGAAGAGCAACGCCAGGGCCGTGCCCTGCTGTGGGACAAGCGCCAGGACAGCGCCGCGCAGGCCGACTACGCCGACGCCAAGGTGCCGCAACAGCCCTACGTCTACCAGACGAAGTAGCGCCGCACCCGGCCCCCTTGAAGTGAGTGACGACGTGCTGGACCACGCCGAGGGCGCCGCTGTCGCGATCGACGGCGCGGGCGCTGCCGCCGGCCCGGCGGTGGTCGACGGCGTGGCGGTGGCGCGCCTGTACGGCGAGCCGCTGTTCGCGCTGCCGACCGACCTGTACATCCCGCCCGACGCGCTGGAGGTGTTCCTCGAAGCTTTCGAGGGCCCGCTGGACCTGCTGCTCTACCTGATTCGCAAGCAGAACTTCAACATCCTCGACATTCCGCTGGCCAGCGTCACGCGTCAGTACCTGACCTATGTCGAACAAATCCGCAAGAGCAACCTCGAGCTCGCCAGCGAATACCTGCTGATGGCGGCGATGCTGATCGAGATCAAGTCGCGCATGCTGCTGCCGCCCAAGAAGTCGGCCGACGGCGCCGAGCCCGAAGACCCGCGCGCCGAGCTGGTGCGCCGGCTGATCGAATACGAACAGATGAAACTCGCCGCCGCAAGGCTGGACGCGCTGCCGGTGATCGGGCGCGACTTTCTGCGTGCGCAGGTGGTGATCGAACAGTCGCTCGCGCCGCGCCTGCCCGACGTGGACGCCGACGACCTGCGCGCGGCGTGGGCCGACCTGATGAAGCGCGCCAAGTTGAGCCAGCACCACACCATCTCGCGCGAACAGTTGAGCGTGCGCGAGCACATGAGCATCGTGCTGCGCGCGCTGCAGGGCCGGCGCTTTGCGATGTTCGAAGACCTGTTCGACCCGAGCCGCGGCCCGCAGGTGCTGGTGGTCACCTTCATCGCGCTGCTGGAGCTGGCGCGCGAGCACCTGCTCGAAGTGACGCAGGCCGAGGCGTTTGCGCCGATCTATGTGCGGCTGGCGTACGCGTCCATCGACCCGGCTCAGCCGGCGGACGTCGCCTCGTAGTCAAGCACCAGCACGTCGTCCAGCAGCGGCTTGAGCTGCTCGACGAACGCCTGGTGCGCCGGGTGCGGCAGATACGCGTCGCGCTGCGCAACCCCGGCAAAGCTCAGCATGAAGGCGTGCGTGAAGCCCTTGGCCAGGCCTTCGGGGCTCGCGTCGGTGCCCCATTCGAGATCGTTGACGCCGGGCACCCGTGTACGCAAGGCGCAGAAAGCGGCTTCAATCGCGGCGATGTCGGCCGCTGAAGCCGTCGGTTTGAAACGCAGCAGAACCAGGTGTCGCAACATCATCGGGTCTCTCTCGGTGCCTTGGCTGGCGCGCATTGTGAGGGAACTGAGGTAAGTTTCGAACTTTCGCGGAGCCCCGGATGAACCCGCCGACCGACACCGAGCCGAAGCGCCATGACGAGTCGCGCACGCTGACCTGGGCGCATGGGCAAGCCACCCTGCAGCGCCTGGGCGCGATGCTCGCGCCGGTGGTCTTTCGCGCCGCTGGCCATGTCGACTTCTCGCCAATGCAGGTGGCGCCGTGGGCCGACGAGCCCGGCAGCGCGGCGCTGCCCGGCATCCTGCGGCGCCTGCGCGGCGAATGGCCCTGCGTGCCGTTCGGGCGCACCGACCTGCCGCGCGGCTTGCCGGCGGGTTGGCAAGCAAAGACGCCGCCAGACGCCTGGGGGCACGGCTTCGGTTCGCACCACGAGTGGCAATGGCTGCCCGCCGATGACCCCTTCAGCCTCGGCCTGGGCATCAGCTACCCAGGCGGTCAGCCGGTGCACCGGCTGACGCGCTGGGTACACGCGGTGCCCGACGCACCGGCGCTGCGCATCAGCCTGCAGATCGAAGTGCACGAGCCCTGCGTGCTGCCGGTTGCGCTGCACCCGACCTTGCGGCTGGACGCGGGGCGGGTCGAACTGCAGGTCGAGCACACCGGCCCCGGCCTGAGCTACCCGGTGCCGGCCGAAGAAGGCCTTTCGCGGTTGCGGCCCGACGCCGTCTTCGCCAGCCTGCGCGCCGTGCCGATGGCCGATGGCGACGCGCTCGACCTGTCTCGCTACCCGCTCCGCTTCGACACCGAAGAACTGCTGCAACTGCAAGGCGTCAACGCCCCGGTGGAGCTGGACTACATCGACCAGCGCTGGACCTTGCGGCTCGACTGGGACCGCACACTGCTGCCCGACCTGATGCTGTGGGTCAGCCACCGCGGCCGCAGCGCAGCACCCTGGAACGGCAGGCATTGGGCGCTCGGCGTGGAGCCCGTCAACGGCCCGTTCGACTTGGGGCGCGTGGCCACGCCACCGGCCGGCCACGCCGCAGCACAGCACGCCGGCATCGCGCTGCATCCCGACGTGCCGCTGACCTTGCACTACCGGCTGCAAGCCCGGCCCAACGCCTGAAGCGACAACGCCACACACCATGGCCATCACCATCCGCGACGTTGCCGAGGCCGCTGGCGTATCGGTCGGCACCGTGTCGCGCGCGCTGAAGAACCAGCGCGGCCTGTCCGATCAAACCCGCCGCCACGTGCGCGCCACCGCGCGCCGGCTCGGTTACGACAGCGACCGGCTGCGCGGCGACAAG
>JANOQS010000666.1:0-3005 GCA_031414975.1 Methylibium sp. | reverse complement strand
GAAGTCGAACGGCTTGCCGAACGAGTCTTCGGCCGGAACCGGCGCGATGAAGCCATCGACCAGCGGGAAGAACACGAAGCTCTTGTCGGCGTTGCGAATCACCAGCGTGCGCACGTCGCCAGCGTCGTGCCCGTGCCCGTGTCCGTGTCCGTGCCCGTGCCAGCCGCGATCATGATCGTCGCGGTTCAGCAGCTTCAGGAACGGCGTGTCCGGCGAGCCCAGCTCCGTGCACACCTCGCTCTGCGGCGTGAAGCCGCCGGCGGCTGCGGCCTGGAAGTAGTTCAGCGGCGACGGCGAACAATTGATGATGCCCTGGTTGGGCCCGTCGATCGCGACGAAGCGGCGCACCTGGTTGCCGGCGCTGTCCTGGCGGATCCATTCCCGCGCCAAGGTCACGCCCAGGCTGTGCGCAACGACGTCGACCTCTTTCGCGCCGGTGTAGGCCAGCACCGCGCGCACGAAACGGCGCAGATCGGGCACGTTGGCGGCGTTGGTGTGGGCGATGCTGGAGCGGCGCGTCTGGCCGACCGTCACCAGATCGCACTGGTCACCCTGGTAGCCCAGGCCCCACAGCTCGCTGGTGGCGTAGCCGTTGTCGGCCAGGTACTGCGCCATCACCTGCATCTTGCCGAACACGCCGCACGCGGTCGGGAACGGGGTGTCGTTGTTGCCGTGCAGAAAGATCACCGGCGTGCGCGCCACCGGCCCGGCGGCGCCGAAGCCGATGACCGGCTTGCCGAGCGAGGTGTCTTCGATGACCGGGAAGTCGGCCGGGAAGGTGGTGCCCACCGTGCCGGCGGCGTGCGCGGCGGCGGCCAGGGTGAGCGCGGCGGCGGTGGCCGATGCACATCGAATCCAGTTCTTCATGTTGTCTCCTTGTTGCCTTGTGGTGATGAAGCCTGAACTCAGGCGGCGAAGAATCTTTCGACCAGCGCAAACTGCTCGGGCGTGTTCAAGGTCGGCGCATGGCCGCAGCCTGCTATCTCGACCACCACCGCGCGCGGGCCGCGGTTGCGCATCTGCTCGGCCGTCTCGGGCAGCAGCAGGTCGGACGCTTCACCACGCAGGCACAGCACCGGAAGGTCGAGCGTGTCCCACTGGTTCCACAGCAGGTAGTCGTCGGTGTGGTGGGTGAACTGCATCACCATCGCCGGGTCGTAGTGCGGCGTCACTCTGCCGTCGGGCAGGCGGCGGGTCGAGGTTTCGGTCAGGCGGCGCCATTGCGCGTCGTTCATCGCGCCGTAAGGCTTGTAGATGGTGCGGAAGTACTGCTCCAGTTCGCTCACGGTGGCAAACGCGGCCGGGTTGCCGGCGTAACTTCGGATGCGCGCGAGCGCAGCGTCGGCCACCTGCGGGCCGCTGTCGTTCAGCACAAGGCGCCGCACTCGGCCGCGCAGCGCAGTGGCCGACGCGAGCAGCCCGATCGCGCCGCCCATCGACGTGCCCAACCAATGCAAACGCTCGATGCCGAGCTGGTTGACCAGCGCTTCGGCCAGCTTCACATAGAACGCCAGGCAGTACTCGCGCTCGGGCTCGGGGCTCCACTGGCTCAGGCCGCGGCCGATCGTGTCGGGGCAGATCACGCGGTAGCGCTGCGCCAGGTGCTCGGCCATGTCGTCCATGTCGCGCCCGGTGCGCGCCAGGCCGTGCCAGGCAATCACGGTCTCACGGTGCTGCGCACCCCATTCGGTGTAGTGCAGCTCGCGGCCTTCGCACTGGAGGTAGTTCGACGTGAAGTCCATCGTCAAGACCCCGCCGCCTTGCGCGCGGCCGCCTTGGCGCGCAGCCGCCCGACCACGCCGGTCGGAAAGTGGTAGACCGACAGCACGAACAGGATGCCCAGCCACAGCAGCCAGCGGTCGGGCGAGACCAGCTGCGACAGCACAGGCACGCCTTCGAGCGCAGCACCTGCGAGCTTGAGCAGGTCTTGCAGGTAGTTCTGCGCAATGACGAACAGCACCGAGCCGATCACCGCGCCGTAGATCGTGCCCATGCCGCCGATCACCACGATCAGCAGGATGTCCAGCATGATCTCGAAAGACAGCGACGTGTCCGGCCCCTGGTAGCGCAGCCACAGTGCCAGCAGGCAACCGGCCAGGGTGGCGAACAAGGCCGACAGCACGTTGCCGAGCGTGCGGTACACCACCGTGCGGTAGCCGATCGCCTCGGCGCGAAAGTCGTTCTCGCGGATCGCCTGCAGCACGCGCCCGAATGGCGAGTTGACGATGCGCAGCATGGTCAACACCAGCAGCACGGTCACGATGAAGAGGCCGTAGTAGCTCAGCAGCCGCCCGTCGATCGACGCGCCCAGGAACGGCTCGGGCCAATATTGCGTGCCGGGCTGAAGCGCCTCGGGCACCTTGAAGTTCAGGCCGTCTTCGCCGCCGGTGAAGTCGGACAACTGCGACGCCAGGTTCAGGAATGCCGAGGCCACGGCGAGCGTGATCATCGCGAAGAAAATCGCCTTCACGCGCAGGCTGAACGCACCGATCAACAGCGACAGCAGCAGCGAGCACACCAGCGCCGCGGCCACGCCGAGCGCGATGGCACCCCAGGTCGGCCCCAGCCGCGTGCTGGCAATCGCCACGCCATAAGCGCCGATGCCGAAGAACATGGTGTGCGCAAAACTCACGATGCCGGTGTAGCCCAGCAGCAGGTCGAAGCTGGCCACCAGCACGATGAAGATCATGATCTTGGCCGACACGTTCAGCGCCTTGGTGCCGGGGAAGATGAACGGAGTGAGCGCCAGGCCGAGCACGATGGCCACCAGCAGAATCGCCAGCAGCGGGCTGCGTGGCATGTCGTGGGAGAGCAGGCGCTTCAGCATGTCGTCGCTTCGATTCGGGCCGGGATCCGTTGAGTCTTGCGGAGGGTTTGCGCGGCGCGGCAGGCGGTACCCGGCCGGGGCTCATGCTGGGGCGGTCGGCGGGTACACCGACTGCGCTGCGGTGCTCGGTCTCGCGGCCCGTCGCCAAACTCACTTCGCTCACTGCGTTCGCTACGTT
>JANOQS010000665.1:0-9860 GCA_031414975.1 Methylibium sp. | reverse complement strand
CCTGCACCTGCACCTGCACCTGCACCTGCACCTGCACCTGCACCTGCACCTGCACCTGCACCTGCACCTGCACCTGCACCTGCACCTGCACCCGCGCCTGCACCTGCGCCTGCACCTGCGCCGGGCGTCAAGTACGGCTCGATGGCCGGCGCCAGCCTGGGCATCGGTGCGAGCCTGAACGGCGCGATCCCGTTCCCGGCCAGCAACCCGTGGAACACCGACATCACCAGCGCGCCGGTCGACCCCAACTCGGCCAACCTGATCGCCAGCATCGGCGCCACCACCGGCCTGCGCGGCGACTTCGGTTCGGGGCAGTGGAACGGAGGTCCGATCGGCATTCCGTACATGGTCGTCGACAACAGCCAGGCACCGGCGACGATCAACTTCACCGCCTACGGCAATGAGAGCGACCCCGGCCCGTACCCGATCCCGTCCACCGCACCGGTCGAGGGGGGCCTGAGCGGCACCGGCGACCGCCACGTGATCGTGATCAACCGCGACAGCAACCGCCTCTACGAGCTGTACGTGGCCTACGCGCAGTCCGGCAACCGCTGGAATGCCGACTCGGGTGCCGTCTTCGACCTGAGCTCGAACAATGTGCGCCCCGGCGGCCAACCCGGCTGGACCAGTGCCGACGCGGCCGGCCTGCCGATCTTCCCCGGCCTGGTGCGCTACGACGAAGCTGCCTCGGGCGTGATCCGCCACGCGCTGCGCTTCACCGTGCAGACCAGCCGGCGCGCCTACGTGCCGCCGGCCACGCACTTTGCCTCGAGCAACACCTCGGTCAACCTGCCGCCCATGGGCATGCGCGTGCGGCTGAAGGCGAGCTACGTGATCCCGTCCAACTTCAGCACCGAGGTCAAAGCGATCCTGCAGGCCATGAAGACCTACGGCATGTTCGTGGCCGACAACGGCAGCAACTGGTTCGTCAGCGGCGCCCCCGACGAGCGCTGGAACAACAGCGTGCTGAACTCACAGCTCGGCAGCGTGAAAGGCTCCAACTTCGAGGTGATCCGCATGGACGGCCTGAAGCAGTAGCCGGTGCCGGGCCCGGCCGGCTCGCGCAGAGCTGGCTGTGAGTCACTGCCGGCCGCGGCGCGCCGCTACACTTCGAGTGACTCACTCACAAGGCGCACCCACCATGGCCGGCCTCACTGCCCAGACCCCGCAACCCACCGCCATCACCGCGCACCAGCAGTCGCGTGTGCTGGAGGTGGGTTTTGCCGATGGCGCTCAGTTCCGCATTCCTTTCGAGCTGATGCGCGTGTATTCACCCAGCGCCGAAGTGCAGGGCCACGGCCCCGGGCAAGAAGTGCTGCAGACCGGCAAGCGCGAGGTCGAACTGACCGCGCTGGAGGCGGTGGGCAACTACGCCGTGCAGCCGCACTTTTCCGACGGCCACAACACCGGCATCTTCTCGTGGGACTACCTGTACTTTCTGGGCTCCCAGCAGGCCGAGTTGTGGCAACAGTACGAAAGCCGCCTGCAAGCGGCCGGCATGAGCCGCGACGCGCCGATGCCGGAGGCCGGTGGTGGGTCGGCGTGTGGCAACCATCATCATTAGATGAGGAGAAGACCATGGGCTCAAGGATCGTTCCGCCAGAACCGGAAGTGCTTGGGGGCACCCCCGTCTTTGTGGGCACCCGCGTGCCCGTGGCCATGCTTTTCGCCGCCCTGCATGAGGCCGAGGCTTCATTGGAGCGCGAGCAAGCTGCGGCCTGATGCACGTTCTTGTAGATGAATGCCTGCCGAGGCAACTTCGACACTGGCTCTTGGCGGAACAGCCCGGCGGCCTGGATTGGAACACTGCCCATTTGCTCGAGGTCGTTCTGAAGCAAGGCGTTTCTCACCACCTGTTCAAGAGCCCCCATGACCGACACCCATTTTGGCTTCAAGACCGTCGACGAAGGCCAGAAGGCCGGCCGCGTGCGCGGCGTGTTCGACTCGGTCGCCTCCAGCTACGACGTGATGAACGACCTCATGTCGATGGGCCTGCACCGCGCCTGGAAGGCCTACACCGTGGCGGTGGCCAACCTGCGCCACGGTGACCAGGTGCTCGACATTGCCGGCGGCACCGGCGACCTGGCGCGTGCCTTTGCGCGCAAGGTCGGGCCTCAGGGCCTGGTGCTGCACACCGACATCAACGACGCCATGCTGCGCCAGGGCCGCGACCGCCTGCTCAACGAAGGCCTGGTGCTGCCCACCTTGTTGTGCGACGCCGAAGCGCTGCCCTTCGCAGCCGACCGCTTCGACCTCGTCAGCGTGGCTTTCGGTCTGCGCAACATGACCCGCAAAGACAAGGCGCTGGCCGAAATGAACCGGGTGCTCAAACCCGGCGGCCGCCTGTTGGTGCTTGAATTCTCGAAGGTCGCCGCGCCGCTGAGCAAGGCCTACGACTGGTATTCGTTCAACGTGCTGCCGCGCATCGGCCAGCTGGTGGCGGGCGATGGCGAAAGCTACCGCTACCTGGCCGAATCCATCCGCATGCACCCCGGCCAGGCCGAACTGAAGGCCATGATGAAGGCCGCCGGCTTCGGCCACGCGGACGTGCACAACCTGAGCGCCGGCGTGGTGGCGCTGCACGTGGGCATCAAATGCTGAGGCCCGCCTTCGGCCCCGCTTGAGCGGCGCTCAGGCGGGCCCCGGCACCCCGCCCCAAGACCGTCAGCAGCCCGGTTTGCGGCGGCGGCGCGCGGCAAACCCGACCAGCCCCAACCCGGCCAGCATCAACGCATAGGTCTGCGGCTCGGGAACAGCGCTGGTGATCTTCACGGCGCCGACGTAGAACTTCTCGTCGTCCTCGGCCTTGAACCAGAGCGAGTGGGTGTTGGTCAGCCATTCGTTGCTGTGCCACTGGGTGAACACCACGCTGGCGAAGCTGCGCGTTTCCCAGCTCTGCCCCTCGTCGGAGCTCACCTTGAAGTGGTCCGAGCCCGGCGCGTTGCCCGACTGGTACATGTGGTAGCCGACCAGGTTCACGGCGTTGGTGAAGCTCAGCTTCAACACTTCGCTGTCGCTGATCCACGTGTTGCTGGTTGAGCTGGCGCCGGCCACGACGCCGAGCCCTCGCTCCGCTTCAGGCAGTTCCTGGTAGACCAGGCTGGAGCCGCTTGCCGTCGCCGTCAACGTGCCGCCTACGCCGGCGTCGAAGGTCATCGGGTTGCAGCGGTAGTCGGCGCCGGGGTGCGAGCAGGAACCCGTCGGGTGCAGCACGCCGCCAGTGGTGCTCGAGAAGTCGAGCAATTCGTAAGTGAAGCCCCCTCCATCGGAGACAGGCACGGCTTGCACGGAAGCAACCGCCATCAAGCCCGCCAGGGCGGCGAACAACTTCGTTTTCATGGCATTCCTCCTTCGGGTGCGCTGTGCCCGAAGGGCCAGGTCATTCCCGTTATCCCCAGATTGTGGGGATGGGAAAACCCGCGTGACACCCCCGCGTTCCAGGGGGCGTGCGTGAAAACCGCACGGCGGCTGCGATGAATGGGCGGACGTCGTGATCGGCCGTGAACTTGTGCCAATAAACCCCCGGTCCGCGGGGTTCCCCGATATAGGGGGAGGGTCTACCCTAGCCTCAAAGGATCAATCGGGCCCCGTTGGGGGGTTTGAAAAGGCCTTCATAGGGAGAGAGAAGCATGGAAGCGAAAAATCCTTTTCGACTGGCTGTGTTGGTTGCCGCCTTGGCTTCCGGCGCCGCACAGGCCAATCTGTTGGGCGACGGCGACTTCGAGAGCTTTGAGTCGAGAGTCGCGAGCGGGGGATACACCGTGGTCACGGTCGACGACCCCCTCGGTCTGGGAGCGTGGACCGTGGGCGGCACCAGTGTCGATCTGATAAAGGAAGGTTATGGCTCGATCACGAACGTGAGCATCGATCTCGCGGGCAGCCCCGGCCCAGGCTCGCTTTCGCAGTCCTTCGCTGCTGTCCTTGGGCAGACATATCTTCTGCAGTGGGACTACTTCAAGAACGAGGGCACGCCGCTCACCTTTGTCTTCGGCGGTGCGACTGAAGTGCTGCCCATTGCATCGGCAATTACCCACGTGAGCCGTGTCTGGCAGGCCTCCTTCACCGGGCAGTCCCTGGTCTCATTCACCAGCGGCGGTGGTTATGGCGGCCCGACGCTCGACAACATCAGCGTCACCGCCGTCCCCGAACCCCAAACCTACGCACTCATGCTCGCCGGCCTGGGAGTCATCGGCTACGTGGCGCGCCGTCGCCGGCCACACCAGGGTTGAACCTCGCGGAAGCTCTTCCGGCCTGAACCGGAACCCCGCTGCGGCGGGGTTTCTTCTTTTCTTAGGCGGTGTCACATTTTGATGGAATGCGCCAACAGGGCACCCAATTTGTTCACGATACGCTGCCTCAAGTTTGCCCAGGACCCGCTTTCGTCCTACAGGTCAGCTGGAGGTTTAACCGTAAACTCATTCTTGTTTTGGTGATCTACGAGACCCTGCGCATGACCTTATCTTTCCGAGCTGCATCTTTCGTCATCGCTGTGTCAACGCTCACCCTGTCGCTGGCTGCCTGCGGCGACAAGAAAGACAAGCCCGCCAGCCAGATTGCGGCCAAGGTCAACAAGGAAGAGATCTCGGTTCACCAGATCAACTTCGTGCTGCAGCAGCAGCGCGGCCTCAAGCCCGAGCAGGCCGACGCCGCCGGCAAGCAGGTGCTCGAGCGCCTGGTCGACCAGGAACTGGCGCTGCAAAAGGCGCAAGACCTCAAGCTCGACCGCGAACCCCGCGTGGTGCAGCAGCTAGAGGCCGCGCGGCGCGAGATCATCGCCCGCGCTTACCTCGAGAAAACCGGCGAAGCCGCGCCCAAGCCCACGCCCGAAGAGATTGCCAAGTACTACGCCGACAAGCCCGCACTCTTCAAAGAGCGGCGCATCTACAACATTCAAGAAATCGCCATCGAAGCCAAGCCCGAACAAGTCGAAGGCCTGCGCGCCAAGCTCGTTGCGGCCAAGACCGTGAACGACTTCATCGACTTTCTGAAGGCGAGCAACTTCAACTTTGCCGGCAACCAGGCCGTGCGCCCGGCCGAGCAACTGCCGTTGAACATGCTCGACACGTTTGCCAAGATGAAAGACGGCCAGGCCATGTTGGTGCCGTCTGCCAACGGTGCCCAGGTGGTGGTGTTGACCGGCTCCAGGGCCGAGCCGGTGGACGAAGCGCGCGCCCGCCCCGCCATAGAACAGTTCCTGCTCAACGACGCCAAGCGCAAGATCGTCGAAAGCAACCTGAAGGCCATGCGCGCCGAAGCCAAGATTCAATACGTGGGCAAGTTCGCCGAAGGTGCGCCCGCCGCCGCAGCCGTGGCTCCGGCGGCACCTGCCGCCAGTGGCGGGCTCGACGCCGATGCCATCAGCAAAGGCATGGGGCTGAAGAAATGAGCACGGTCCGCCGCTCGCTGCAACTCGCCGGCGCCGGAGTGCTCGCCACGCTCGCGTTCGTGCTGACCACGGCAGGGCCCGGCGCTTGGGCTCAGACGGCCGCGCCCGCTGCCACCGCCGCCGCTGTGCTCGCGGCCAACGAATACCGCCTGGGCGCCGGCGACGTGGTGCGCATCAACGTGTACCAGAGCCCCGACCTCACGCTCGAAACCCGCATCGGCGAAGCCGGCAGCATCAGCTACCCGCTGCTCGGTGCAGTCAAGCTCGGCGGTCTGACCGTGCCGCAGGCCGAGAAGCAGATTGCCGACGGCCTGCTGCGAGGCAACTTCCTCAAGCAGCCCCAGGTCAGCATTCAGGTGGTGCAGGTTCGCGGCAACCAGGTTTCGGTGCTGGGGCAGGTGAACAAGCCCGGGCGCTTTCCGCTCGAAGTGGCCGACATGCGCCTGTCTGACCTGCTGGCCACGGCCGGCGGCATTGGCCCGGCCGGTGCCGACACGCTGACCCTGGTGGGCACCCGCAACGGCCAGACCTTCCGCAAAGAGGTCGACCTGCCCAGCCTGTTCCGTGGCGATCGCCGCGAAGACGACGTCTTCGTGCAGAACGGCGACGTGCTCTATGTCGACCGCGCCCCGCAGATCTTCATCTACGGCGAGGTGCAACGCCCCGGCACCATTCGCCTGGAACGCGGCATGACCTTGATGCAGGCCCTGGCCACCGGCGGCGGGCTAACCCAGCGCGGCACCGAAAAGGGCTTGCGCGTGCACCGCAAGGGCGGCGACGGCAAGACCCACATCATCCAGCCCGCCATGGACGACGCGCTTCGCGATGGCGACGTGGTGTATGTGCGCGAAAGCCTTTTCTAGGCCCATGCCGCCATGAACCTCGGCCAAGCCCTTGCCATATTGCGCGCCCGCTGGTGGGTGGCGCTGCTGGTACTCATGCTGACCCTGGCCGGCACGGCGGCGGTGATGATGAACCGGCCCAAGATGTACACCGCCAACGCCGCCATGGTGGTCGACACCAAGCCCGACCCGGTGTCCGCCATGATGTACGGCGGCATGGCCTCGCCCTTGTTCATGGCCACACAGGTCGATGTGATCAAGAGCGACCGAGTGGCCAACCGCGTGGTGCGCAACCTGAACCTGGCCAACAACCCGCAGGTGCGCCAGCAGTGGATGGACGCCACCGGCGGCACCGCCAGCATCGACACCTGGCTGGCCGAAACCTTTCAAAAGCGCATGAGCGTGGTGCCGTCGCCCCAGTCCAGCGTGCTCACGCTCAGCTACCAGGCGCCCGACCCGCAGTTTGCGTCGGCACTGGCCAATGCCTTCGTGCAGGCCTACCTTGAAACCAACCTGGAACTGCGCGTAGACCCGGCCAAGCAGTACAGCAGCTTCTTCGACAGCCGCGCCAAAGAAGCGCGCGAACGGCTCGAGGTCGCGCAGGGCAAGCTCAGCAGCTACCAGAAAGACAAAGGCATCGTCGCCACCGACGAGCGGCTCGACATCGAGAACGCGCGCCTGGCCGAACTGTCATCTCAACTGGTGGGCTTGCAGGCTGTGTCGTCGGAGTCGGGCAGCCGCCAGGCCGCCGCGCAAAGCGGCTCGGCCGACCGCATGCAGGAAGTGATGAACAACAGCCTGGTGTCGGGCCTGACGGCCGAGATGCTGCGCAACGAAGCCAAGCTGCAGGAGATGAGCTCGCGCCTGGGCGACAACCACCCGCAAGTGGTGGAGGCCAAGGCCAACATCGCCAGCCTGCGCAGCAAGATCGAGGTCGAAACCCGCCGCGCCACCAGCAGCGTGGGCGTGTCGGCCAACATCAACCGCCAGCGCGTGGGCGAAGTGCGCGCCGCGCTCGACGCCCAGCGCCTGAAGATGCTGTCGCTCAAAGGCCAGCGCGATGAAAGCTCGGTGCTGTTGCGCGACGTTGAAACCGCCCAACGCGCGTATGACGCCGTGGTGGCCCGCTTCAACCAGTCGTCACTCGAAAGCCAGGCCACCCTGAGCAACGTGAACGTGCTCACCCCCGCCACGCCGCCGATCGAACCCTCGACCCCATCGCCACTGAAGATCGCACTCGGCGCACTGCTGGGTGGTCTGGTGCTGGGCATTGCCGCCGCACTGGCGATCGAAATGCTCGACCGCCGGGTGCGCACCAAAGATGACGTGTCTTCCGCCATGGGCGGGCTCACCCTGCTGGCAACGCTGCCCAAGCCCAAGGCCCTGGGCGCCAAGCGCGAACGCCTGGCGCAGCAGCGCATGATGGGCCGCCCCGCGCTGCCCGGCGCAACTCGCCTCGGCGCCTGAGGCAGGCATGGAGCGCTTTCGAGAGTCGGTGTTGCAGCGCCTGCGCGGCCCTGAAAGCGCCACGCTGGCCGGCAAGACCCAGGGCAAGGCCATTGGCGACATCATTGCCAAGGGCGGCAAGCTCAGCGACGAACGCATCGAACGCATCCTCGCGCACCAGCGCGAGCACGGCGGCCGCTTTGGCCAGGCCGCCGTGGCGCTGGGCTACGCCACTGAAGAAGACGTGCTGCACGCCCTGTCCGAGCAGTTCAGCTACCCCGTCGCCACGCAAGAGCAGCGCCGCCTCAGCCCCGAGCTGGTGGCGCTCAACGAACCCTTCTCGCGCCAGGCCGAAGTGTTCAGAACCGTGCGCAGCCAATTGCTCGTCAACGTGTTCGGCCCCAACCAGACGGCACCACGCCGCGCGCTGGCGGTGGTGAGCCCCTGCACTGGCGACGGCAAGACCTTTGTGGCTGCCAACCTGGCCATCACCCTGGCGCAACTGGGCGGCCGCACGCTGCTGGTAGACGGCGACCTGCGCGCCCCGCGCCTGCACGCCGTCTTCAACATGCCCAACGAGGCCGGGCTGTCGGGCATCTTGTCTGGCCGTGCCGAACGCCGGGTGGTGAACCAGGTGCCCGGCGTGACCGGCCTGTTCCTGCTGCCCGTGGGTGTTACTCCGCCCAACCCGCTGGAGCTCGTAGAGCGGCCCGGCTTCGGCCTGCTGGTGCACGAGTTCACCAAGAAGTTCGACCACGTGGTGTTCGACACCTCGGCCGCCGAGTTTGGCGAAGACGCCGCCGTGGTGGCCGCCCGCTGCGGCGCCGCGCTGGTGGTGGCGCGCAAGCACGCGGCCAAGGTAGCCCTGCTGAAGGACCTGGCGGAAACACTGCACCGGTGCCCCGACACCATGGCCAGTGTCATCCTCAATGAGTTCTGACGCGCTGGGCGCGCCGCGGGGCACCACCGACAAGGCGCTGCCGCCCTGGTTCATTGCCATTGCCGGCTACGCCGCCATGTACGTGCCCGTGTACTGGTGGGCCGCCAACGGCATCTGGAAGAGCGAAGAACATGGCCACGGCCCGCTGATACTGGCCGTGCTGCTGTGGCTGGCCTGGACACTGCGCAAGCCCCTGCTGGCCAGCCCCACCGTGCCCGCCCCCGCGCTGGGCTGGCCGCTGTTCCTGGCCGGCCTGCTGCTGTACGTGCTGGGCCGCGCGTTCAACATCTCCATCTTCGAGCTGGGCTCGCAACCCCTTGTGGTGGCCGGCGCCCTGCTGCTGCTCAAGGGCCTGCCCGCGCTGCGCGTGGCCTGGTTTGCGGTGTTCTACCTGGTCTTCATGGTGCCGCTGCCTGGCATCTTGGTAGACGCCATTACCGGCCCGCTGAAGCAATGGGTCTCGGTCATCGTGGAAGGCCTTCTGTACACCGCCGGCTACCCCATTGCCCGCACCGGCGTGACCATGACCATCGGCCAGTACCAACTGCTGGTGGCCGACGCCTGCTCCGGCCTGAACTCCATGTTCAGCCTGACTGCGCTGGGCACGCTGTTCATGTACATCACGGCGCGCAAGAGCAAGCTGCACAACGCGGTGATGCTGCTGTCCATCCTGCCCATCGCATTCGCGGCCAACATCGTGCGCGTGATCATCCTGGTGCTGGTGACTTATCACCTGGGGGATGAAGCGGGGCAGGGGTTTCTGCACGGGGCGGCGGGGATGGTATTGATGTTGGCGGCGTTGGGCAGCTTCTTTGCGCTTGATCTGATCCTGGCGTTCTTTACCCGCCAACGCGCCTGACGCGAAAATCGCCTGCCTGTTCGCCAAATGTCGGCGTTCAAGGAAACCCAAGGATATCTGAGCGTGGACCCAATCCTTCCCATTGATTTGACTGCGGGGCTTAAGTTGAATCCGGCCCAAGCGCGCGAGATCGGCGAGTCTTTGGCAGGTGATTACTGTTTCGCTGAGCCTTTCCCGCACATTGTCCTGGAGAACTTTCTTCCGAGTGAACTGATCGTCGGCCTTGCAAACCACTTCCCAACGGAGGCGCTGAAGTCAGACGTGAATTTCGAGTATGGATACGCGGGCCACCACAAGCGCCAGATACTTCCTTCGGAATGCGACGAGTACTGCCGTCACACATTCGACTTCTTCAATTCTCAGCCGTACCTGCAGTTCCTGGAAGGC
>JANOQS010000664.1:0-1520 GCA_031414975.1 Methylibium sp. | reverse complement strand
TGTGCAGGTCGTGGCTGATGAACAGGTACGACACGCCCAGTTCGCGGCGCAGTTCGGCAATCAGGTCCAGTACCGCGGCACCGACCACGGTGTCCAGCGCCGACGTGACCTCGTCGCAGAGGATCAGGTCGGGATCGGCGGCCAGCGCACGCGCCAGGTTGACGCGCTGCTTCTGCCCGCCCGACAGCCCGCCGGGCAGCCGACCGGCCAGCGTGCGAGGCAGTTTCACCAGGTCCAGCAATTCATCGATGCGCCGGCGCAGCGGCTCGCCCTTGAGCCCGCGGTAGAACTGCAACGGCCTCGCCAGGATGGCCTCGATGGTCCGTGACGGGTTGAGCGCCGTGTCGGCCGACTGGAAGACGATCTGGATGCGGCGCAGGTCCTCGCGGCTGCGTTGCCCCAGCGCCGGCGGCAGCGCGCGGCCGTCGAACTCCATCGTGCCGGTGGCCGGCGGCAGCAAGCCCGCGACCACACGCGCCAGCGTCGTCTTGCCTGAACCCGACTCGCCAATGACGCCGATCGCCTGCCCACGCCTGAGCTCCAGGTCGATGTCTTCCAGGATGGTCACAGCCGGCTTGCCACCAGGCCCAAGCGCACCGTAGCCGGCGCTCAGCCCCTTCACGCGCAGCAGCACCTCGGCACTGGCACCCGCCGTGCCGTGGGCGCGCGTGGCCGGCTTCGCCGCGGCGAGCAGACTCTGCGTGTACTCGTTCTGCGGCGCGGCGAGCAGGCGCTCGGTGGCGCCCACCTCGCGCATGCGGCCGTCGCGAAGCACCAGGATGTGGTCGGCCATCTGTGCCACCACCGCGAGGTCGTGGCTGACGTACACCGCCGTCACCTGGCGCTCGCGCACCACGCGGCGGAAGGCGCGCAGCACCTCCACCTGTGTCGTCACGTCGAGCGCCGTGGTGGGCTCGTCGAGGATCACGACCTCCGGGTCGGTGATCAGCGCCATCGCCGCCATCAATCGCTGCAGCTGCCCGCCCGAGACCTGGTGCGGGTAGCGCTGGCCGATGGTCTCAGGCTCCGGCAAGGCCAGCTCGCGGAAGAGCGCGATCGCCTTCAGTTCGGCCTCGCCGCGCGGCAGTGTGCCGTGCACGACGGCAGGCTCGACCACCTGGTCGAGGATGCTGCGCGAAGGGTCGAACGACGCCGCCGCGCTCTGCGCGATGTAGGACACGGTGCGTCCGCGCAGCGCGCGCAGTGGTCGCGGAGCAAGCGAGAGCACGTTCACGTCGCCGATGCGCACGCTGCCGCCGCTGATGCTGCAGCCGCGGCGGGCATGGCCCATCAGCGCGAGCGCGGTGGTGGTCTTGCCCGAGCCCGATTCGCCGATCAGCGCGAGCACCTCACCCGGGCGGATGGTGAAGCTCAGTGCATCGACCAGCGTGGCGCTGCCGGCACTGACGGTGAGCTTGTCGACGACGACCAATGCACCCATGTCAACGCCCTCCTCGTTCGCGGGCCGCGCGGCCCGGCAGGTTGTCGATGACCAGGTTGACGGCAATCGTCAGGCTGGC
>JANOQS010000663.1:0-24692 GCA_031414975.1 Methylibium sp. | reverse complement strand
GGCGACCTCCCCCCCCCCGCCGCCCGCCCTCCCCCGTAGGGGGGCCCGGCGGGCGTTGCAGCTGCCCCTGGGGCAGCTGAGGATCGTCGCTGATCAGGTCAACTCAAGGCGTCGAGCTCAGCGCGCGTCGGCAGCCCGTCGCAATCGCCCGGAAACTGCACGACGCGGGCGCCGATCGTGTTGCCGCGCGCCGCCGCGCTGGCCAGGCTCATGCCTTCGAGCAGGCTCGAGATGACACCGACCGCAAAACCGTCACCGGCGCCGACCGTGTCGACGATGCGCTCGACCTTCACGCCGCCCGCAACACCGCGTTCGGCCGCACTGGCGAAGTACGCCCCCTCCGGCCCGAGCTTGACGACCACGCCGCGGGCGCCGCGGTCGAGGTAGAAGGCGGCGATGTCTTCGGGCGTGTCGCGGCCGGTCAGCAGCCGGCCCTCGTTCAACCCGGGAAGCACCCAATCGCTGAAGCCGGCCAGCCGGTTCATGCACTCCACCATCTCGGCCTGTGTGCGCCACAGGGTCGGCCGCAGGTTCGGGTCGAACGACACGCTGCGCCCGGCTGCGCGCGCGTCAGCCGCGAGTTCGAACACCAGCTCGCGTGTGGACGGTGACACCGCCACGTAGATGCCGGTCAGGTGCAGGTGGCGCGACGCGGCGCAGTAGGCATGCGGGTTGTGTGCCGGCCCCAGGCGGCTGGCGGCCGAGCCGCGGCGAAAGTATTCGGTCTTCGGATCGCTGCCATCGTCATTGCGCGACTTCATCATGAAGCCGGTGGCGTGATCAGCGTCGATGCCCACGTGCGTGCGGTCAACACCCTCGCGGTCCAGCACCTGCGCAATGTGGCGGCCGAAGCTGTCGGCGCCCAGGCTGCTTATGTAGCCCGCCCGCAAGCCCAGGCGCGCCAGGCCGATCGCCACGTTCAGCTCGGCGCCGGCGGTCACGCGCGTGAAACTCGCCACGTCTTCGAGCGGCCCGGTCTGCAGCGCAGCGAACTGCACCATCGCCTCACCGACCGTGACCACATCGAGGATCATCGCGGCGCCCTCAGTCGAAGCTCAGCAGCACCTTCATCGCCTGCGTGCGGTCGGCGGCGAGCGCGAACGCCCGGCCTGCGTCGCGGAACGAGAGCGTCGCCGACACCAGCGGCTTCAGGTCCACCAGCCCCTGGTTGATCAACTGCACGGCCACGCCGAATTCTTCATGGAAGCGGAACGCACCGCGCATGTCGAACTCCTTGCCCACCACCGTGTTGAAGGGCAGGCTCAGTTCGGTGGCCGACAAGCCCACCTGCACGATGATGCCGCGCGGGCGCAGCACCTCGAAGGCCGAACGCAAGGCACGCTCGTTGCCGCTGGCTTCGAAGACCACGTCGAAGTGACCCTTGTCGACGTTATAGCGGGCCAGCGCCTCGGGCTGCTCGGCCACGTTGATGGTCTCGTCGGCGCCGATCAGGGCGGCCTTGCGGAGCGGCTGCGCCACCACGTCGGTGGCGACGATGTGGGTGGCACCGGCGCGGCGCGCGGCGATGATGGTCAACGCGCCGATCGGCCCGCAGCCGGTCACCAGCACCGACTTGCCGAGCAGCGGCCCGGCCCGGTTGACGGCGTGCAGCGCCACCGCCAGCGGCTCGGCCATCGCGCCTTCGGCGTCGCTGATGCCGTCGGCGAGCGGGAAGGCCTGGTTCGCCTCGATCACCATCTCTTGCCGGAACGCGCCCTGCACGTGCGGCATGCGCATCGCACTGCCGTAGTAGCGCATGTCCAGGCAATGGTTCTGCAGCCCGAGCTGGCAGAAGCGGCAGGTGCCGCACGGTCGGCTCGGGCACACCGCCACGCGCGTGCCCACGCCCGGACCATTCACCAGCGCCGCCACGCCGGGGCCGATGGCCTCGACGATGCCGGCCACCTCGTGCCCCAGCACCATCGGCTGCTGGATGCGGATGGTGCCGAAGCCGCCGTGCTGGTAGTAATGCAGGTCGGAGCCGCAGATGCCGCCGGCGCGCACCCGCACGCGCACCTGGCCGGGGCCGACGGCGGGGGTCGGGACGTCTTCGATGCGAAGGTCGCCGGGGGCGTGAATGACGAGTGCGTCCATGGTGGGAGGAAGAAGTGTGGGATGAAGGGCCGGAGGGGGCCGCGTCAGCGTGGCAAGCCCACTGCGCAGGCGTGTCTCCGATCGGTTGAGGCAATGTATCACCAGCCCCGAACCGATCGGCCTCCGCGCTAACCCCAGCCCAACAGCTCCGCCAGGCGGCGGATCACCCACTCGGCTTCATCGGGCGAAACCGAAGCGTCGCCTGCCAACAGCCCACGCTGGATTCGCTCCAGCACATCGCCCTCGGTCACTCCCAACTCGAACAGCTTGGCAGACGCGTGTTCGGTGAGCAGGTTCGCCAGGTCTTCGCAGAACTCATGCCGTGCGGCAATGTGTTCACGCGTCGCGCTCGGCTTCGTTCTTCCCGGCTCGATGAACAGCGCGATGAACGAGGGCGCGACAAAGATCTGGCTCTCGTCGGACATCGGGCCATTCTCGCAGCACCCGACTCCGGCAGGCCCGCCGCCGGGCCAGTGGGATCAGTGGGATATCAGCTCTTGCCGAACGACTTCTTGGCCGACGCCATGCACGCGGTCTTGGCGTCACCCGCCAGCGATTCGCACTTCTCGGTGGCCAGTTTGTAGTCGGCGTCGCGCTTGGTCTCGTTGGCGTCCATCTTGCTTTCGACGATCTGCTTGCCGGCCTTGGCGTCGGCCAGGGCCTTCGCCTCGATGGCCTTGGCCTCCTTCACGCACACGTCTTTCACGTTGCCGGCCTTGTCGTCGCACTTCTCCTTGGCCACCGCGTAGGCGGTTTCAGCCTTCACGACCAACACCTTGTTCTGGTCGCCCATCTTGCCGGTGTAGGCGTACTCCAGCTCGGCGCGCGCCACCTTCTCCTGGGCCTTGGCTTCTTCGGTGCAAACGTCTTTGGCGTTGCTCGCCATTTGCGCGCAACTTGCCTTGGCGGCCTTGTACTCGGCTCCGATGCGGCTCTTGGCAGCCTGGTAAGCGGGCTTGTCCATCGAAGCGGCGTGGGCCAGCGGCAGTGCCAGCAGGCCGGCCATCATCAGCGAGACCTTGAGGCTGAATGTCTTGTTCATGGGAATTCCTTTGGGAGTGAGAAAAAGGGAAGGTCAATCTTCGAAATGCATGCCGTCGAACCCGACGAACGAGCTCAGCTCTTCGGTCGTGTCGGCCTTCACCAGCCAGACCCACAGCGCCAAGCCCAGAACGGGCAGCACGCCGACGGCAACCACCAGCAAGGGAATGAGGTTCATGGTTCAGCCCGGACCGCGGCCTCAGGCGCGCGGTTCACCTTGGCGGTTGACGGTCACAGTGCGGCCAGGCGGCGAGGTCATCTGGATGTGATGCTCCTGGCCGCGGAAGACGTAGCTCACGTCCCAGTAGTCGGGGCGCGCCGACGCCGGCGTGGTTTCGCAGCGCTGCACGTCGCGCGTGGTCGGCTGCCCGCCGCGGCCGACGTTGGCCCCGACCGCCGCACCGGCGACGGCGCCACCAGCGGTGGCAATGTCCTTGCCGCGCCCACCGCCCACCTGGTGACCCAGGATGCCGCCCAGCAAGGCCCCGGCAATCGCACCCGGCACGTTGGCGCCGCTGCGCACAGCCGGCACCTGCTCTTGCTCGACCCAGCAGCGCTGCTGGGGCGTGCCGAGCACGGCGCGCACCGAGGTCACGTCGGCCTGGAACAGGCGTTCGTCCTTGCGCCGACGGCTGTCGTAGACAGGCATCGGCGGCGGTGCATATCGGTCGTCGGAGATGCGGTCGTTGTTGCCGACCATGCGCACCGAGGACACACGGTCGTTCATGCCCATCTCGGCCAGCGACGCATAGCGGCCCGGCCGCAAGATCGTGCAGCGCCCTTCGAAGCGGACTTCGGAGCAGGCCTCCCAGCGGTCGTTCAGCACCACAACGGACGATGCGCGGTCGTTGAAGCCATAACGCTCGAAGTTGCGAACCTGCCGGCTGGTCGTGAACGATCGGCCGTCGAAGCCGTCGCGCTCATAGAAGGTGACCTGGGCGCTGGCCTGGGTGCCCAGCGCGGCCATCACAACGGCGGCGGTGGCGGCCAGGGCGGTTCTGAGGGATACGGCATTCATGCTGGGCTCCTGAAAGGTGATGTGCAGCGAGCCCGGTCGGGGCACCGCCTCCACATGAAGCGCAGTATCGAAAGCGCGCGGCGGCACGCAAAGCAGACGGCACCGCCAGATGCCGTAGTTGATTTCCTACATCGGCAGCGCATCCGGCAGTGGGTGCCGTGTGTAGGAATCGTCTGACAACGGACTTCGGCACTTGCCTATGGCGTGAAGCCGGACACACGGCCACAATCGGCCAAAATCTTTATGTTTATCCCTTTGTTTGCCAAGACTTCCGACGGCCACGAGACCCAACGTATCGCCAGGCTGACGCCGCGGGACCTGGACTCCAATTCAACAGCGCAGTCCATGCCTCCGCTCAAGACCTACATCGTCGAAGACAGCCAGGTCATTCGTGAAAACCTGATCGCCACGCTCGAAGAGCTGGTACCCGTCGAGGTGGTCGGCACCGCCGAGGACGAGGCCACCGCGGTGCAGTGGCTGTCGCGCCCGGGCAACCAGTTCGATCTGGTGATCGTTGACATCTTCCTGAAGGGCGGCTCCGGTCTGGGTGTGCTGCGCGCCGCGGGTGGTTTGCCCAATGGTCACGCACACCGGGCCAAGATGGTGGTGCTGAGCAACTTCGCCACGCAGGACATGCGGCTCAAGTGTCTGGAGCTGGGCGCCGACAGGGTGTTCGACAAGTCGAACGACATCGATGCGCTGATCCAGTATTGCGGCCGCCTCGCCGAAGGCGGGGGCACCCGCAACGGTGCACTCGGCTGAGCGCCGCGTGGTCGGCGGTCCTGCCTGTGTCGGCGGTCTACTGAATCAGCCCGTTCTTCAGCGCGTAGTAGGTCAGGTCGCTGTTGGACTCGAGCTTCATCTTCTCCATCACCCGGGTCCGGTAGGTGCTGACCGTCTTGACGCTGAGCGACATGCTGTCGGCCATGTGGCCGATGGTTTCGCCCTTGGCCAGGCGCAGGAACACCTGCAGTTCGCGTTCCGACAATTGTTCATGAAGCGGCTTGTCGCCCCCACCGGCCAAGCCGTCGGCCAGCCGCTCGGCCACGCCGGCAGTGATGTACTTGCGCCCGCGGTACACGGTGCGGATGGCCTTGACGATCTCTTCCGGGTCGCAGTCCTTGTTGAGGTAGCCGCTGGCGCCCTGGCGCAGCAAGGTGGTGGCGTAGTGCTCTTCCGGGAAGCCACTCAGGATCAGCACCGGCAGGTCGGGCGAACGCGCGCGGATGGCTGCCAGCGCGTCCACGCCGCTCTGGTCGGGCATGGAGATGTCCATCAGGATCACGTCGACTTCACCGGCGCGCACGATGTCGAGCGCGTCGCGGCCGTTGGCGGCTTCGGCCACCACCACGAAGTCGATCTGGTCGGCGAAGAACTGCTTCAGCCCGGCCCGAACCATGGCGTGGTCGTCTACGATGGCAATTCGAATCATGGTGTTTGGCTTTGCTGCGAAATGCATGATCCCACGTTTTCCGCCGAGACTTGCTGATGGATGTCTTTACCGTCGTCAAACGCAGCCCGTTTGCCTTTCCGCTGGCCTGCGTTGCGGCCGCCGCGATGATGTTCGTCAGCGAAGGCTCGTATTGGCAATCGGTCCGCACGCTCGACGAGCTGGGCTCGATGGCGTCGGCGCGCATCCAGATCCAGAACCTCGCCCAGGGCGTGCTCGACGCCGAAACGGGGCAGCGCGGTTACCTGCTCACCGGCCGCAAGGAATACCTGACTCCGTACCAAAGCGCGCTGCGCAAGATCAACGAGTCGTTCAGCTTTCTCGACCCCTACTACAGCAAGAAGCCGACGGCGAATGCGGTGCTTCAGCAACTGCATGAGCTGACGCAGGTCAAGCTGTCCGAGCTGGCGCTCACCATCAAGTTGCAAGACGAGGGCAAGCGCGAGGCGGCCACCGACCTGCTGCTGACCGACATCGGCAAAGAGAAGATGGAGGCGATCCGTTCGCTCAGCGCCGAGTTGCTGGCGATCGAGACCTTCAGCGTCGCGCGCGGGCGTGGGGACATCTACCAGACCCTGCTGCTCAGCCGCGTCGGCGTGGCCGCACTCAGCGCCGTCAGCCTGCTGGCGCTGTTCCTGTACCTGCGCCAGTCCACCGCGCTGGAGCGCCAGCAGCAAGAACTCAAGCGCCAGGTGCAGGCCGAGCGCGACCGGCTGGAGGCGGAAGTGACGCACCGCACTGCGCAGCTGACCGAACTGACCCACCACCTGCAGACCGCGCGCGAAGACGAACGCAACCGGCTGGCGCGCAACCTGCACGACGAGCTGGGCGCGCTGCTCACCTCGGCCAAGCTCGACGCGGCGCGCATCCGCTCGCGCCTGGGCAACACCGCCCCCGAGGCGCTGGAGCGGCTGAACCACCTGGTCGACACGCTGAACGGCAGCATCGCGCTGGGCCGGCGCATCATCGAAGACCTGCGCCCCTCGACCCTGAGCAACCTCGGCCTCGTGGCCACGTTGGAGATCCTGACGCGCGAGTTCGCCGCGCAATCGGGCATCGAGGTGCATACCGCGCTCACCCCGGTGAAACTCGAACCCACTTCCGAGCTGGTGATCTACCGCGTGGTGCAAGAAGGCATGACCAACATCGCCAAGTACGCCAAGGCGCGCAACGTCTGGGTGGCGCTGGGCATGCACGACGGGAATGTGAGCGTGACCGTGCGCGACGACGGCATTGGTTTCGACGCCGACGCCAAGCACAACTCGGCTTATGGGCTGGTGGGCATGCGCTTTCGGGTCGAGTCCGAAGGCGGCACCCTGACCGTCGCGACCGCGCCGGGCAAAGGCACCACGATTCTGGTGAGCTTGCCGGAGTCGAGCCTGGTCGAGGCCTGATCCGGCGCCGGCGGCGCACGCTGTCGGCGTTCTCCTACACACGCGCACTCGCTCGCCCGACAGCGCGTTGGCAAGGCTGCCTATCGCGCCCGACGGGGCGGTAAACCACACTGTGCTCATCGCAACCACACGTTGCGGTTCACACCAAAGTAACCCGGGCGGTCCACGCTCGTCATATCAGGAGCCTTCCATGCTGCACTACGCCGTCGTCTTTTTCGTCATCGCCTTGATTGCCGCCGTGTTCGGCTTCGGCGGCATCGCCGCCAGCGCCGTGGGCATCGGCAAGATCCTGTTCATCGTGTTCGCGATCCTGGCCGTGGCCAGCTTCCTGTTCGGGCTCATCAAGAAGAGCTGAGCGCGCAAACAGTCCATTCATCACCATTCAAAGGATTCCCCATGTTCTCCAACAAGACAGTCGAAGCAAACAACGGCCTGGCCGACCAGGCCGCCAAGTCGGCCGACCAGGCCATCCGCTCCACGCAGCGCGTGGCCAACGAAGCCCTCGACGGCCTGGCTGGGAGCGTGCAGGACCTGCGCCAGCAGGCTGCGCCCCTGCTGAACCGCGTGAGCGAGCAAGCCGGGGTGATGGCCCAACGCGGCGTCGACGCCGTGCGTGACGGCTCGGCACAACTGCGCGAGAAGGCATTGCAGGCGCAGGACACCACGGTCAGCTACATCAAGGACGAGCCCGTCAAGGCGATGCTGATTGCCGCCGCTGCCGGTGCCGCGCTGATGGCGATGCTGAGCCTGATGACGCGTTCGCACGACCGCCGCTGATCCAACGCCGGCACAAGCGCCATGCTGCACCCGCTGCTCCACCTGGTTGCCACCCGGCCGCAGTTGCTGGCCGAACACGCCGAGGCCTATGCCGAGATGGTGGCCGCGCAGGTCGGCGCCGCCTCGACGGCCTGGAAACGCCGGGCGACCTTGAGTGCGGTGGCCCTGTGTTGTGTGGGCGTGGCAGCGGTGCTGGCCGGCGTGGCGCTGATGTTGTGGGCGGTGTCGCCGCCCGGCACCATCCACGCGCCATGGGCCTTGCTGGCCGGGCCGCTGTTGCCCGCGGGGGTCGCCGTGGTTTGTCTGGTGGCGGCACGCAGCAACGGCGCAGCGGGTGGCTTCAGTGCATTGCGCGAGCAGCTCAAAGCCGACATCGTGATGTTGCGCGAAGCGGGCGCGGCATGAGCCCGACGGGTCCATCGGACTCGGCAGGTCCGGCCGAGCGGCTCGTGTTGTCGCGCGAACGTCTGCGCCTTGCCATGGCCCCGCCAGGGGCGCGCGCGGCATCGTCTGGTGCTGCCCGGCGTCCGGCTGGGGCCTGGTTCGATGATCTGAAAGCCAACCCGGTGAGCGCGATGCTCATCGACGCCGTGACACGCTGGTGGGCCCAGCACCCGCTGCGTCTGGCCGGCATGGTGGCGGCCGGCGCCACCACCGCGATGGTGCGGCCGATGGCACAACGCAATCCGCTCAGCCTGGTGCTGGCCGCGCTGGTGCTGGGCGGCCTGCTGGCCTGGAGCCGGCCCTGGCGCTGGCTGCTGACGCCGGCCTTGCTGGCCGGGTTCGTTCCTCGGGTCTTTTCCAAGCTCGTGGCGTTGGTGCCATCGCAAGCCTGGATGGCGGTGCTCACATCTCTGATGCAGCAGCAGCCAGCCAAGGCTCCCGTTCAGCCGACCGACGCGGCACCGAAGCGCGAATAACCCTGCGCCGTTCGCCGCCGGCAGCGTCGGGCCCCGGGGGCCCGAGGGCTGCACGTGCCTGCGCCAACGCGGCATTCGCCTCGGCCACTTCGATCTCGAGCTCGTGTCGCCGGGCAAGTTCATGGCTCAAGGTCAGGTGCAGCTGGTCCAGCGCCGCCACACACTCCAGCACACTGGTCTGCACCGCGAATGCGGCATCGAGTGCCAGCAACTCCGGGATCTGCGCCAGCCGGTCGGCCACCGTGAGCCGAAGCTTGGCCCTGACGGCATTCAGCAGATCGTCCAGATCGCCAATCGCCACGTCGGCGGGCAAGCAGGGAATAGGCATGTGCAGCAAGTGCACCAGGTCGGCGCCGGCGGCGCTGAGTGGACGCTCGGCCGTCAGCCCTTGCAGACTCATCATCGCGGATCTCTCCTTGGCGACAGGGTGGTCGCTCATGACCAGAGGCTCTCACGTCGGGCGGGCGCGGTCGGTACGGCAACGCACATACCGTCAGGCTGTTGGAGCGTCAATCGACGCCCGGGGGCCAAACCGGGACTCTCAGAGGCAGGCGCGAAACAAGCCTGATCGCCCGCTTTGGCTGGGCCGGAACCACCGCCAGCTTCGCTCTTGCGCCCGCGTCCGAGGCGCCCGATGGGGTGGTGATCTCGGTGGGCGGGTCAATCGCATCGGGCCTCTTGAGTGGCGGAAACGGAATGGGCGGGGACTGGGTCATGTCGGTCTGCTCCTGTGGGTGGGCGGGGTGGCACCGGCTGGCCCCTTTTTTTACGCCGGGCTCGCCCGATTCGTCTGTTCGATAGCGAACACACTTCCCGGGTTCGGCGGGTTTCACAGCCAGTATTCCCAGGCGCGCGCGAACGCCTCCTTCATGCGCCACTCGATCGGGCGGCGTTGCCACGCCTCCAGCGTGATCGAGTCGGAGGCGGCCAGGTCCTTGTCGAACATCGCCTGCACCTGGGCGCCGAACTCGGCCCCGAGCACCACCGCGTTCAACTCGTGGTTGTGCAGGAAGCTGCGCCAGTCGAGGTTGGTCGAGCCGACGGTGGCCCACACGCCGTCGATCAGCGCGGTCTTGGAATGCAGGATCGCGCCGCGCCGCTCGAAGATCTTCACCCCCGCGCGCAGCAGCCGCTCGTAGTAGTTGCGCCCGGCGTGGAAGACCAGCCACGAGTCGGTCTGGCCGGGCAGGATCAGACTCACGTCCACGCCGCGCGCGGCCGCCGCTTCGAGCGCGGCCAGCAGTTGCGGGTCGGGCGCGAAATAGGCGTTGGTCAGGCGCACGCTGGTTTCGGCACTGGCAATGGCCGACAGCAGGGTGACGTAGATCTGGCTGTACGGTTCGTCGGGTGAACTGCCGATGGCGCGCACCACCTGCTTGCCCACGCTTTCGGGGCGCGGGAAGTAGTTCTTCGGCGCCAGCGGCGGCCCTTGCTGCTTTTCCCAGGTGGCGATGAACAGCTTTTGCAGTTCCGCCACGACCGGGCCTTGCAGCTGCAGGTCGGTGTCGCGCCAGCCCGGTGCAGCGTTGGCCACTGCGCCATCGGCCGGCGCCACCGAACGCGGGCGCGCCGCCTGGCCGGACGAGCCGCTCGAATACACGCTGCTGATGTTGATGCCGCCGAGGAACGCGGTGCGCCCGTCCACGATCAGCAGCTTGCGGTGGTCGCGCTGGTTCACCGTCCAGTCCTTGCGCACGTCCAGCGGGTTGATCGGGTTGAACTCCAGCACGCGAATACCGGCGTCGCTCATGCGCTGGAAAAAGTCCTTCGGCGTGCCGATCGTGCCGACGCTGTCGCGGATGAGATTCACCTGCACGCCCTGGCGCTGTTTGGCGATCAGCGCCTGCGCGAACCGGTGCCCCACGTCGTCGGCCTCCAGGATGTAGGTCTCCATGTTGATGTGGTCCTGCGCGGCGGCAATCGCGGCCAGCATCGCGGCATAGGTGGCCGGACCGTCCTGCAGCAGCAGCACCTGGTTGCCGGTGGTCAGCGGGCTGCCAGCGATGGCTTCTTCGAGTGCGAGGTGGCGCTCGAAGATGTCGGTCGGCTTGCCGCTGCTTTTCAGCCGGTCGAGCACGGCCTTGCTCTGCGCCGCGCTCAACGGCCCGCGCGCACCTTCCAGCTGCACCGGTGCAGCGGAGCGGCGTGCCAGGTCGGGGTTGATGGTCGGCAGGCTGCTGCACGCGGCCAGCGACAGGGCGAGCCATGCCATGGAAGTGCAGCGCCACATTGCCGACACCACGGTCGTCAGAGCCCGGCCGACACGCGCCAGACCACGTTGCCGACGTCGTCGGCCACCAGCAGCGCGCCGCCCTTGTCCAGCGCCACGCCGACCGGCCGGCCGCGCGCCTTGCCGCTTTCGCTGAGAAAGCCGGTCAGCACGTCCACGGGCGCCGCGCCCGACGGCCGGCCGCTCGCGAATGGCACGAACACCACCTTGTAGCCGCTGTGCGGCCGGCGGTTCCAAGAGCCGTGCTGGCCGATGAACATGCCGTTCGCAAACGGCGCCGGCAGGCTGGTGCCCAGCGACGATGCGAGCCCGAGCGACGCGGTGTGCGGCCCGAGCGCGTAGTCGGGCACGATCGCCTTGGCCACCAGCTCGGGTTTTTGCGGCCGCACGCGTTCGTCCACGTGCTGGCCGTAGTAGCTGTAGGGCCAGCCGTAGAAGCCGCCGTCGCGCACCGAGCTCAGGTAGTCGGGCACCAGGTCGCTGCCGATCTCGTCGCGCTCGTTCACCACGGTCCAGAGCACCGAACTCGACGCCTCCCAGGCCATGCCGTTCGGGTTGCGCAGGCCGGAGGCGAAGATGCGGTGCGCGCCGGTGGCGGTGTCGAGCTCCCAGATGGCGGCGCGGCCTTCTTCGGCTTCGAGGCCACGTTCGGCCACGTTGCTGTTGGAGCCCACGGTCACGTAGAGACGGGCACCGTCGGGGCTGGCAATGAGGTTCTTGGTCCAGTGGTGGTTGATGGCACCGGCCGGCAACGCCACCACCTTCACGCTCGGTGCGCTGATGCGCGTGTCGCCCGCCGTGTACGGAAAGCGCAGCACGGCGTCGGAGTTGGCCACGTACAGGCCGTCGCCCACCAGCGCCATGCCGAACGGCGAGTACAGGCCTTCGAGCAGCACCGAACGCAGGTCGGCCACGCCGTCACCATCGGTGTCGCGCAGCAAGGTGATGCGGTTGGCGCTCGGCGTGGCGGCGCCAGCGCGCTTCATCACCAGGCCCATCATCCAGCCTCTGAGACTGAAGCCGGCGTCGGGCCTGGAGGGCGCGTTGGTCTCGGCCACCAGCACGTCGCCGTTGGGCAGCACATGCAGCCAGCGCGGGTGATCCAGGCCGCTGGCGAAAGCGGCCACGCGCGTGCCCGGCGCCGGCTGTGGCGTGCTGCCGCGTTCCCAGCCGATGGCCGGTGCGATGTTGACGGTCGGGATCAGGCCCTTGGCCGGCGCGGGCAGGCTGGGCTGCGGCCCCGTGCCTGCGGCCACCGGCAAGGTGGCCATTTCGCCGCAGGCCGTGAGCAGCACGGCCATCAGGCCGATGGCCACGCGCTCGAACATCACAAGCGTCCGGTCAGCAGCAGCACCACGACGACGACCACGACCAGCCCCAGCACGCCGCTGGGACCGTAGCCCCAGCTCCGGCTGTGCCCCCAGCTCGGAATGGCGCCGATCAACAGCAGGATCAACACGATCAGCAGAATGGTTCCCAGGCTCATGGCTCTCTCCTCGTTGTTGTGGGGGTGGCGTCAGTTCGCCGAAGCCGCGGGCGCGGCGGGCGTGACGATGACGGTGGTGCCTTCGCCCGGCTTGCCTGCTTCGCCCTGGGTCCCGGAGCTGCCGGTGCTGCCGGTGTTGCCCTGGTTGCCTTGGTTGCCCTGCTTGCCCTGGTCGCCGGTCGCCCCCGGCGGGCCGGCAGGTCCGGGCACCGAGATGGGTGCAGGCGGCACATTGATGACGGTGGCCGGCTGCTTGTCGCAAGCGGCCAGCGCGATGGCACCCAGCAGCGCCGGGAGCATCAGGATGGATCGGTTCATGGTGAATCCTTGTGGAGTGAAGGCGTGTGGCGCGGCGCTTTCGGCGCAGAGCCACACCGGCCATGGTCGACTGCGCCGGGCCCGCCCACCATCGGCCACCACCGGCTTCGGGTGTGGGCCTCTTCCTACAGAGGTTCCTGCTGCCCGGATTCGCTGCGCTGGCTCACCGGTTGGGCGTCTCGGTGCTGTCGCAGCGCCCGCGCCGGGCCGCCGCCGGCGCGACCGCCGGCAGCTGATCCTGGATCAGCAGCAGCACCTGTTCGAGCGCCGCCGCGCACTCCAGCACCCCGCTGCGCACAGGCTCGGTGGCCGGCGCGTCGGCCACGAGCAAGCGCAGCCTGGTGCTGACGGCACGCAGCAGCGCGTCCCAGTCTTCAACCACGGCCACGGGGTCGGGGTAAATCGGCGCAGAGGGAGTTGGAGCGGCGGTCATACTTTGGCTGGTGCGGAAAATGCAATTCGCAGTGGCTGCGTTCATGCGTTCCCTTTCAATGGCTTGAAAAACCCGAGGGCAATGTAGGGGCCTCTGCGAGCGTCCGCTGTGTCAAAAGACATGCTCCCCGCGCCCGTCTCGAAGCTGCAACAACCATGACGCCATGACAGACATTCCCTGTGTGCAGTGCCCTCTGCGGCCACTGAAGCTGTTCCTTGACCACACGCCTGAAGAGCTGGCGCTGCTGCAGTCGCTCAAGCGCCGCGAGCTGCGCATGGCTGCCGGTGAGACGCTGATCCACGAGGGCCAGACCGATGCGCCGCTCTATACCCTGCTGGCCGGCTGGGCATTCCGCTTCAAGACCTTGCGCGACGGGCGGCGCCAGATCCTGAGCTTTCTGCTGCCGGGCGACTTCATCGGCGTGCAGCAGCGCATGGGCGACGCGGCCGCGCATGGCGTGGACACCTTGACCGACGCGCACTTCTGCGTGTTCCAGCGCGACTCGCTGTGGGAGCTGCACCGGCAGCAGCCGTCGATGGGCTTCAACATCACCTGGCTGACGGCGCACGAGGAGTCGCTCGTCGACGACACCCTGCTGTCGGTCGGCCGGCGCAGTGCCGAAGAGCGCATCGCCAGCTTGCTGATCCTGCTGTTCAAGCGCGCCGCCGCGCTGCAGGCCGACGCCGGAGCGGGGGGTGTGCCCTTCCCGCTCACCCAGCAGCACGTGGCCGATGGGCTCGGGCTGTCACTGGTGCACACCAACAAGACCTTGCGCAAGCTGGAGCGGCGCGGGCTGCACCGCGTTGAAGACGGCAAGCTGTACCTGCGCGACGTGAAGGCGCTCGCGCGCCTGGCCGACCTGTACGGCGACGGCCGGCCGCCGCAGCGACCGCTGGTCTAGCTCTTGGCCAAGCTGACGCTCAAGCACGCGCCGCCGCCCGCAGCACTGCCGGCAGATCGGTGGCCACCTTCGACACCGGCGTGCAATCGGCCAGCCAGGGGTTGGGCGTGGCAAACCAGTGCGCCACTTCCCAGTCGTCGTGAACCGCGTTCAGCGCCGCCAGCACAGGCGCCAGGTCGCGGCGCGGCGACAGGTCATCGGGGTTCAGCTGGAACAGCGGCAACCAGGTGCGCGCCTGCCATGTGAAGCTGATCACCTGGCGCGCCACGATCCAGCGCGCCAAGGTCGCCAACTCATGCCCGCAGCCGCGCCTGAACGAGCTGAGCAATTCTTCAGCCGGCGCCAGGCCGCCGCTGCTGCGGTAGGCGTCGAGTGCGGCAACGAACTCCGGGTCGCTGCAACTCGACTGCGCGCGCCGGTACGGCAGCTCCGACGCGGTGCCGAAGTGCCGGCCGGCGAGTGCCATGGCCGACGGGGGAACGGTGCTTTGTTGAATGTCCTGCATGGGGAACCTCCACGACGCAAGGAAACAGGGCTCAACCTTATTCATCCGGCTTCGGGTCGTCTGTAGGCGCGCGCGGAGCGCTTGCGTGGGACAGGCCTTACACGCAGGTGCTGTGATCTTTGTCCGACACGCCCTTGCGCCATCGCCCGATACAAGCGGCCCGACCCGCTGCCTACTCTTTGCCGCATGTTCAACCCTTGAAAGAGGAGTCACCATGCGACGCTTCCCGATCCTTCCGGCCACCCTGGCCGCCGCCTCCCTCGTCACTCTGGCCGCCTGCAACCGCACGCCGGACGAGCGCAGCGTAGGCCAGAAGAGCGATCCCGCCATCGGCAAGCTTGAGGAGAAGACCGACCGCGCGCCCACCGGTGTGAACAACACCAACACAACGCGCGACACCGTGGGGCAGACCGTTGATGCCGTCACCAACAAGGTGAAGGACGCGACCATCACCACCACCATCAACGCCGAACTGGCGCGCGACCCCGCCCTCAGCGCCACGAAGATCGACGTCGACACCAGCGCCGGCCGGGTCTCGCTGAAGGGCACTGCCCCCGACGCACCGGCACGCGAACGCGCCAGCCAACTGGCGCAGCGTGTCGACGGCGTCGTCAGCGTGGACAACCAGCTGCAGATTCGCAGCTGATCGGCGCTGACGCCACCGCGGCCGCAGCGGCAACCTCAGTTGCGGTGGGCGTAGGACATCGGCTACGGCAAGCGGCGGCACCGTCCGCTTCCTGCTTTTCCCGGTGCGCGCCAGACTGGGGCACACACGTCACACAATCACATTTCTCAAGGACTCTTCCGTGCATCACTTCAACCGTTTCAAACTTCTTCCCGGCGCCCTGCTCGTGGCCGGCCTGTTCGCCACTTCGGCCTGGGCCCAGACCGCCGCTCCCGCCACCCGCGACGAGGTGAAGGCCGACACCGCTGCCGCCCAACGCGACGGCAAGATTCCGCAAGGCGAAGCCGGCGTGACCAAGGAAAACCCCAAGGGCGGCGCGCTGCCCACCGGCTCGAACAAGATGAAGGGCGAGAAGACACGCGCCGAAGTCAAGGCCGAAACCAAGGCTGCCGTGGCCGAGGGCAAAGTGCCGACCGGCGAAGCCGGCGTGACGAAGGACATGCCCAAAGGTGGCGCGAAAATCCCGAAGGGCTCCGAGACCACCCGCGCCGCCGTGAAGGCCGAAACCAAGCGCGCTGAAAAGGCCGGGGAAATTCCGCGTGGCGAAGCCAGCCAGCCGGCCAAGCCCTTGTGAGCTCCCGCTGGTTCCGGCTGGTTCTTGCCGTTTGCCTCTGCGCCACCGCCGGCCTGCCCGCGGTGGCGCAGGCGCAAGACGCCGCCTCTCTGCGGGCACGCCACGCCGCTCTGGCCGAACGCCTGGCCAACAACCCGTTCCAGCGCCCGCTGCACATTGAATCGACCGAGCGCAGCAGTGACCTGAGGGGTGACGCCTATGCGCTGATCGACCAGCCGTTTGCGGCTGTCGGGCCGGCGCTGCAAGGCATGGGCGCGTGGTGCGAAATCTTGATCCTGCACCTCAACGTGAAGCGCTGCCAGGCTTCCACGCCGCCGGCGGGCGACACGATCAGCCTGGAGGTCGGCCGCAAGTCCGACCAGACGACCGACGAGGCCCACCGCTTCGACTTTCTCTACAAGCCGGTGGCGGCCCAGCCCGACTACCTGCAGGTCACGCTGAATGCCGAAGACGGCCCGCTCGGCACCAGCCACTATCGCATCGTGCTCGAGGTGGTGGCGCTCGACGCTCGGCGCAGCTTCATGCACCTGTCGTACGCCTACGCCTATGGCATGACGGCACGCATGGCCATGCAGGCTTACCTGGCCACGACCGGGCGCGACAAGCTCGGCTTCAGCGTGACCGGCACCCAGCCCGACGGCCGGCCCTCCTTCATTGGCGGCACGCGCGGTGTGGTCGAGCGCAACACCATGCGCTACACCTTGGCCGTCGAGGCCTACCTCGCCACCTTGTCGGTGCCGGCGCCGGAGCGGCTCGACAAGCGCCTGAACGCCTGGTTCAGCGCCGTCGAACGCTACCCGCAACTGCGCGAACTCGAGCGCGAGGAGTACCTGGCCATGAAGCGGCGCGAGATTCGCCGCCAGGGCGCCGGCTGACTCGCCGGGGCGCGCGGTGTCGTTCGCGATCTGGGCCGTCATCCTCGGCGCACTGTTGACGACGATGGCCCTGAGCGGCTCGCTGCTCAAGCGCATGCCACTCAGCGCCGCCATGCTGTACCTGGCGGTCGGCGTGGCGCTGGGCACGGCCGGCTGGGGGCTGATGGCGCCCGACCCGATGCAACATTCGGCGCTGCTGGAGAGGCTGACCGAAATCGCGGTCGTGGTTTCACTGTTTGCCGCCGGGCTGAAGCTCGGCTTGCCGCTGTCCAACCCACATTGGCAACTGCCGCTGCGGCTGGCGTTCGTGTCGATGAGCCTGACGGTCGGGCTGATCGTGCTGATCGCGATGTTCGGCCTGGGCCTGCCGCTCGGCGCCGCGGTGCTGCTGGGCGGCATCCTGGCGCCCACCGACCCCGTGCTGGCCTCCGACGTGCAGGTCGAAAACGCCGGCGACCGCGACCGCCTGCGCTTCAGCCTGACGGGTGAAGGCGCGTTGAACGACGGTGCCGCGTTCCCTTTCGTGATGCTCGGCCTGGGCCTGCTCGGCCTGCACGAACTCGGGCCCTGGGGCTGGCGCTGGTGGGCGGTGGATGTGCTGTGGGCGTTTGGTGGCGGCATGGGGATCGGCGCAGCGCTCGGCGCGCTGATCGGCAAGCTGGTCGTTTACCTCCGCAGCCGCCACAAGGAATCGGTCGGCCTCGATGAATTTCTGGCGCTGGGGCTGATTGCGCTGGCCTACGGCGTGGCGGTGCTGTGCCACGCCTCCGGCTTCCTGGCGGTGCTGGCCGCGGGCCTGGCGCTGCAAAGAGTGCAGATCAGCGGCGCCGCACCGGCGACCGTGGCCGACGCGGCATCCAGACCGGTCGAGCTGCAGAAGGCGCAGGCCACCGATCCCGCCTACGCAGGCGCCTTCATGATGCAGGCGGTGCGCGGCTTCAACGATCAACTCGAACGCATCGGCGAGGTGGCCGTGGTGCTGGTGGTCGGCGCGATGCTGGCCTACATCGCACCCGATGCCGTCGTCTTCGCTTTCGTGCTGCTGTTGCTGGTGCTGGTGCGCCCGGTGTGCGTGGTGCTGGGGCTGGTGGGCGCACCGGTGCTGAGCGATCAGCGGGTGCTGATCTCGTGGTTCGGCATCCGCGGAATCGGCTCGGTGTACTACCTGATGTTCGCGATCAACCACCAGCTGGCCGGCCCGCTGGCGCAACAGATCACGACGATCACCTTGACCACGGTGGCGGTGTCGATCGTGCTGCACGGCATTTCGGTCACGCCGCTGATGAACCTGTACGCCCGGCGCAAGGCCAAACGCGCGGCCCGGGCACCGAAGCGGCAGGCGGTGAAAGGAAACAAGCCATGACCTCCGGAAAAGATGACTGGGCCTGGATCAGCACCGACCAGCGCGAGGTGGCGGGCCTGTTCGAGGCCTACGACGCCTTGTGCGCGCGCAACGCCTCCGAGCTTGAGAAGACGGCGGTGACGGACCGGATTCGCCAGTTGCTCAGCGTTCGGGCTCAGGTGGAAGACGAAGTCCTCGCTCCCGCGTTGCGCCACGCGAAGCTCGACCTCAAAGCGCTCGACGCGCGCCTGCAGCAACGCCGCAGCGAGCTGATGGCGCAGCACCAGGCTGACCGGCGCGGCAGCCAGCGCGAGGACGAAAGCGCCGATCCGGTCGGCCGGCCGGCGGGGGGGACGAACAAGGGGCGCGGCTGAAAGAGGGCGACCGAAGGACAGGGAGCAAAGCCGAGCGCAGCGCCACGCGCCGGAAAACGCCTACAAGCGGACCCGAACTCTGCCGATGGTCCATTTCGGCGCGCCGCGCGACACTGGTTTCCCGTCGTCGGAGGCCCCATGAACACGTTGCGTGCGTTGCCGCTGGCCGAGCGCCTGCTCTTGCTTGTCGCTGTCGTCCTGGCCGTGGGCTTGATGGCGGTGTACGTGCAGTTGCTGCACGATTCGCTGCGACGTGGAGACGAAATGCGCAAAGAGCAACGCATCGCCGCCACCCGCAAACCGGCCAAGGTGGCGCAGGCCGAGGTACAGGACACATCGCTGCGCGCGCGCCAGCCTGCCAGGGTCGCCGACGCGCGAGCGCGCTGACCGTCGAAATGTTCGCTACCGAACAGACGGCACCGGCGCGTCAACGATAGAACCCGAGTGAATGAACATCCACACCCGCAAGCTCCACGACCTGGGCCAACGCCTGTGGCTCGACCACATCTCCCGCCCGCTGCTCGACAGCGGCACCCTGGCGCACTACATCGCCGAACTGAGCGTCACGGGCCTGACCTCCAACCCGACGATCTTCGAGCAGGCCATCAGCGCGAGCACGGCCTACGACGCTGACATCCACCGCCTGACCCTGCTCGGCTTCGAGGCCCAGGACCTGTTCTTCGACCTGGCGCTGGACGACCTGCGCCGCGCGGCCGACCTGTTCCGGCCCGCCTTCGACGCCAGCGACGGCGCCGACGGCTGGGTGTCGCTCGAGGTGTCGCCGCTGCTGGCGCACGACACCGAAGGCACGGTCCGGGCGGCCACGCACCTGCATGCCAAGGGGGCGCGCCCGAACCTGTTCATCAAGATTCCGGGCACCGCCAAAGGCATCCCGGCGATCGAGCAGAGCATCTTCAACGGCATTCCGGTCAACGTGACCCTGCTGTTTTCGAGCGAGCACGTCACGGCCGCGGCCGAGGCTTACCTGCGCGGCCTGGAGCGGCGCCTGGCCGCCGGCCTGCCGCTGAAAGTCGAGTCGGTCGCCTCGCTGTTCATCAGCCGCTGGGACGTTGCGGTCAAGGATCAGCTGCCGCCGCCCTTGCACAACCACCTGGGCATCGCGATCGCGAAGCGCGCCTACAAGGCTCAGCACGACCTGCTGGCGTCACAACGCTGGCGCCGCCTTGCCGGTGCCGGTGCGCGGCCGCAGCGGCTGTTGTGGGCCAGCACGGGTACCAAAGATCCGGCCGCTCCCGACACGCTCTACGTCGACGCACTCGCTGCGGCCGGCACCATCAACACGCTGCCCGAAAAGACGCTGCTCGCGGTGGCCGACCACGGCCGCGCCGGCGCCATCCTGCCGGCCGACGGCGGCAACGCCGAGGCGGTGCTCAACGAACTCAGGTTCGCCGGTGTCGACGACGCTGCGCTGGCAAGCCGGCTTCAGACCGAAGGCGTGGCGGCGTTCAGCGCGTCGTGGGGCAGCTTGCTGGCGTGCATCCGCGACAAGGCCCGCGCTGCCCCCGGCGCTGCTTGAGATTGATCAAGCCTCAGCCCGGTGGCCCACCGCATGATCCCGCCACACATGCCCAACCCCTTGCTCCTTCCGGCCGGGCCCGGCCCGGTGCCGACGGCGCCGCTCTGGCCGCTGTTCGGCGACGCCGGCACCACCGGCACCACCCAGGCCCGCTTCGAGCTGCCGCCCGGCCGCCCGGTGGCCGTGCTGTGCGTTGAACTGGAAGGGGTGCGCGTGGTCACCTGGGCCAGTGGAGCGGCCACTGGTGAAGAGTTGCTGAAGCTCATCCACGTGCGCATGGCCGGGGTACTGGCCAGCGCCGACATCGTTGACCACCTGGCCGGCGGCAGCTTTGCCTGCCTGCGCACCGGCGCGCACAACCGCGAAGCGCTGTGCCGGCTGGCCTGGCGCCTGCTCGATGTGATGGCAGCGCCGATCAGCGTGGGCCGGTTCCGCTTCACCCTGCACCCGCACATCGGCATTGCACTGCGCCCGGTCCACGGCCTGGGCTATGCCAGCCTGTTCAGGAACGCCCGGGCGGCCATGCACCGGGCCCGCCACCAGCGTTCGGGCTGCGCGTTCTTCGATCCCGCAGCCGATGTGTGGGAACAAGATGCCTGATCCCCTGTCGCCCGAGCTGCTGAACAAGATGCACGCTTACTGGCGTGCGGCCAACTACCTGTCGGTCGGCCAGATCTACCTGCAAGACAACCCCTTGCTGGACGAGCCGCTGAAGCTCGAACACGTGAAGCCACGCCTGCTCGGGCACTGGGGCACGACGCCAGGGCTGAACCTGCTCTACGTGCACCTGAACCGCTTGATCGCCGAACACGGGCTGAACATGCTGATGGTCGTCGGCCCCGGCCATGGCGGCCCCGGCATCGTGGCCAACACCTATCTCGAAGGTTCGTACACCGAGCACTACCCGGCCATCGAGCGCAACCGCAGCGGACTGCGGCGGCTGTTCCGCCAGTTCTCGTGGCCGGGCGGCATTCCCAGCCACGTGGCGCCCGAAACGCCGGGCTCGATCCACGAAGGCGGCGAACTCGGTTATTCGCTCGCGCATGCGTTCGGCGCGGCGTTCGACAACCCCGACCTGATCGTCGCCTGCGTGGTGGGCGATGGCGAGGCCGAGACCGGCCCTTTGGCCGCGAGCTGGCATTCGAACAAGTTCCTGAACCCGGTGCACGACGGCGCGGTGCTGCCGATCCTGCACCTGAACGGCTACAAGATCGCCAACCCGACGGTGCTGGCGCGCATCGGCAAGGCCGAGCTGTTCGAGCTGCTGCACGGCCACGGCTACGAGCCGCACTTCGTCGAAGGCGACGAACCGGGGCCGGTGCACCAGAGCCTGGCCGGCACCCTGGACAAGGCGCTGGCGCACATCCGGCGCATCCAGGCCGAGGCGCGTGGACCCCGTGCCACGCCGGGCGCGGCGCGGGTGGAACGGCCGCGCTGGCCGATGATCGTGCTGCGCACGCCCAAGGGCTGGACCGGCCCGAAGGTCGTCGACGGCAAGCCGGTCGAAGGGAGCTGGCGTTCGCACCAGGTGCCGATCGCCCACTTCAAGACGCCCGAACATTTGAAGCAGCTGGAAGACTGGCTGCAAAGCTACCGGCCACGCGAACTGTTCGACGAACAGGGCCGGTTCCGCGAAGCGTTCGCCGCGCTGGCGCCCACCGGCCAGCGCCGCATGGGCTCCAACCCGCACACGAATGGCGGCCAGTTGCTGCAGCCCTTGGTGATGCCGCACTTTCGCGACCACGCCGTGGCCGTGCCCACCCCCGGCAGCGTGCGCGGCGAGGCCACGCGCGTGCTCGGTGGCTTTGTGCGCGACGTGATGAAGCTCAACCTGGCGCGTGGCAACTTCCGCCTGTTCGGGCCGGACGAAACCGCCTCGAACCGGCTCGACGCGGTGTTCGAGGTCTCGGGCAAGACCTGGCTGGCCGATGCCGCGCCGACCGACGAAGCCGACCACCTGAGCCGCGACGGCCGCGTGATGGAGGTGCTGAGCGAACACCTGTGCGAAGGCTGGCTCGAAGGCTACCTTCTGACCGGGAGGCACGGGCTGTTCTCGTGCTACGAGGCCTTCATCCACATCGTCGACTCGATGCTGAACCAGCACGCCAAGTGGCTCACGGTGAGCAAGAAGATCCCGTGGCGCGCGCCGATTGCGTCGCTCAACTACCTGCTCACCTCGCATGTCTGGCGCCAGGACCACAACGGTCTGTCGCACCAGGACCCGGGCTTCATCGACCATGTGGCGAACAAGAAGGCCGGCGTGGTGCGCATCTACCTGCCGCCCGACGCGAACTGCCTGCTGTCGGTGGCCGACCACTGCCTGCGCAGCCGCCACTACATCAACGTCATCGTCGCCGGCAAGCAGCCCGAGTGGCAGTGGCTGGCCATGGACGCCGCGGTGCGCCATTGCACCGTCGGCGCGGGCATCTGGCAATGGGCCAGCAACGCTGGGGACGAGCCCGACGACATCGACGTGGTGATGGCCTGCGCCGGCGACGTGCCGACCTTGGAGACCCTGGCCGCCGTGACCCTGCTGCGCGAGTACGTGCCCGACATCCGCATCCGCGTGGTCAACGTGGTCGACCTGATGGTGCTGCAGCCGCCGTCGGAACACCCGCACGGGCTCGACGACCGCGACTTCGACCAGATGTTCAGCACCGACAAGCCGGTGATCTTCGCCTTCCACGGCTACCCTTCGATCGTGCACAAGCTGACCTACCGGCGCACCAACCACGCGAACCTTCATGTGCGCGGCTTCAAGGAAGAAGGCACCACGACCACGCCGTTCGACATGGTGGTGCTGAACAACCTGGACCGCTACCAGTTGGCGCTCGACGCGATCAAGCGCATCCCGCGCCTGGCAGGCCAGGTGGAGGCGGCCACGGCCCGCTACTGGACCACGATGGAGCGCCACAAGCTCTACATCAGCGAGCATGGCGACGACCTGCCGGAGGTCCGCGACTGGCGGTGGGCCCTTTGATCAACCACCTGAGCACCGTGCTGGCGCTGAACCAGGGTTCGTCGTCGCTCAAGTTCGGCGTGTTCCGGGCCGGCCCGCAGCAGCTCGACGGGGTGCTCTCCGGCGAGGCCGACTCGGTGGCCGAGCTTGCCGGGCTGATGGCCGACAGCCAGTTGCCCGCGCCGGCCGTGGTGGGCCACCGCATCGTGCACGGCGGGCCGCTGTTGCGCCGGCACTGCGTGATCGACGATGCGGTGCTGGAGCAGCTCGACGCCGCCGCCGCGTTTGCACCGCTGCACACGCCCGCCGCGCTGGCGCTGGTCCGCCAGGCGCAGCAGCAGTTTCCGGCTGCGCTGCAGGTGGCCTGTTTCGACACCAGCTTCCACATCGACATGCCCGACCTCGCGCGCGTGCTGCCGCTCCCGCGGGCGCTGCTGCAAAAGGGCATCCAGCGCTACGGTTTTCACGGCCTGTCGTGCGAGTCGATCGTGCAACAACTGGGCCCTGCCGTGCCGGAGCGGCTGGTCATCGCCCACCTGGGCCATGGCGCGAGCATCACCGCCGTCCGGCACGGCCGCTCCATCGACACCAGCATGGGGCTCACACCTTCGGGCGGGGTGATCATGGGCACGCGCAGCGGCGACCTGGACCCGGGCGTGCTGATCTACCTGATGCGCGAAGGGGCCTTCGACGCCGGCGGCATCGAGGCGCTGGTCAACCACCAGTCGGGCCTGCTCGGCATCTCGGGCCTGGCCAGCGACATGCGCCGCCTGCACGAGGCCGCGCCGACGAATGCCGGCGCAGCATTGGCCATCGACATGTTCAGCGCGTCGGTGGCCAAGCAGGTGGCCGGCATGATCACGGCGCTCGACGGCATCGACGTGCTGGTGTTCACCGGCGGCATCGGCGAGAACGATGCGCTGGTTCGCGCCGCCATCTGCCGCGGCCTGGGCTGGTTCGGCATCACGCTGGACGAGGCGCACAACCGTGCTGCGACCCACCCGATCAGCACGGCCGGATCGCGCTGCCTGGTGCAGGTGCTGCCGGCGCGGGAAGACCAGCAGATCGCGCGCCACGCCTGGGCCCTGGCGGCACCCGGCGAACGGCAGTGAATGCCCTTCCCCCATCGACCCACGAAGCCTTTGCCTGTGACGCCGCTGCGGTGGCACACGCCCTCGGCGCCGACGTCGAGCACGGCCTGACGGCACCTGAAGCGGCACGCCGGCTGGCGCAGGACGGGCCCAACGAACTGCGCGCCGCGCCGCGCCAGCCGACCTGGCGCCGCGCCCTGGCGCACTTGCACGACCCGCTGGTGTATTTGCTGCTGGTTGCCGCCGCCGTGGCGCTGGCAGCGTGGGGTATCGAAGCACGCGAAGCACGCGAGGGCCGCCACGGCTGGCCGATGGATGCGATCGTGATCGTGGCCGTGGTGATCCTCAACGCCGTGCTCGGCTGGCTGCAGGAAACGAAGGCAGAAAGCGCCGTGGCCGCACTGGCACGCATGACGGCAGCGAGCTCGGCCGTGATCCGCGACGGCCACCCGATGCGCATCCCGAGTGCCCAACTCGTGCGCGGCGACCTGCTCGTGCTGGCCGAAGGTGATGCGGTGGGCGCCGACGCCAGGCTCGTGCAGGCTGCGTCCCTGCGCGTGCTCGAAGCGTCGTTGACCGGCGAGAGCGAGGCGGTGCTGAAAGACGCCGCCACACTGGCCGCGCCGGCCCCGCTGGGGGACCGGCTGAACATGGTGTTCAAAGGCACCGCGGTCGCTCAGGGCAGTGG
>JANOQS010000662.1:0-1684 GCA_031414975.1 Methylibium sp. | reverse complement strand
GCTGGGCCGCAGGCCGATCGTTTCGCGCACGTAGCCCAGGTGGTCGGGGTAGCGGCCGAAGGTGCCGCACAGCATCGCGTCGGCTTTGCCCTGGCGCACCAGCATCGCACCCAGCAGCGTGCCGCGGCTGCGCATCTCGGTGCGTGCCAGGGTTGGCGAAACGCCTCGCCGCCGTGCCAGTTGGTAGTAGGCCTGGCTCGCATCGCCGTACACCGCAGGGTCGAGCTGGTTGATGCATTCGCAATCGCCATCCAGCGTCAGCCGCAGGCCGTATTGCGCGATGCGCTCGGCAATGACTGTCGGCCGTCCGACCAGCAACGGCCGGGCGATGCCTTCATCGACCACCACCTGCGCTGCGCGCAGCACGCGCTCGTCCTCCCCTTCGGCATAGACGACGCGTTTGGGCGCGCGCTTGGCGGTGGCGAACACCGGCTGCATCGCGCCACCGGACTGGTAAACGAATTGGCTCAGACGCTGGCGATAAGCCTCCAGATCGGCGATGGGCCGTGTGGCCACGCCGCTGTCCATCGCCGCCTTGGCCACCGCCGGCGCCACGACCTCGATCAGCCGCGGATCGAAGGGCTTCGGGATCAGGTACTCGGCGCCGAAGCGCAGGCCGACCGCGCCGTAGGCCTGCGCCACCACTTCGGGGATCTCGGCATGCGCCAGCTCGGCGATGGCGCGCACCGCGGCCAGCTTCATCTCCTCGTTGATCGTGGTCGCACCGACGTCAAGCGCGCCGCGGAAGATGAAGGGAAAGCACAGCACGTTGTTGACCTGGTTCGGATAGTCCGCACGGCCGGTGCCCAGGATGGCGTCGGGGCGCACCGCCAACGCCTCCTCGGGCATGATTTCCGGGGTTGGGTTGGCCATCGCCAGGATGATGGGCGAGCGCGCCATCGACGCGACCGCCGCGGGCTTGAGCACGCCTGCCGAAGACAGCCCCAAGAACACATCCGCACCGACGCAGGCCTCGGCAAGTGTGCGGGCCGGGGTTTCCTGCGCGTAGCGCGCCTTGCTGGCGTCGACCCCTTCGCGACCGACGAACACCACGCCCTTGCTGTCGACGACCAGGGTGTTGGCCAGCTTGAGCCCAAGGCTGACGATCAGGTCCAAGCAGGCCAACGCCGCCGCGCCTGCGCCGGAAGCCACCAGCTTGACTTCGCCGAGCTTCTTTCCCACATGTTTGAGTGCATTCAGAATCGCCGCGGCCGCAACGATGGCGGTGCCGTGCTGGTCGTCGTGGAAGACCGGGATCTTCATGCGCTCGCGCAGCCGGGTCTCGATGTAGAAACACTCGGGGGCCTTGATGTCCTCGAGGTTGATGCCGCCGAACGTGGGCTCCATGCGGGCAATCGTCTCGATCAGGGCATCGGGGTCGTTCTCGGCCAGCTCGATGTCGAACACGTCGATGCCCGCGAACTTCTTGAACAGGCAACCCTTGCCTTCCATCACCGGCTTGGACGCGAGCGGCCCGATGTTGCCCAGGCCCAGAACCGCCGTGCCGTTGGTGATGACCGCCACCAGGTTGCTGCGCGCGGTGAGGTTGCGCGCCTCGCGCGGGTCATCTGCGATCACCAGGCAGGGCTCGGCCACCCCCGGCGAATAGGCCAGTGCCAGGTCGCGCTGGGTGGCCATAGGCACTGTGGGGTTGACTGAGATTTTTCCCGGTGTCGGAAAACGG
>JANOQS010000661.1:0-3162 GCA_031414975.1 Methylibium sp. | reverse complement strand
GTGCCGTCGCGCTCGAAGGGTTCGATCAACTGCAGCACGCCGCCGATGTCGTCCGACGTCGCTTCACGCAGGCTCTCGAGCTTTTCGTCCACCACCATGGTGCCGATGCCATCGTGCGTGAACACCTCCATCAGCAGCGCGCCGTCCACCGCGAACGGCAGGATGTGCGAACGCTCCACGCCGCCGACGCAGGCCTTCACGCAATGCTGCAAGTAGAACGCCGGGTCGGTGGGCTGCGTGGGCGCCGGCAGCGAAGCCAGCAGGCGCTGTGCGTCGGCGAGCGCCAGTTCGGTGTCGATCGCGCTCTCGGCATCGTCGAGCTTCTCGTGGATGCCCGGCACTTCGGTGATGAACAGCAGCTTGTCGGCCTGCAGCGCGATGGCCGTGCTGGTGGCCACGTCTTCCATCGTCAGGTTGAAGGCCTCGCCGGTGGGCGAGAAGCCGAACGGCGACAGCAGCACCATCGCGCCGATGTCGATGGCGCTGCGGATCGCCGCGCCATCCACCTTGCGCACCACGCCGCTGTGCATGAAGTTCACACCGTCGACGATGCCGACCGGCCGGGCCGTCAGAAAGTTGCCCGACACCACGCGCACGATCGCATTCGCCATCGGCGTGTTCGGCAAACCTTGCGAAAACGCCGCCTCGATTTCGAAGCGCAACTGGCCGGCGGCCTCCTGCGCGCAGTCGAGCGCCACTTCGTCGGTGATGCGCAGCCCGTGGCTGTAGCGCGACTCGTGGCCCTTGGCGCGCAACTGCTCATTGACCTGCGGGCGAAAGCCGTGCACCAGCACGAGCTTGATGCCCATCGCGTGCAGGATCGCCAGGTCTTGCGCAAATGGGCTCAGGCGGCCGGCGGCAATCAGCTCGCCGGCAATCGCCACCACGAAGGTCTTGCCGTGGTAGGCGTGGATGTGCGGCGCCACGGCGCGAAACCAGGGCACGAAGGTGTGGGGGAAGACGAGGCTCATGAGGGGCGGGTGAACGGCGTCCCGGATTCTGCCCCATGCGGTGCGACGCGACGCTGTCTCCGATAATCCGCGCCTCGTGTCTGCATCACCGCCTCTTCAACGCTCCCCGCAACGCCGGCCCGCCAACCCGGTGCCGCCGATCACGTTCCCCGAATCGCTGCCGGTCTCGGGGCGGCGCGACGAGATTGCGCGTGCCATTGCCGCGCACCAGGTGGTGATCGTTTGCGGCGAAACCGGTTCGGGCAAGACCACGCAGTTGCCGAAGATCGTGTTGTCGCTGGGGCGCGGTGTCGGCGCGGGCGGCAAGGGCTTGATCGGGCACACGCAGCCGCGGCGCATCGCGGCGTCGAGCGTGGCCAAGCGCATTGCGCAGGAGCTGAACTCGCCGCTCGGCGAGGTGGTCGGTTTCAAGGTGCGCTTCCAGGACCGCCTGCAGGGCGGCGCCACGGTCAAGTTGATGACCGACGGCATCCTGCTCGCCGAAACGCAGAGCGACCCGCTGCTGCGCGCCTACGACACGCTGATCATCGACGAGGCGCATGAGCGCAGCCTGAACATCGACTTCCTGCTCGGCCATCTGCGCCAGATCCTGCCGCGGCGGCCCGACCTGAAGGTGATCGTCACGTCGGCGACGATCGATGCCGACAGATTCGCGCAGCACTTCGCTTCGAAGGACGGCCCGGCGCCGGTGATTCAGGTGTCGGGCCGCTTGTTCCCCGTCGAACAACGTTGGCGCCCGTTCGAAGAGAGCCGTGAGTACGACCTGAACAACGCGATCGGCGACGCCGTCGATGAACTCTGGCGAGAAGGTGGGGGTGACGTGCTCGTCTTCCTGCCCGGCGAGCGCGAAATCCGCGAGGCCGCCGATCACCTGCGCAAGCACCACCCGCCCGGGGTAGAAGTCGTCCCGTTGTTCGCAAGACTCAGCCAGCAGGAGCAGGACGCCGTGTTCGAGCCGCACAGCGCGCGCCGCATCGTGCTGTCGACCAATGTCGCCGAGACCTCGCTGACGGTACCGGGCATCCAGTACGTCATCGACGCCGGCACCGCCAGAGTCAAACGCTACAGCTACCGCAACAAGGTCGAGCAGTTGCTGGTCGAGCCGATCAGCCAGGCGGCGGCGAACCAACGCGCGGGTCGTTGTGGACGTGTCAGCGACGGCATCTGCATCCGCCTGTACGACGAGAGGGACTTCACCGGCCGGCCGCGCTTCACCGACCCCGAGATCATGCGTTCGTCGCTGGCCGGCGTGATCTTGCGCATGAAGTCGCTTGGCCTCGGCACGGTGGAGGACTTTCCCTTCCTCGAACCGCCACCGCGCCGCGCCATCGCCGACGGCTACCAGCTGCTCGCCGAACTGGGTGCGGTGGACGAAGGCAACGAGCTCACGCCGATCGGCCGCGAGTTGTCGAAGCTGCCGCTTGTCCCGCGAGTCGGCCGCATGATCCTGGAGGCCAAGGAGCGCCAGGCGCTGACCGAGGTGTTGATCATCGCCAGCGCCTTCAGCGTGCAGAACGTGCGCGACCGGCCGCTCGAACACCAGCAGGCGGCGGATGCGGCGCACAAGAAGTTCGACGACGAGAAGTCCGAGTTCCTCGGTGACCTGAAGTTGTGGGCATGGCTCGAAGCGTCGCGCGGAGTTCATGCGCCGTCCGCCCGGCTTGACGCCGCGCCGGGCCCGGCGCGGCGCGGTGCCGTCTCGATCGGGGCGCCAGACGCCCCCGGCCACAAGCTCTCGCACCGCAAGCAGGAGCAACTGCTGCGCGACCACTTCATCTCGCCGCGCCGCGTGCGCGAGTGGCGCGACATCCATTCGCAGCTCCACACCGTCGTCGCCGAACACGGCTGGCGCCTGAACACGCTGCCGGCGACTTACGAACAACTGCACCTGTCGATGCTCGCCGGGCTGCTCGGCAACATCGGCTGCAAGAGCGACGAGGACGACTGGTACCTTGGCGCGCGCGGCATCCGCTTCTACCGCCACCCGGGTGCCAACCTGTCGAAGAAGCCGGGGCGCTGGATCGTCGCGGCCGAACTGGTCGAGACCACCCGGCTGTTCGGCCGCGGCATCGCAGCGATCGAGCCGCAGTGGCTGCCGTCGATTGCCGGCCACGTGATCAAGACGCAGTTGCTCGAACCGCACTGGGAGAAGAAGGCCGCCGAGGTGGTGGCGCTGGAGCGCGCCACGCTC
>JANOQS010000660.1:0-4183 GCA_031414975.1 Methylibium sp. | reverse complement strand
GGCCTGCGCTTCGCCATCCGCGAGGGTGGCCGAACGGTCGGCGCTGGCGTTGTTGCCAAGATCATCGAATGATCGGGAAGCAAGAGGAAACAAGAGGGGCGTAGCTCAATTGGCAGAGCGCTGGTCTCCAAAACCAGAGGTTGGGGGTTCGATGCCCTCCGCCCCTGCCAGGCAGCAGGTCTGAGACCAGCGTCTGGCCACCGCAGCAGCCCGCAAGGCCACTCCAAGGTGCCTGCGGGCTTTACTGCTGAAAGGCGGCTGCAGTCTGAACTGCGCTGCGACTGCAAACCAAACTGAAAACCATGGCGAATCCTGAAGTCCAAACCGTCTCCACTGGCGCCGACAAGGCCAAGCTCGCCGCTGCGGCGCTGCTGGTGGTAGGGGCCGTGGTCGCTTTCTACATGCTGGGCAAGCAGGACCTGTGGTTGCGCGTCGGCGCGCTGGTGCTCTTGATGGTCGGCGCGATCGGGGTGTTCTTCACGTCCGAGCCGGGCAAACAACTGATTGCCTACGGCCAGGATTCGGCCCGCGAAGTGCGCAAGGTCGTGTGGCCCACCCGCAAGGAAGCCATGCAGATGACCGGCTATGTGTTCGCGTTCGTGTTCGTGATGGCTCTGTTCCTGTGGCTGACGGACAAGACACTGGAATGGGTGATGTACGACCTGCTGCTGGGCTGGAAGAGGTGAGAACGCAATCATGACCACCGAACAAATCGCCACTTCCGCAGCAGCGGACGCGACGCCGCCCGAGGTTCCCTTCGTCGCCACACCCGCCACGAACAAGCGCTGGTACGTGGTGCACGCCTACTCCGGCATGGAAAAAGCCGTCGAGCGCAACCTGCGCGAGCGCATCGACCGCTCCGAGTTGCAGGGAAAGTTCGGCCGCATCCTGGTGCCGATGGAAGAGGTGGTCGAGCTCAAGAACGGCAAGAAGTCGGTCAGCGAGCGGCGTTTCTTTCCCGGCTACGTGCTGGTCGAGATGGAAATGGCTGACGACACCTGGCACCTGGTCAAGCACACCAGCAAGGTCACCGGTTTTGTCGGCGGCGCCAAGAACCGCCCCTCGCCGATTTCCGAAGCCGAGGTGATGAAAATCGTTACCCAGATGCAAGAGGGTGTGGAGAAGCCGCGCCCCAAGGTGCAGTGGGAAGTGGGCGAACTGGTGCGCGTCAAGGAAGGCCCGTTCACCGACTTCAATGGCGCGGTGGAAGACGTCAACTACGACAAGTCGAAGGTCCGCGTGTCGGTGACGATCTTCGGGCGCGCGACGGGCGTCGAACTCGACTTCTCGCAGGTCGAAAAGGTTTGAAGATTTCAGCGCTGGCAGGGGCGCGGGCAAGGCGAGATCCTTGCTTGAATCCTGCCCGTTGCTGCCGGTGACGAGACACCGGCACGAGGAGCCAAGGTGGATCTGAAAAGATCGAGCCCTTGGCGTTTGAACTCAACAACCGTGTGCCCGCCGTGGCGCTGCGGTTGAACTGAAGGAAAGAGATATGGCCAAGAAAATTGTCGGCTTGATCAAGCTGCAGATTCCCGCCGGCAAGGCAAACCCGTCACCCCCGATCGGCCCCGCGCTGGGTCAGCGCGGCCTGAACATCATGGAGTTCTGCAAGGCGTTCAACGCCCAGACGCAGAGCTTGGAGCCGGGCCTGGTGCTGCCGGTCGTGATCACCGCGTTCGCCGACAAGTCGTTCACCTTCGTGCTCAAGTCGCCGCCGGCGACGGTGCTGATCAAGAAGGCGATCAAGCTCGACAAGGGCTCGCCCAAGCCGCACACCGACAAGGTCGGCAAGATCACCCGCGCCCAGCTCGAAGAGATCGCGAAGATCAAGATCAAGGACCTGACGGCTGCCGACATGGACGCCGCCGTTCGCACGATCGCTGGAACCGCCCGCTCGATGGGCGTCACCTCGGAAGGGGTCTGATCATGGCCAAACTGACCAAACGCCAGAAGGCCCTCGCCGGCAAGGTGGACAGCAACAAGCTGTACCTGCTGGACAACGCCATCGCCATCGTCAAGGAATGCGCAACCGCCAAGTTCGATGAATCGATCGACGTGGCCGTGCAGCTCGGTATCGACGCCAAGAAGTCCGACCAGGTGGTGCGCGGCGCCGTGGTCATGCCCAACGGCACCGGCAAGACCAAGCGCGTCGCGGTGTTCGCGCAAGGTGCCAAGGCCGAAGAGGCCAAGGCCGCCGGTGCCGACATCGTCGGCATGGAAGACCTGGCCGAGCAGATCAAGGCCGGCAAGATGGACTTCGACGTGGTGATCGCCTCGCCCGACACGATGCGCGTGGTCGGTACGCTGGGCCAGATCCTGGGCCCGCGCGGGCTGATGCCGAACCCCAAGGTGGGCACCGTGACGCCCGACGTGGCGCAAGCGGTGCGCAACGCCAAGGCCGGCCAGGTGCAGTTCCGCGTCGACAAGGCCGGCATCGTGCACGCCACGATCGGCCGCCGTTCGTTCGAGGCCGACAAGCTGGGCGGCAACCTGCGCGCGCTGATCGAGGCGCTGAACAAGGCCAAGCCGGCGTCGAGCAAGGGCATTTACCTGCGCAAGGTGGCGGTCTCGTCGACGATGGGCGTGGGCGCCCGGGTCGATGTGGCGTCGATCAACGCTGCGGCGCAGGCAGCGTAAGAAATGGAATCAAGCTGCGGCGCTGGTCTGGCGCCGCGGCGGAAGAGTTTGGTGGGCTGCGCATGCCGCAAGGCGCGCGCAGGTCATCCAAGACCGCTGGTGCGATCTTCATGGTCGCTTAATGGAAGGCAGGGCTCGGCGATCAACCGGGCGGTGCAACAAGCCAGCGCAGATGGCGGTCCCGCTGAAAAGGAATTGTGGTTCCTGGTCAGAAGGTCGCTGAACTTTGGAAAAGCACTCGACACGCCGGCAACGGTGCGAAGGGTGCGTGATGTGAGGAGCAGACCTTGAGTCTCAATCGCAACGAGAAAGCCGCCGTGGTGACGGATGTGGCTGCGCAAGTCGCGCGGTCGCAAACGCTCGCGCTGGCCGAATACCGTGGCCTCACCGTGGAACACTTGAACGCGCTGCGCAAGCAAGCGCGCGACAAGGGGGTGTACCTTCATGTCCTGAAGAACACCCTCGCTCGTCGCGCGGTCGCCGGCACGCCGTTCGAAGTGGCCTCGGGGAGCATGGTCGGCCCGCTGATCTACGGCTTTTCAGAGGACGCTGTCGCTGCGGCCAAAGTCATCTCCGACTTTGCCAAGGGCAACGACAAACTGGTCGTCAAGGCTGGCGCCTACGCCGGCAAGGCGCTGGACGCGAACGGGGTGAAAGCCCTGGCCGCGATCCCGAGCAAGGAAGTGCTGCTGGCCCAGTTGCTGGGCCTGATGCAGTCGCCGATCTCGCGTTTTGCACGTGTGCTGGCGGCCATTGCCGAGAAGCGCGCCGAGCCTGCACCTGCAGAGCCGGTTGCTGAAGCCACAAGCGCGGCTGCACCCCCTGCTGAAGCGGCCCCGGCCGCTGATGCAGCGGCAGCCCCGGCCGCTTGAACGACCGGCGAACGATCCATCCATATCAAACCTCTACTGATTCAGGAATATCAAAATGGCATTCGATAAAGACGCATTCATGACCGCCCTCGACGGCATGTCGGTGATGGAACTCAACGACCTGGTCAAGGCCATCGAAGAGAAGTTCGGCGTGTCCGCCGCAGCCATGTCGGCCCCGGCCGGTGGTGGCGGCGGTGCCGCTGCGGCCGTGGTGGAAGAGCAGACCGAGTTCAGCGTGATGCTGCTCGAAGCCGGCGCCAACAAGGTGCAGGTCATCAAGGCCGTGCGCGAACTGACGGGCCTGGGCCTGAAGGAAGCCAAGGACCTGGTCGACGGCGCGCCCAAGGCCGTCAAGGAAGGCATTGCCAAGGCCGACGCCGAAGCCGCCAAGAAGAAGCTGGAAGATGCCGGCGCCAAGGCTGCACTGAAGTAATCGACTTTGCTCGGGCTGGGGGCCGTTGTTTCGGCACCCAGCCTTTGTGCACAAGGCGCAGGTTCAAAGGGCCTTCCTTCGGGAAGGCCACCGAGATCAGCTGAAAGAGTTCCAATCTCCTCTTGCGGAGACCAGCTCTTCCAAGTGATTTCAAGCGTTCTCTGATCCGACTGCAGAGAACCAAGTTTGGTCGGACTCCGGTGCAACGCCGGGGTTGTCCGCCAGCGGTTGGTAGTGGCCA
>JANOQS010000659.1:0-3256 GCA_031414975.1 Methylibium sp. | reverse complement strand
GGCCGACCAGCAGATCTTCCCGATCGCGCAGGACCGCGTGGTCATCCTCGCGTTTATCGCCTTCGCCTTCGTGGCCGTGCCCTTCATGGCGCCCGAGTACCTGTTCCGCGCGATCCTGATTCCGTTCCTGATCCTGTCGCTGGCGGCCCTGGGCCTGAACATCCTGGTCGGCTATTGCGGCCAGATCTCGCTGGGCACCGGCGGCTTCATGGCGGTGGGTGCGTACGCGGCCTACAATTTCTTCGTGCGCATCGACGGCATGCCGGCGGTGGCGGCGATCCTGCTCGGCGGCGTGTGCGCCACCGTGGTGGGGGTGTTGTTCGGCATCCCGTCGCTGCGCATCAAGGGGCTTTACCTGGCGGTGGCCACCCTGGCGGCGCAGTTCTTCACCGACTGGGCCTTCCTGCGCATCAAGTGGTTCACCAACAATTCGTCGTCGGGCTCGGTCAATGTGTCGGGGCTGAACGTGTTCGGCTGGACTGTCGATTCACCCGCCGACAAGTACCTGTTCTGCCTCGGCTTCGTGGTGCTGTTCGCGCTGGTGGCCAAGAACCTGGTGCGCGGCCACATCGGCCGCGAATGGATGGCGATGCGCGACATGGACGTGGCCGCCGCCGTCATCGGCATCCGGCCGGTCTACGCCAAGCTCACAGCGTTCGCGGTCAGCTCGTTCTTCGTCGGCGTGGCCGGCGCGCTGTGGGGCTTCGTGCACCTGGGCTCGTGGGAGCCGGCGGCGTTCAACATCGACCGCTCGTTCCAGCTGCTCTTCATGGTCATCATCGGCGGGCTGGGCTCGATCATGGGCAGCTTCTTCGGCGCCGCCTTCATCGTGGTGCTGCCGATCGTGCTGGACAACCTGACCGTGGCGCTGGGTTTCGACACCGCACTGGCCGCGCACCTGACCTTCATGGTGTTCGGCGTGCTGATCGTGTTCTTCCTGATCGTCGAGCCGCACGGGCTGGCGCGGCTGTGGTCCATCGCGAAGGAAAAGCTGCGGCTGTGGCCGTTTCCGCATTAGCCGCGGGCCGCATTGGAAACCGCCCGCTGGCGTAAACCACTACGAAACTTTGTCGAGCCCGAACGTTCTCTTCATCACGTCTTTCACACGTCGTTCACCACGCACTGTCGAGTGCATCTTTCACCTTTGGAGGCACCCATGAAACTGAAGTCCCTTGCGCTGGCCACCGCTTTCGTGGCCACCGGCATGAGCAGCCTGCTGACCGCTCCGGCCGCGTTCGCGCAGGCCAAGGAGCAGTTCTTTCCCGTGCTGGTCTACCGCACCGGCGCCTACGCACCCAACGGGGTGCCATTCGCCAACGGGTATGTGGACTACCTGAAGTACATCAATGCCAAGGGCGGCATCAATGGCGTGAAGGTGAGCTGGGAAGAATGCGAGACCGGCTACGCCACCGACAAGGGCGTGGAGTGTTATGAGCGCCTGAAGGGCAAGAACGGCGGCGCCACGGTGTTCCAGCCGCTGTCCACCGGCATCACCTTCGCGCTGACCGAGAAGGCGCCGGGCGACAAGATCCCGCTCATCACCGCCGGCTACGGCCGCAGCGAAAGCACCGACGGCATGGTGTTCAAGTGGAACTTCCCGCTCACCGGCACCTACTGGGACGCCGCCGACGTGCTGGTCCAGCACATCGCCAAGAAAGAAGGCGGGATGGACAAGCTCAAGGGCAAGAAGATCGCGCTCGTCTACCACGACAGCCCGTACGGCAAGGAGCCGATTGCGCTGCTGCAGGAGCGGGCCGCGATGAACGGCTTCGAACTGAGCCTGCTGCCGGTGGCCCACCCGGGCGTGGAGCAGAAGGCGACCTGGCTGCAGATTCGCCAGAACAAGCCCGACTACATCTTCCTGTGGGGCTGGGGCGTGATGAACTCGACCTCGGTGAAGGAAGCCGTGGCCACCGGCTACCCGCGCGAGAAGATGTACGGCGTGTGGTGGGCCGGCGCCGAGCCCGACGTGAAGGACGTGGGCGATGGCGCCAAGGGCTACAACGCACTGGCGTTGCAGCACGGTGCCGAGCCGGACGCCAAGATCACCCAGGACGTGCTGAAGGAAGTGCACGCCAAGGGCCAGGGCACCGGCTCGAAGGACGAAGTGGGCCAGGTGCTGTACATGCGCGGCCTGGTGGCGGCGATGTTGTCGATCGAAGGCGTGCGGCGTGCCCAGGAGCGCTACGGCAAGGGCAAGGTGCTGACCGGCGAACAGGCGCGCTGGGGCTACGAGAACCTGGCGCTGGACCAGAAGAAGCTCGACGCACTGGGCTTTGCCGGCGTGATGCGGCCGATCTCCACCAGCTGCGCCGACCACCGCGGTGCGGTGTGGGCGCGCGTGCACACCTGGGACGGCAAGAAGTGGAACTTCACCTCCGACTGGTACGAGGCCGACCAGTCGATCATCAAGCCGATGATCAAGAGCGCGGCCGACAAGTACGCGGCGGAAAAGAAGATTTCACGCCGGACCGTCGAAGATTGCCAGAGCTGATCTGCGTTTGATGGCCTGGCCCGCCGCGCGGTGGGCCAGGCCGTCTCCCTCCCCTCCGTCAACACCATGAGCGCTGCCAACATCCTTCTCAACGTCAACGGCATCGAGGTCATCTACAACCACGTGATCCTGGTGTTGAAGGGCGTGTCGCTGCAGGTGCCCGAAGGCAAGGTCGTGGCGCTGCTGGGCGGCAACGGGGCGGGCAAGACGACCACCTTGCGGGCCGTCAGCAACCTGCTGGCGGGCGAGCGCGGCGAGGTGACCAAGGGCTCGATCGAACTGCGCGGCGAGCGCATCGAAAAGCTCTCCACGTCCGAAATGGTCAACCGCGGCGTGATCCAGGTGATGGAGGGGCGCCACTGCTTTGCGCACCTGACGATCGAAGACAACCTGATGACTGGCGCCTACACGCGCAAGGACGGCAAGGCCGCCATCGCGGCCACGCTGGAGAAGGTCTACAACTATTTCCCGCGCCTGAAGACGCGCCGCACCAGCCAGGCCGCCTACACCTCGGGCGGCGAGCAGCAGATGTGCGCGATCGGCCGCGCGCTGATGGCCAACCAGAAGATGGTGCTGCTGGACGATCCGAGCATGGGGCTGGCGCCGCAGATCGTCGAAGAAGTGTTCGAGATCGTCAAAGACCTCAACACCAAGGAAGGCGTGACCTTCCTGCTCGCCGAACAGAACACCAACATGGCGCTGCGTTATGCCGACTACGGCTACATCCTCGAAAACGGCCGCATCGTGATGGACGGCGTGGCC
>JANOQS010000658.1:0-15344 GCA_031414975.1 Methylibium sp. | reverse complement strand
CACCAGCGTTGGGCCGCTGGCGTGCGCGCGGCGGTGACCGCGTGGGGCCTGCCGATCCAGTGCGCCGACCCGGCCGTGTATTCGCCGGTGCTGACCGGCGTGGTCACGCCGGTGGGCGTCGATGCCGATGCGCTGCGCCGGTTGATCCACGAACGCTTCGACCTGTCGCTGGGCACCGGCCTGGGCAAGCTGAAGGGGCGCATGTTCCGCATCGGCCACCTGGGTGACAGCAACGACCTGACCTTGGTGGCCGCCGTGGCGGGCTGCGAGATGGGCCTGAAGCTGGCCGGCGTGAAGCTCGCCGGCAGCGGCGTGCAGGCGGCGATGGAGCACTTTGCCGGCCACGCCTCACCCGTGTCACTGAAGCAGGCGGCCTGAGCCGCGACTCGACCGACCACCACCACCGGAGACAACATGCAACGACGCACCCTCATCCAGGCCGCCGGGGCCGCCGTGGCCACCTTGGGCGTGCCGCGCCTGATGGCGCAGGAGTGGCCGAACGGGCCGGTGCGCATCGTCGTCGGCTTCCCGCCCGGTGGCGGCACCGATGCGCTGGCTCGTGTCGTCAGCGTCAAGCTGACCGAGATGTGGAAGACGCAGGTCATCGTCGAGAACAAGGCCGGCGTGGCCGGCGTGCTGGCGGCGGAATACGTATCGCAGCAGCCGAGCGACGGCAGCACCTTGCTGATGGCGCACATCAACAGCCACGCGCTCGCGCCGAGCCTGCAGCCCAAGCTGCGCTACAGCGTGGAGCGCGACTTCGTGCCCATCGTGCTGGTGGGCGTGACGCCCAACCTGCTGATCGCCAACAGCGCCCAGAAGGCAATGACGGTGACGGACATCGTTGCTGCCTGCAAGGCCGAGCCGGGCAGGGTCAGCTTCGGTTCGGCCGGTGCCGGCTCGGCCCAGCATCTGGCGCTCGAAATGTTCAAGCTCCAGGCCAACGTCGATGCGCTGCACGTGCCCTACAAAGGCAGTGGCCCGCTGCTGATCGACCTGATCGGCGGCCAGATCCAGTACAGCTTCGAGACGATGACGGCTGCCACCCCGCACGTGAAGAGCGGCAAGGCCATCGCCATCGCCCAGACCCGCGCCAGGCGCGCCAAGGGCCACCCAGCGGTGCCGACGATGCAGGAGCAGGGCTTCGCCGGTTTCGAGGCCACCACCTGGTACGGCCTGGCCGGCCCCGGCAAGCTGCCCAGCGCAATAGCGCAGAAGATCAACCGCGACGTCAACACCGTGCTGGCCATGCCCGACGTGCAGGAAAGGCTCGACACCTACGGCGCCGAAGACGGCGGCGGCTCGACCGAGAAGTTCACCCAGTTCATCCAGACCGAGATCGCCAAGTGGGCCAAGGTGGTGAAGGAGGGGAATGTGAAGGTGGAGAGTTGAGCCGGCGAGCGGCGCTCCGGGCTCGCCGTGCAGCGCGCCGCGGTCTGCGCGGTACGCGCGGTCCGGCAGTCAACCTGCGTGCGGCGTGTTCGGCCAGGTCATCGAGCCGCCCGACGCGAGTGCACGAAACGCCGGGCGCGCGAACAGGTAGCCCTGCATCAGTGTCACGCCTTCGCTCAAGAAGAAGTCGCGCTCACCCGCGGTTTCCACGCCCTCGGCAATGATCTGCACGTCGAGCTCCTGACAGACTCGCACCATGCCGCGAGCAATCGCCTGCCGCGATGGGTGGTTGTCGACCCCGCGCACCAGCGCCATGTCGAGCTTGATGATGTCGGGCGTGAAGTCGGCCAGCAGCGTGAGGCCGGCGAACCCCGCGCCGAAATCATCAATGGCGGTCAGGAACCCGCAGCGTTTGTACTCGCGCAGGATCGTCGCCAGCCAGGGGCCGTCTTCCACGCGTTCGCCCTCGGTCACCTCGAAGATGATGCGTTCGGTCGGGAACCCGTGCGTGCGCGCGGCCTCAAGGGTGGTGCGGATGCAGACCTCCGGCTTGTAGACCGCGTTGGGCAGGAAGTTGATCGAAATGCGCTCCTGCATGCCGAGTTGCGCAGCCGTCTTGATGGCCTTGACGCGGCAGGCCTGGTCGAATCGGTAGCGGTTGGTCGCCGTGACCTGCTCCAGCACCGACGGGGCGCCTTCGCCCTGCGGCCCGCGCACCAGCGCTTCGTGCGCATAGACGCGGCGGTTGGCGACATCGACGATGGGCTGGTACGCAAAGTCGAACTGGAAGCCCAGCCGGTCGGCCACACCACAGTCTGCGCAACGGTCGCGCGCGGCCGTGTCCAACTGGACAAAGTCCGACGCCCGTGGCTGGATCGAGATGGTCTCTTCTCTCATGGTCTCTCTATCGACCATTTCGCCCGCCCCTTGAGCCAAAAAATCACCCGCCCGGCGGCACCGGCCACGCGCGCTGCGCCGGCCGCATCTGCTCCCAGGCGCGCGACACCTGCAGCACACTCAGGTCGTCGAAACGTGCACCAGCAATCTGCAGGCCGATCGGCAGGCCGGCTTTCGTGTAGCCGCAGTTGATGCTGCTGGCTGGCTGCTCGCTCATGTTGAATGGCAGGGTGAAGGCGATGTGCTCGAGCGGGCGCGCCGGGTCGTTGGTCGGGCCGGCCCATTCGGCCGGGAAGCTGACGATCGGGGCAGTGGGCGACAGCACGACGTCGAATGGCCGGCAGGCGGCCACCGTGGCGTCGCGGATCGCCGCCATCTGGCTGTAGGCGACGAACACCTGTTCGCCCGACAGCCCGGCACCACCACGCGCCCACTCGACGATGTAGGGCAGCACCCTGGCCTGGCGTTCGGCGCTCATCGAAGAGATGTCGAGCCACGAGCGGCAACGCCAGAAGCGGTCCATGCCGTCGGCCATCGCGCGGGTGATGAAGGGTTTCAACGGCTCGACAATGGCGCCGGCCGCTTCGAAGGCACGTGCCGCAGTGGTGACGGCGTCGCGCACCTCGGGATCGACAGGCAGGCCCCAGCCGGGGTCCATCCACAGGCCGATCTTCAGGCCCTTGAGGTTGCGGTCGAGCTGGCTCCAGGCAATGTCCTGCCACGGCAGGCTCATCGTGTCGCGCGCATCGGGTTGGCTCAGGGTGGCCATCATCAGCGCGGCGTCGTTCACGCTGCGCGTCATCGGCCCGGCCACGCGGCCGGCGAAAGGGGGGTAGATGGGGATGCGGCCGAGGCTGGGTTTCAACGTGAAGATGCCGCACCAGCTGGCCGGCAGCCGCACCGAGCCGCCGATGTCGGTGCCCAGGTGCAGCGGGCCGTAGCCGGCCGCGGCGGCTGCACCGGCACCAGCGCTGCTGCCGCCGGGGTTCTTGCCCAGGTCCCAGGGGTTGCGCGCGAGCGGGTGAAAGCTCGACAGGCCCGACGACAACATGCCGTAGTCGGGCATCGTGGTCTTGCACACGATCACCGCGCCGGCTTCGCGCAGGCGCGCGCTCGGCGGTGCATCTTGTGCCGCCGGCACCAGTTCAGTGGCAGCGCTGCCCAGTGGCACCGGAACGCCTTTCGTGGCGATGTTTTCCTTGATCGTCACCGGCACGCCGTCGAGCGCACCTTGCGGCTGGCCCTTCAGCCAGCGTGCCTGCGAGGCCTCGGCCTGCGCCATCGCGCCTTCGGCGTCGAGCGCGTAGGTGGCGTGCAGGTGCGGTTCCCAGGCGCCGATGTGCTTCAGCACGTCGCGCGCCACCTCCACCGGCGAGAGCGTCTTGCTGCGGTAGGCGGCCAGCAGTTCGGCGGCGCTCAGGTCGTGGAGGTTCGGCATCGGCGGGTCACCAGCGCGGGTTACCAGCTCAGTGCGGCCAGGTCGTTCGCAAAGATCGGCGAACTGCCCCACAGCCCCTTCAGCCCCTTCTTGCTCACCGCCACCGCCGACGGGTTGAAGATGAAGGCGTTGACCGAGTCGGCGGCGATCATCTTCTGGATGTCGGCGAACAGCTTCAGCCGCTCCTTCGGGTTGCTTTCGGCCGCGTACTTGGCCGTCAGGTCGCGGAACGCCTTGCTGTCGTAGCCCCAGTAGTAGCCGGTGTTGGCGTACTGCATGAAGTCCAGCGGCTCCACGTGGTTGATCACCGTCAGGTCGAAGTTGCCCTTGAAGGTGCCGCTGAGCCACTGCGCCCATTCGACGTTCTCGATCTTGGCGATCACGCCGACCTTGGCCAGCTGCGCGGCCAGCACCTCACCGCCCTTGCGCGCGTACTGCGGCGGCGGCAAGGTGAGCGTCACGTTCAGCGGCGTGGCCACGCCGGCTTCCTTCAGCAGCGCCTTGGCCTTCTCGGGGTCGTGCGGGTACAGGCCGGTCAGGTCGACGTAACCGCCGTCGGTGGGCGCCATGTGCGAGCCGATCGGCTGCGCCAGCCCTTCGAGCACACCGTCGATGAAGGCCTTGCGGTCGATGGCGTGCATCAGCGCGCGGCGCACGCGCACATCGTCGAAGGGCTTCTTCTTGTTGTTGATGGTCATGATGCCCTTGCCGGCCGTGCTGCCCACGATCACGCTGAAGCGCTTGTCGGCCTGCAACTGCTTGAGCGACTGCGGCGCGTCCAGGCGCGGCACGGCGTCGATGTCGCCGGCCAGCAGCGCGGCCACGCGCGCGGCCGGGTCGTTGATGAAGCGGAAGGTCACCTTCTTGAGCTTCACGTTCTTGGCGTCGCGGTAGCCGTCCCACTTGGCCAGCGTGATCGAGTTGCCCTTTTTCCACTCGGCCAGGGTGTAGGGGCCGGTGCCGACCGGCTGGGTGGCAGTGCTGGCGGCGGTCTTCGGGTCGAGGATCACCGCGGTGTTCTCGCCCAGGCGGAACAGGAAGTTGCCGTCGGCCTTGTCGAGCACCAGGATCACGGTGTTCGCATCCGGCGTTTCGATGCGGCTGATGTTGTTGAATACGCCGCCCTTGGCCTTGTTGGTGGAGCCTTCGGCCTTGGCGCGCTCGAAGCTGAACTTCACGTCCGCCGAGTCGAAAGCCTCGCCGTCGGAGAACTTCACGCCTTTCTTCAGCTTGAAGGTGTAGCTCTTGCCGTCCGGGTCCATCGTCCAGCTCTCGGCCAGCAGCGGCGTGACCGCGCCGTTGACATTGATCTTGGTCAGCCCCTCCAGCACGTTGTAGTGCACCACCTCGCCGATCGCGGCGGCCGGCGCCATCGTCGGGTCCAGGCCCGGCGTGGGCTCCAGCACCATGGCCAGAACGGCGCTGTCCTTGCCTTGTGCGCTGGCCACGGAGGCCAGCGCCGCCAGCATCAGCGCGGCCATCAGTCGGGTCGGGGTGGTCTTCATCGTGAGGCTCCTTCAGGGTTCTCGGGGTTCTTCTCGGGGGTCATCTCGGGATTCATCGCGGGATTCATCAGCGCTTCGGCAAAGTGGCAGGCCGCCAGGTGGCCTTCCGCCACAACGCGCAGTTCGGGTGCTTCGCCGACGCAGCGTGCCTGACCGTGCATGCAACGTGAGGCGAACGAACAGCCGGTGGGCACGGCGCCGGCAGGCACGACTCTAATGGAACTGGTGGGCCTGGCGCCTGCGGCCACCGCGCTGGCGGGTGCGGGGTCAGCAGGTGCAAGGTCGGTGCGCGGAATCGCTTCGACCAGCGCGCGCGTGTAGGGGTGCGCCGGGGCATGAAACAGCACTTGCGGTGGGCCCTGCTCGACGATGCGGCCGGCGTACAGCACGGCCACCTCGTCGCACACATGGTCCACCACCGCCAGGTCATGGCTGATCAGCAGGTAGGTCACGCCGAACTGCTGGTGCAGGTCTTGCAGCAGGTTCAACACCTGGGCCTGGACGGAGACGTCGAGCGCGCTGACCGGCTCGTCGGCCACGATCAGCTGGGGCCGGGTGATCAGCGCGCGCGCAATCGCGATGCGCTGACGCTGCCCGCCCGAAAATTCATGCGGGTACTTCGCGGCGTCGGTGGCGCGCAGGCCCACGGCGTCGAGCGACTCGGCCACGCGCCGCTGCGTTTCAGGCGCAGTGTGCGCACCCGCCGCCGCCAGCGGCTCAGCCACGATGCGGCCGACGCGCTGGCGCGGGTCGAGCGAACCGTACGGGTCCTGGAACACCATCTGGAATTCGCGCCGCGCGGCGCGCAGTTCGCTCGCGCTCAACCGATTCAGGTCGCGCCCCATGAACAGCACTTCCCCCGAACTCGGCCGCTCCAGTGCCATCACCAGCCGCGCCAGGGTCGACTTGCCCGAGCCCGATTCGCCGACGATGCCCACACTGCGCCCGCGCAGCACCTGCAGGCTCACGCCCGCCACCGCCTGCACCACCGGCGCAGCGCGCAACAGGCTTTCGCGCGGCAGCGTGTAGCGGCGCGTCACGTCGCGCAGCGCCAGCAGGGGCGGGTCGGCTGGGAGCGGCCTGGCGGCGCTCATTTGATCAGCATGTCGTCGCGTTCCCGGCGGTACTTTTCGTAGTCGGTCTGGTTGGCACTCAGGCAGCGCGAGCGGTCCGGTTCCGGGTAGCGCTGGCAGGCGTTGCGCGCACCGGCTTGCAAGCCGTCGTAGGCCTGCCGGGTGCTGCAGGCCTGGGCCAACACGAGCACCAGCGTGCAGGCAAAGGCGGTTCGGATGTTCATGCCCTCCAGTCTAGGGGCAGCCGGCGCCGGGGCTCGGTGTGCCGCCGCCGCCACGCTGACGGGGATCGATCTCAGGGTAATCGCGGGTGAAAGGTCAGCAACAACCCACTAACATGTCAGTGCAATGTCAACTTCTGCGGCCATCAGCCTGCGCGCCCAGGCCTACCAGAGCTTCCAGCAACAGATCCTGGAGGCGCACATCCGCCCCGGGCAGTTCATCTCGCAGCGCGAGCTGATGCAGTTGCTGGGCATGCCGCTCGGCGCGGTGCGCGAACTGATCCCGCGGCTGGAGGCCGAGGGCCTGTTGCGCACCGTGCCGCAGCGCGGCCTGCAGATCGCGCATGTGGACCTGAAGCTCATCAACAACGCCTTCCAGTTGCGCCTGCTGCTGGAGCGCGAGGCCGCAACGCGCTTTTGCGCCAGCGTGTCACACACCGATCTGGCCGCCATCCGGCTCGCGCACGAGCGCATCGTGCAGCGTGCCCGCAGCGGCCGCATCGACGACGCCCTGCTGGGTGATGCGACCACGGTCGACTGGGGCCTGCACGACCTGATGATCGACGCGCTCGGCAACGAACTGATCTCCGAGGCCTACCGCATCAACAGCCTGCGTGTGCGCCTGATCAAGCTCGAGAACTCGATGCTCTCGCCCGAGGCCTTGCTGCCGGCGATGGACGAGCACCTGTGGTTCATCGCGGCGCTCGAACGGCGCGATCCGCACGAGGTGGCGCGCCGCCTGACGCACCACATCGAAAGCGCGCACCGCCGCGTGCTCGGTCTGCCGCGGCCGCCGCTTCCGGATTCCACCGATTCACCCCGCGCCTTGGAGAACTGAATGTCCACCCCCCACTCGCTGCCCGGCATCTGGCCGGCCCTGCTGACGCCGCTGGACGCGGCGCTGAACATCGACCTGAAGCGTTTTGCCGCGCACGCTCGCGCGCTCGTCGAAGGCGGCTGCGGCGGCGTCACGCCCTTCGGCACCACCGGCGAAGGGCCGTCGTTCAGCCTGAACGAGCGCCGCGCCGCGATCGACGCGCTGGTCGAAGGGGGCGTGCCCGGCTCGCGCATCCTGGTGTCCACCAGTTGTGCCGCGCTGCCCGAAACCTTGGCGCTGACGCGCCACGCGCTGTCGGTCGGCGCCTGGGGTTGTCTGATGTTGCCGCCGTTCTTCCTGAAGGGCGTGCCCGACCAGGGCATCGTCGACGCCTACCGCTGGGTCATCGACGGCGCGGCCGACCCGCGGCTGCGCATCATGCTGTACCACATCCCGCAGGTGACCGGGGTCGGTCTGTCGCACGCGGTGATCCGCGAACTGAAGCGCTTGTACCCGGACACGATCATCGGCATCAAGGACAGCCAGTGCGACCGCGCGCATTCGATCGCGTTGGCGGACGAGTTCATGGCCAGCCTCACCGTGCACGTGGGCAACGAGCCCGACCTGCCCGAGATGGGCCGGCGCGGCAGCACCGGCGCCGTCAGTGGCCTCGCCAACTTCATGCCCCGGCACGTGCACCGGATGGTGTCGACGCCCGATGCCCCCGGCTCTGCGCAAGACCTGGCCCGCGTGCAGCAACTGCTGGCCATCCTGGGGGGGTATGCCCTGATGCCGGCGCTGAAGGGAATCATGACCATCCTCACCGGCGAGAAAGCGTGGCTGCGCGTGCGCCCGCCGCTGGTGGCGCTGACCGACGAGGGCCTGGCCGCGCTGGAGCGGCAGGTTCGCGCGTTCGGCATCGACACCCTGCGCGACTGAACCCGCCGATCGTGCGACCGGCCCCGACAACCCCGAACAACTGAAGGAGACAACGATGAAGACCACGACGATGAAGACCACCTTGCGCCGCCGCCCCCTGCTGGCCGCCACCGCCGCCGCGCTGACCCTCGCACTCGCTGCCGCCGTGCTGCCCGCGCATGCGCAGGCCAACAAGGTGATGCTGCGCATCTCCACCCCGGCCGTGCCCGACGACTGGCACGCCAAGATGTGGACCGTGATGAAGGAGTCGCTCGACAAGAGCGCGCCGGGCGAGTTCGACGTGCAGATCAACCTGAACGCCTCGCTGTTCAAACAAGGCACCGAACCGGCCGCCATGGCGCGCGGCAACCTGGAGATGTCGTCGATCTCGGCCTTCGACATCGCCAAGCTGGTGCCCGAAATGTCGATCTTCACTGCCGGCTACATCGTGCGCGACCCCGACCACCAGCAGAAGGTCTTCAGCGGCCCGATCGGCGCCGAGATGTTCAAACTGGTCAACGACAAGATGGAAGTTACGCCGCTGGCCACCATCTACCTCGGCACGCGCCAGGTCAACCTGCGCGAGGCGCGCAACGTCAAGACGCCCGCCGACCTGAAGGGCATCAAGCTGCGCATGCCCGGCAGCAAGGAATGGCTGTTCCTCGGTGAAGCGCTCGGCGCCACCGCCACGCCGCTGGCCTTCGGCGAGGTCTACCTGGGCCTGAAGACCGGCACCATCGACGGGCAGGACAACCCGCTGCCCACCGTGCGCGCCGCCAAGTTCTACGAGGTCACCAAGCAGTTGGTGATGACCAGCCACCTGGTCGACGGCATCTTCATCACCGTGGCCAGCAAGGCCTTCAACGCGATGACGCCGGCCCAGCAGCAGAAGCTGCGCGCCGCCGCGCAAGACGCGGCGAAGTACAACAACCAGAACCGCATCAAGGAAGAAGGCGAGATCGTCGACTTCTTCAAGCAGCAGGGCCTGCAGGTCGTGACGCCCGATGTGGACGCCTTCCGCAAGAGCGTGCAGGCGGCGTACGGCGCGTCCGACATGGCCAAGAGCTGGCCCAAGGGCCTGCTCGAGCGCATCAACGACACCAAGTAAATGTCCTCGCTGCTCAGGAAGGCCGCCAACCTGATCGGCGGCGGGCTGTTCGCGACCCTGTTCGTCGTCTTCATCGTCCAGATCGCCGCGCGCTTCGGCTTCAACAAGCCCTTGCCATGGACCGACGAACTGGCGGTGGTGCTGTACGTCTGGGTGATCCTGTGGGCCTCGGCCTTCGTCGTGCCCGAGCGCGAGCAGGTGGTGTTCGATCTGGTCTGGAACAGCGCCGGTCGCCGCACGCGGCAGGTGATGCGCGTGCTCGGCAACGCAATGATCGGCGGGCTGGCGCTGGTGGCCATTCCTGCGAACTGGGACTACGTGCGCTTCATGGCGCGTGAGGGCACGCCCGTGCTGGACATTCCGTTCAGCTGGGTGTTCCTGCCCTTCGTGCTGCTGCTGGTGGCGCTGGTGGCGCGTTCTGCCTGGGGCATCTGGAGTGCGCTGCAGGGGCAGGGGCTCGAAGAAGCGGGGCTTCCCCAATGACCTTGGCACTCGCAGCGATGATCGCCGTGGTCGTGTTCGGCATGCTGCTGCGCATGCCGATCGGCTTTTCGATGCTGGTCTCGGGCGTGGCCTACCTGCTGGTGAAGAAGCAGGACATCGGGCTGGTGGCCGAACAGGTGAGCAACGGCCTGTACAACAGCTACGTGCTGCTGGCGGTGCCGCTGTTCGTGTTCGCCGCCAACATCATGAACGCCGGTACGGTCAGCGAGCGCATCTTCGACTTCTGCCGCATCCTGGTCGGCCGCATGCGTGGCGGGCTGGCGCAGGTGGACATCCTGGTCAGCGTGATCTTCTCGGGCATGAGCGGCAGCGCCATTGCCGACGCCGCCGGCCCCGGGCTGGTGACGATTCGCGAGATGCTGAAGAAGCCCGAGTACCCGCGCGGTTTTGCCGGTGCGGTGGTGGTGGCCAGCGCCACCCTGGGGCCGATCATCCCGCCGTCAATCCCGATGGTGATCTACGCGCTGGTGTCGGGCGCGTCGGTCGGCGCGCTGTTCCTGGGCGGCGTGGTGCCGGGCTTCCTGATGGCCGGCTTGATGATGGTGGTGGTCGGGTTCATCGCAAGGCGCCGCAACATGCCGCGCGAGGCGCCGGTGCCGCTGAAGGAATGGCCCAGCATCCTGTTCCGTGGCGCGCTCCCGCTGTCGATGCCAATCGTGCTGCTGGGCGGCATCTACTCGGGCGCCTTCACGCCCACCGAGGCCGCTGCGGTGGCGGCGCTGCACGCGTTGATCCTGGCCGGCGTGGTCTACCGCGCGCTGAGCTGGCGCGCGCTGTGGGGCGTGGTGCTGGAGTCGATGCGCGCGAGTGCGGTGATCACGATCATCCTGGCCGGATCGTTCATGCTGAACTACGCCTTCACCTCCGAAGGCGTGCCGCAGGCCATGGCGGCGTGGGTCGACAGCATGCAGCTGAACCAGTTGCAGTTCCTGCTGCTGGTCAACGCGATGTTCCTGGTGCTGGGCTGCTTTCTCGATGTGTCGGTGCTGCTGCTGGTGTTCGTGCCGATGCTGCTTCCTGCTGCCAAGCTGCTGGGCGTGGACCTGGTGCACTTTGGCGTGCTGGTGGTGCTGAACATGATGATCGGGCTGATCCACCCGCCCTTCGGCATGCTGCTGTTCGTGACCAAGGCGCTCACCGGCATCCCGATCGGCGAGATGCTGCGCGAGGGCTGGATGTTCATCGTGATGCTGCTGCTGTTGCTGCTGGCGATGACGGTGTTCCCGCAGATCGTGCTGTGGTTGCCGCAGACGATGGGCTACGGGGCGAAGTAGTTTCTGCCCTCGCCCCTTTTGGAGAGAGGGGTGGGTGAGGGGAAGCGCGCGCGCATCTCGCGCGCGCCCAGCGGCGTGACCCGCAGCGCGCGGCTGTCGGCGTCTTGCACGACCCAGCGGCGCTTCAGCGCGACGGCGAGAAGCGCCGCCCCCAGTGCGCCGCCCAGGTGCGGGCGGCGCTCGCTCCAGTCCACACAGGCGCAGGCAAAGCGGCGGCGCAGCCTGCGGGTGGCGGGCACGTCGATGCCCAGCGCCTGAAACGCCGCGCTGCCGGCAGCACCGAGTTCGTAGCTGCCGTCGCCCGCGGCGCTGCCGGGCACGAGCCAGCCGAGCTCGTGGCACCGGTCGTGCAGCGCCACGGCCACCGCGCCGGCCATGTGGTCGTAGCAGGTGCGCGCGGTGCGCAGCCGGGTGGGCGTGTTCGGCACGAAGCGTGCGCGCGGACCGCCCGCCAGCACGCTGAGCGCTTCGAGCGCGGCGGCCACGGCCGGGCCTTGCAGGCTGTGGTAGCGGTGCTTGCCCTGGGCCAGCACTTGCACCAGGCCCTGTTCGGCCAGGCGCGCCAGGTGCACGCTGGCGGTGGACGGGCTCACGCCGGCCACCACGGCCAGTTCGGTGCTGGTGCGCGCGTGGCCGTCCATCAGGCAATACAGCATGCGGGTGCGCGCCGGCTCGGCAATCGCGCCGGCCACGGCCGATACCCCTGCGTCTTCAGTGTCGACATTCATGATTCGATGCTAGACGAAGCATGGTCTCCGGGCAAGTTCGACACTGGTGACCTCCCTCGACGAGCCCGCACACATGACCCTCACCTGCTTCATCCGCTACCAGATCGACCCGTTCCAGCGCGAAACCTTCAAGGCCTACGCCGAAGCCTGGGGCCGCATCATCCCGCGCTGCGGCGGCCACCTGGTGGGCTACTTCCTGCCGCACGAAGGCAGCAACGACGTGGCCTGGGGACTGGTCGCCTTTCCCAGCCTGGCCACTTACGAGGCCTACCGCACACGCCTGAAGGCCGACCCCGAGGCGCGTGCCAACTTTGCGCTGGCGCAGACAAAACGGCTGATACTGCGCGAAGAACGAAGCTTCCTGGAGAACGTCGATGGCACCTTCAACCAAGAGCCCCACCCTGAACGCGGCTGACAAGGCCAAGGCCTTCCGCGCGCTGCACCAGCGCCAGGGCGCCTTCATCATCCCCAACCCCTGGGACGTGGGCAGCGCGCGCATCCTGGCCTACCTCGGCTTCGAGGCGCTGGCCACCACCAGCGCGGGCTTCGCGTTCTCGGTCGGCCAGACCGACAACACGATCGGCCGCGACCGCATGCTCGCGCACGTGGCCGAGCTCGTCGCCGCCACCGAGCTGCCGGTCAGCGCCGACCTGGAGAACGGCTTTGCCGACGACCCCGCGGGCGTGGCCACGACGATCCGCCTGGCCGGTGCCACCGGCCTGGCCGGCGGCTCGATCGAAGACTCGACCGGCCGCGCCGACGCCCCCATCTACGAGTTCGGCCACGCGGTGGAGCGGGTGCGTGCGGCCGTCGAGGCGGCACGTGCGCTGCCCCAGCCGTTCGTGCTGACGGCGCGCGCCGAAAACCATCTGATCGGTCGCAACGACCTGAAAGACACGATCAAGCGCCTGCAGGCCTACCAGGACGCCGGCGCCGACGTGCTGTACGCACCGGGCCTCGTGAGCGAGCAGGACATTGCCGCAGTGGTGAGCTCGGTGGACCGGCCGGTCAACGTGCTGATGGGCATGGCCGGTGTGCCGCACACGCTGGCCTCACTGTCGCACCTGGGCGTCAAGCGCGTGAGCGTGGGCGGTGCGCTGGCACGTGCCGCGATCGGCGGCCTGCTGCGCGCGGCGCGCGAGATGCGCGAGCACGGCAGCTTCACGTTCACCAGCGAGGCGGCAAGCTTTCGCGAGATCAGCGAGATGTTCAAGCGCTGAATCCCCGTCGGGCCCGCGCCGCCTTGCGCCAGCCGGCGCGTCGCCTCAGGCGCGGGTTCGTTCCAGAAAAAACCGCAGCATCTCGGCCGAAGCGTCCGGCCCCAGCGGGTCGGTGAACGAACCGTCCTTGTCGCCGCCGGACCAGGCGTGGCCGGAGCCTTGCACCACCCAGTGCTCCACCTGCACGCGGCCCTCCCGGTCGGCGTGCAGCGTGCGCGTGTAGGCGTGCCCGCCCGCCACGCGGCCGGCCTTGACGACCGGGTGGCCGTGGTCGTGCGGCTTGGCGGCGCGCGCCGCCTCCAGCGCTTCTTCGACCACCCGTTCACCGTTGAGCGGGTGCACGGTCTTGTCGTGGTCGCCGTGGAACACGATCAGCGGCACAGCGGCTTTCACGGCCGCCTCCTTGGCCGAAGGTTTGACCGGCGGTTTGCTCTTGGTGGCGGCCGCGCGCTTGGGCGGCCCCCGCTTCATCACGCCCAGCGCGGTGATCATGTCTTGTGCCGCCGCGTACGGCAGGCCCGAATGCACGCCGGCAGCGGCCAGCAACTCGGGGTAGGTGTGGGCCAGGATCGTGGCCATCGCGCCCCCGGCCGACAGCCCGGCGACGTAGACCCGCTTCGGGTCCACCGGGTGTTTGGCCAGCACCTCCTGGATCATTCCGCCGATCATCGACGGCTCGCCAGTGTCGCGCTGCTGGTCGTGCCGGTTGAACCAGTTCCAGCACCCATACGCGTTGGCCGAGCGGGTTTGCGCCGGGTACAGCACCAGCATCGGCGTGCGGTCGGCGAGCCGGTTCATCTGCGTGCCGGCGGCAAAGTCGTCGGGGTCCTGTTTGCAGCCGTGCAGCATCACCACCAGCGGCAGCAGGCCCTCGGGCTTGCCGGCCGGAACGTAGAGTTTGTAGTCGCGCTGGCCGGCATCGTTGCGGAACACGCCGTCGCTGAACTTGCCGCGCCGGGGCGCGCTCTTGCGCGGGCCGGGCTGATCGGCGGCCGGATCTTCGGTGGCCGCTTCGGTGGTGTTTTCCGTGATGTTGTCGTTGATGTTGTCTTTGACGTCGTCGTTGAAATTTTCGGCGGTGTTTTCGGTGCTGCGTTCCGTGAGACCGGCGCCCGGTTCCTCGCGGGCCGGGGCTTCCGCATCGGCTTGCGCCGCAACCGACCGGGGAGATGAAGCTTCGGCTTTGGCCTGGACGCTCGGCCCCAGCAGCCGTGCCAGCCAGCGCCATGGCAAGACGAGCAGCTTGAACGCGCCAAGCCACAAGCTGCGCCAGGCGGAGAGGAGCCATCGAATGAATCTGGTCATGGTGCCTGGGTCTCGGTAGGGCGCGAAGAATACGGGAAAACCCGTATCCACGTTCCAACTGTCGAAAACGGCCTCTCATCTGGCCCGATATGTCACAAAACTGCAGCGTGCTTGCGACACCTGCGGATCCTGCCCTGCTTCAGGCCTGCGCGTCAGGCCGTTGTCGTGGCCACCAGTGCGTGAATGCAGCGCACCGCATGCTCCGGCCCCACGGCCACCGGCGCGGGCGGCGCTTGCCGGCACTCCGGCGTCACGCGCTCGCAGCGGTCTGCAAACGGGCAGCCGGGCGGCATGTCGGCCAGCTCGGGCACGCGGCCGGCGATGGTGGCCAGGCGCTGGCGCTGGCCGTTGATCCTGGGGGCGCCCAGGCGCGGGCGCGCACCGAACAGGCCGCGCGTGTAAGGGTGCGCGAGCTGCGCAAACACCTCGGCGGTGGGCCCGCTTTCGACCACCGTGCCGCCGTACATCACCATCATGCGGGCCACGCTGCGTGCCATCACACCCAGGTCGTGGCTGATCAGCAGCAGCGCCATGCCGCTGCCCTGCACCAGCTCGGCGATCAGCTCCAGGATTTCGCGCTGGATCGTCACGTCCAGCGCGGTGGTCGGTTCGTCGGCGATCAGCAGGTCGGGCCCGCAGGCCAGCGCCATCGCAATCGTCACGCGCTGGCGCTGGCCGCCGGACAACTGGTGCGGGTAGGCGTCGAGCCGCTGGGCGGCCTGCGGCAAGTGCACACGTTCGAGCAGGTGCAGCGCCTCGGCGCGTGCCTGCGCGCGGCTCGCGCCCTTGTGCAGCCGCAGCGGTTCGGCCACCTGGTCGCCCACGGTGTGCAGCGGGTTCAAGGCCGTCATAGGCTCCTGGAAAACCATGCCGATGCGGTTGCCGCGCAGCGTGCACATGTCTTCGTCGGGCAGGCCCACCAGCTCGGCGCCGTTCAGGCGGAT
>JANOQS010000657.1:0-9171 GCA_031414975.1 Methylibium sp. | reverse complement strand
GTTCCTGAACGCAACCAACCCGGAGACGATCCGGCTGCTGCGCCGTGGCATGGTCGACGTGGGTTTCAAGGTGCAACGTTTCGCCAACGACCTGCTGCGCGGCCTGGCCAACAAGCAGACTGCCGCGCCGCGGCCGAGCGTGGGCACCGCGCCGCTGAAGGAACAGGTGATCCACTTCATCAACAAGAAGATGCCCGGCGGGCTGCCCAAGCGCACCGCGCGGGCGCTGTTGGACATCGAGGACAAGGACTACGTCCCGATCATCCGCGACCCGAAGACGACGACCGCCGATACCGAGGCGGTGTTCTACTTTCCCGGCTGCGGTTCGGAGCGGCTGTTCAGCCAGGTCGGCCTGGCGACGCAGGCGATGTTGTGGCACGCGGGTGTGCAGACGGTGCTGCCGCCCGGCTACCTGTGCTGCGGCTACCCGCAGCGCGGCGCGGGCGACTTCTTCAAGGCCGACAAGATCATCACCGACAACCGGGTGCTGTTCCACCGCGTGGCCAATACGCTGAACTACCTGGACATCAAGACCGTGGTGGTGAGTTGCGGCACGTGTTACGACCAGCTGCAAGGCTACAAGTTCGAGGACATCTTCCCTGGCTGCCGCATCATCGACATCCACGAGTACCTGCTCGAAAAAGGCATCACCCTGGGTGCGGCCGATGGATCGGCCACAGGCGGCGGCTACCTGTACCACGACCCCTGCCACAGCCCGATGAAGCTGCAGGAGCCGCTGAAGACGGTGAAGGCGCTGGTCGGCCCGAACGTGATCGACAGCAAGCGTTGCTGCGGTGAGAGCGGCACCCTGGGCATCACGCGGCCCGACATCTCGACGCAGGTGCGCTTCCGCAAGGAAGAAGAACTGCGCAAGGACGAAGCCACGCTGAGGGCCACCGGCGCGGTGCCGGAAAAGGGCAACGTCAAGATTCTGACGAGCTGCCCGAGCTGCCTGCAGGGCCTGAGCCGCTACACCGGCGACCTGAACAACGGCCTGCTGGAGGCCGACTACATCGTGGTCGAGATGGCCAACCGCATCCTCGGCCCCGACTGGATGCCCGACTACGTGGCGCGCGCCAACGATGGGGGCATCGAGCGGGTGCTCGTTTAGCGGGCCGGGATAGCTTAGAGCGCCTCGGCAAAGCTGCGCAGCTTGTCCGAGCGGCTCGGGTGCTTGAGCTTGCGCATGGCCTTGGTCTCGATCTGGCGAATACGTTCGCGCGTCACGTCGAACTGCTTGCCCACTTCATCGAGGGTGTGGTCGCTGCTCATGTCGATGCCGAAGCGCATGCGCAGCACCTTGGCTTCGCGCGCGGTGAGGTCGTCCAGCAGTTCGCTCACGGCCGTGCGCAGGCCCGACTGCATCGCTGCATCCATCGGCGCCACGTTGTGCGTGTCTTCGATGAAGTCGCCCAAGGTCGCGTCGCCCTCGTCGCCCACCGGCAGCTCCATCGAGACCGGCTCCTTGGCGATCTTCATGATCTGGCGCACCTTGGCTTCGGTCAGGTCGAGCTTCTCGGCAATGGTCGCCGCGTCGGGCTCGAAACCGAACTCCTGCAAGTGCGCCCGGCTGACGCGGTTCATCTTGTTGATCGACTCGATCATGTGCACCGGCACGCGGATCGTGCGCGCCTGGTCGGCGATGGCGCGCGTGATGGCCTGGCGGATCCACCAGGTGGCGTAGGTCGAGAACTTGAAACCACGCCGGTATTCGAACTTTTCCACCGCCTTCATCAGGCCGACATTGCCTTCCTGGATCAGGTCGAGGAACAGCATGCCGCGGTTGGTGTACTTCTTGGCGATCGAGATCACGAGGCGCAGGTTGGCCTCGATCATCTCGCGCTTGGCCTCGCGCGAGGTGTGCTCGCCCGCGTTCATCTGGCGGTGGATCGCCTTCAGCTCGTCGACCGGGATCACCGCGCGCGCCGCCAGCTCGACCAGCCGGGCCTGGATCTCCTGCACGGCCGGTGCATGGCGGCCCAGCGCGGCGCTGTACGGCTTGTTGGCGCGGCCCTCGGCCACGACCCAGGCCGGGTCGAGCAGGTGCGGCGGAAAGCGCTCGGCAAACTGCGCCTGCGGCATGCCGCACTGATCGACCACGATCTTGCGGATCTGGCGCTCGTGGCGGCGAATCTCATCGACCTGCGAGCGCAGCAACTCGCTCAGGCGCTCGATCGTCTTCACGGTGAAGCGCACCGTCATCAACTGATCGCTCAGCTCGCGCTGCGCCTTACGGTAGGTGGGCGAGCCGTAGCCGCTTTTCTCGAAGGCCTTGCGCAGCTTGTCGAAGCCAACGCGCATCGACGCAAAGCGCTCGAGCGCTGCCGTCTTCAGTTCTTCGAGGCGGCGGGTCATCGCGCGGCTGCCGCCGGCACCGTCGTCATCGTCGGCGCCATCGTCATCGAAGGAGTCAACGTCTTCTTCGGCCACGTAGTCGTCGGCCTCGCCGGCCACCACGAAGCCGTCAACCACTTCGGCAATGCCGAGCTCGCCGCTGGCTATTCTGTCGCCGCAGACCAGCACCTCGGCCATCACCAGCGGCAGGGCCGAGATGGCCTGCATCATGGTCTGGCGGCCGGCTTCGATGCGTTTGGCGATCTCGATCTCGCCCTCGCGCGTGAGCAGCTCGAAGGTGCCCATCTCGCGCATGTACATGCGCACCGGGTCGGTGGTGCGGCCGAATTCCGAGTCCACCGTGGAGAGGGCTGCTTCGGCCGCCTCTTCGGCGTCTTCGTCGGACGAGGCACTGCCCGCGCCGCCGGCCACCAGCAAGGTGGCGGCGTCGGGCGCCTGCTCGTACACGGCGATGGCCATGTCGCCGAGCATCTTGACGATGGCCTCGATCACCTCGGCGTCGACCAGCTTCTCGGGCAGGTGGTCGTTGATCTCCTGCTGGGTCAGGTAGCCGCGGGTCTTGCCCATCTTCACGAGCGTGGTCAGTTCGCTGCGGCGCTTGGCCAGTTCTTCTTCGGTGAGCGTGGCCATGTCCAGCCCGAACTCGCGGATCAGCGCACGTTCCTTGGACTTGGGCACTTTCACGCGCAGCGGCTTGGCCTTGGCCGCTGTTTCGGTGGAGTGCTCGGCGGCCTGCACAGCGGCAGCGGCCAGCGCTGCGGCGGAGGGTTGCGCGTTCTTGGCGCTGCTCTGGGGGGTGCTCTTGCGTGTCATGCGGTTCCTGAAGGGGTGAGGCGACGCCCGTGTCAGTCGCATGTGGGGCCCGTGGGCCGGTATAACAAGAAAAGCCCGCAACCAGGTCATGGACTGGGAGCGGGCTTCGGTCTTCCGGACGCGCTCCCGGAGTGAACTGTGGGAGCTGCGACGGTCTCTACGGCGCTGGGTGACGGGTTCCCGATGTTCCGCCCAATGGTGCGGTCGGTTCTGGCCTGCTAGAAGCCCACGAGTATAACCTGTTTTTGGGCGGCGCCATCTTGATGAAGACCGAGCGAAGGCTGAACCCTGTTCTCACCAGGCCGGCGGGTCCGGCACGAAGCCCCGTGCGCCCGAGCGCGGGAACGGCCGCGGCGAGGCCGGCCTCTCTGCGCCGATGATGCCGGCACGGGCCAGGTTCTCGTAGCGGTCGTAGCGGATGCTGACCAGCTCGACCGGCCGGCTGCTGCTGCGCACGAAGCTCGTGGTGCTGCTGTACGACGCCTCACGCGCGCCGTGACCGGTGCCGAGCTTGGACTCGGCTTCCTGCGCTGAGCTTCGGGCCGATGTGCCGGCTGCGTCCTGGCTCGGCGAAGGGGGTGCTGCAGCCGCGGCTGGCCCGGCTGGCGCGGCCTTCTCGGCACGCGCCGAGTTCGAACTGGCGCCCCCATTGAGGCGGCCACGCTGCTCATCCCAATTGCGCTCCGGCGCCGGCCGCACGTACACGTGCCGCTCGGTGAACACCGCCACGCCGATCACGCCCACGTCGTCGGGCCGGCCGGTGCGGGCCGCATACGAATCGGGCAGCGCGGTGAACTCGAACGCCGCCACTTCCTGCGGGCTCTTGCGCCAGCCGGTGATCTCGTGCGTCTGCCACGGCCCCAGCACATAGCCGCCCTGGTTCCACGCGGCGGTCTGGCCGCTGACGATGTTCACGCCGTCAACCGACATCACCGCCAGCACGCGCGCGCCGCTGCGGTTGCTCACGCGGATGGCGTAACGCGCGCCCGGCCGCCCCGCCACGTACTGCGCGCCCTGGTGCGGGTAGATCGGCAGGGTCGCACCGGTGTCGCGTTCGACCACCTCCACATCGACCGTGGAGCCGACGGCGCGGACCGGGCCGGCCAGCAGCAACACACCGGCCGCCAGCAACAACGAAGGCCAGAAGGCGCCGGTGCGGTACAGGGTGGGGGTGGAACGGCGGGTGGAACAGAGCTTCATGAAATCCTCGCAAAGGTGGGTGGCAACACACCTTCTACGGGGCAGCGCAAGGAACGGGGTGAAACGGGGCGAAGCTGTTACTCAACCCGCAACGAGGGTAAATCCCAGCAGGATTTGCCTGCCACCGGCACAGAAAGCCGCAACGGCGTTGGCATGATGCGCCGACCATGGAATTCGCCCGACTCAGCCCGCGCCGCACGGCTCGACCATGACGCCGATCGTCGAGATTCGCGGCCTCAGCAAGGCGTTCTTCGGCGTGCAGGCGCTGGCCTCGGTGCACTTCGAGTTGCTGCCCGGTGAGGTGCATGCGCTGATGGGCGAAAACGGCGCCGGCAAGTCCACCTTGATGAAGGTGCTGGCCGGTGTGTACCAGCGCGATGCCGGCGAGGTGCTCGTTGACGGCCAGGCGGTCGAGATCGCCAGCCCGCGTGCGGCGCAGGCCTTGGGCATCGGCATCATCCATCAGGAACTGAACCTGATGAACCACCTGAGCGCGGCGCAGAACATCTTCATCGGGCGCGAGTCGCGCGGGCGCTTCGGGCTGTTCCTCGACGAAGCGGCGCAGAACGCCAAGGCCGCCGCCATCTTCAAGCGCATGCACCTGGCGCTGGACCCGCAGACGCCGGTCGGCGAGCTCACGGTGGCGCGCCAGCAGATGGTCGAGATCGCCAAGGCGCTGTCGTTCGACTCGCGCGTGCTGATCATGGACGAGCCCACCGCCGCGCTCAACAACGCCGAGATCGCCGAGCTGTTCCGCATCATCCGGCAGCTCAAGGAGCAGGGTGTCGGCATCGTCTACATCTCGCACAAGATGGACGAGTTGAAGCAGATCTCCGACCGCGTCACAGTCATGCGCGACGGCCAGACCATTGCCACCGTGCCGACCGCGACCACGCAGGTGGACAGCATCATCACGATGATGGTGGGCCGCCAGCTCAGCAACGCGCAGCAGCAGTTCCCCGACACCTCGCGCAACGAGGTGGTGCTGGAAGTGCGCGGCCTCACACGCGGCAGCGCCATCCGCGACGTGAGCTTTCAACTGCGGCGCGGCGAAATTCTGGGCCTGGCCGGGCTGATGGGCGCCGGCCGCACCGAGGTGGCGCGCGCGATCTTCGGTGCCGACCCGATCGACGCCGGCGAGATCCGCGTACACGGCAAGGCGGCCACCCTCCGCTCGCCGCAAGACGCGGTGGCGCACGGCATCGGCTACCTGTCGGAAGACCGCAAGCAGTTCGGCCTGGCGACCGGCCTCGACGTCGAAACCAACGTGGTGCTCGCCACCTTGCCGCGTTTTGCCGCGGCGCGCATGTGGCTCGACCAGCGCGGCATTCACGCCACCGCCACCGACTACGTCAAGCGCCTGGCCATCAAGACGCCCTCGGTCGAGCAGCAGGTGCAGCTGCTGTCGGGCGGCAACCAGCAGAAGATCGTGATCGCCAAGTGGTTGCTGCGCGACTGCGACATCCTGTTCTTCGACGAGCCCACGCGCGGCATCGACGTCGGCGCCAAGAGCGAGATCTACAAGCTGTTGCACAGCCTGGCCGAACAGGGCAAGGCGATCGTGATGATCTCGTCGGAGCTGCCCGAGGTGCTGCGCATGAGCCACCGCGTGCTGGTGATGTGCGAGGGGCGCATCACCGGCGAACTCACTGCGGCCGAGGCGACGCAGGAAAGCATCATGCAATTGGCGACGCAGCGCGAATCGATGACGACCGCCTGACGCGGCGAACCAGAACAACAAGGATCATCCTCATGCTCGCCACGCTCAAGCAACGCCTGTTCAACCCCGCCGCGCGTCAGAAGTTCCTGGCCTTCGCCAGCCTGCTGGTGCTGATGGCCTTCTTCACCGCCGCGTCGCCCAACTTCCTGCAGATGGACAACATGGTCGCCATCCTGCAGGCCACCGCGGTGAACGGCGTGCTGGCGATTGCCTGCACCTTCGTCATCATCACCTCGGGCATCGACCTGTCGGTCGGCACGCTGATGACCTTCTGCTCGGTGATGGCCGGCGTGTTCCTCACCTACTGGGGGCTGCCGATCTACGTGGGCATCTTCGCCGCCATCTTTTTCGGCGCGCTGTGCGGCTTCACGTCGGGCGTGCTGATTGCCAAGCTGAAGATCCCGCCGTTCATCGCCACCTTGGGCATGATGATGTTGCTCAAGGGCCTGTCGCTCGTGATCTCGGGCACCAAGCCGATCTACTTCAACGACACGCCCGAGTTCCCGATGATTTCGCAGGAGTCGCTGATCGGCTATTTTTTCCCGGCGCTGCCGATCCCGAACGCGGTACTCATCTTGTTCATCGTCGCCGTGGTGGCGAGCCTCATATTGAACAAGACCGTGCTCGGCCGCTACACCTTTGCGCTGGGCAGCAACGAAGAAGCGGTGCGGCTGTCGGGTGTCAACGTCGACTTCTGGAAGATCGTTGTCTACTCGCTCAACGGCGCCATCTGCGGCATTGCCGGTCTGCTCATCGCCTCGCGCTTGAACTCGGCCCAGCCCGCGCTGGGCCAGGGTTACGAGCTCGATGCGATCGCGGCGGTGGTGATCGGCGGCACGTCGCTGTCGGGCGGCACCGGCACGATCCTGGGCACGATCATCGGCGCGTTCATCATGAGCGTGCTGACGAACGGGCTGCGCATCATGTCGGTGGCGCAGGAATGGCAGACCGTGGTGACGGGGGTGATCATCATCCTCGCCGTCTACGCCGACATCCTGCGCCGGCGCAAGCGGTAGGACGCGAACCAGGAGACCCAGCTATTGACCGATCCGACCCCGACCCCTTCAATTTCACCCATCCACCCGAGGAGACATTCCATGCTCAAAAGAACCGCACTTCACATCGCCCTGGGCCTGACGGCCGCCTTCGCACTGGCCGGCACCAGCGTTGCGCAAGAGATCTACATCCCGCTCGTGTCCAAGGGCTTCCAGCACCAGTTCTGGCAGGCCGTGAAGCAGGGCGCAGAACAGGCCGGCAAAGACCTGAAGGTCAAGGTCACCTTCGAAGGCCCCGAGACCGAGGCGATGGTCGACAAGCAGATCGACATGCTCTCGGCCGCGTTGGCCAAGAAGCCCGCTGCGATCGGCTTTGCCGCGCTCGACAGCAAGGCCGCGATTCCGCTGCTGAAGAAGGCGCAGGCCGCCAAGATCCCGGTTGTTGCGTTTGACTCGGGTGTGGACAGCGACGTGCCCGTCACCACCGCCACCACCGACAACCTGGCCGCCGCTGCATTGGCCGCCGACAAGATGGCCGAGCTGATCGGCAAGGAGGGTGACGTGGCCGTGGTCGTGCACGACCAGACCAGCCGCACCGGCATTGACCGGCGTGATGGCTTCCTGAACCGCATGAAGTCTGCCTACCCGAAGATCAAGGTCGTGAGCGTGCAGTACGGCGGTGGCGACCAGCTCAAGTCGACCGAGATCACCAAGTCGATCCTGCAGGCCAACCCCAACCTGAAGGGCATGTTCGGTGCCAATGAAGGTTCGGCCATCGGCGTGCTGAACGGCGCCAAGGAGATGAAGCGCAAGATCGTCATCATCGGCTACGACTCGGGCAAGCAGCAGAAGGCCGCCATCGCCAGCGGCGAGATGGCCGGCGCGATCACGCAGAACCCGGTGGGCATCGGCTACAAGACGGTCGAGGCCGCGGTGAAAGCGCTCAAGGGCGAGAAGCTGCCCAAGGTCATCGACACCGGCTTTTACTGGTACGACAAGGCCAACCTGGCCGACGGCAAGATCGCCGCGGTGCTCTACGACTGATCTGTTCGCTTGATTCCGTTCGCGCGGCACAAGCGATTTGTGCGCGGTTCGTGCGCTGCACGACCCGAGGCCGTGCCGCCAGCGATCCTTCCGCCCGCCCTCGGCAACGACCGAGCGCGGGATGTTGAAGACCTGCCAGGTGCGCCCACCGTTGCGGCGCCGAACGTCGCGCCGGTGGGCTGCAGGCCGGCCTCGACGGCGCCTTGTATGTGTTGACACGTAACGGCATCGTGCGCATCGGCTTCCCCTGACGCGCCAGAAACGCTCTGCGCACGCCCGGCGGTGCGGCGGTGTCCTACGCCGATCCGCGCCATCCGCCCGCGCAGGTGAGTGCTTGCGACTTCTACATTTCGTATCGGTCTCACTGACCTGGGCGCCTATACCTGGCACAGGTCTTTCGACGAGAGACTGAGCCGGCGACGAACCTTCACCTTCTGGTTGGTCGCCAGTACCGGCGCCACGCGGCTGCGGCTATGCCCAGCAGCGTGGCGATGTTGACGGTTGGCCGGCGTATTGCGCCGGCTGTGTCCGCAAGGATGCGCCCCCGGCGCCGCTCTGCAGCGGACTGACACAAGGAACTCCGTAAATGAAGCTTGCACTCAAGCCCGCGGCATGGGCCGTTGCCGAACTGGTGGCCGTACTCACGATGGTGGGTTGCGGAGGCGCCGGAAACGAGACGGCGGCAGATGAAGGCGCGGCAACGGCCGAGTCGGCCGACACGAGGAGCCAGATCGCCGCAGTCACCGTGGCTGCGACGACCTGGACAAGGATCGCGAACGAGTACCAGTCGTTCTCGTTCAGTGGCACGAAGACGGTCCGCTATGGCGCCGACACCCGCTGGGTGCAACGGTCGGTCAGCTGGCGCGGCCAGTGCACCAACGCGTTCTTCGGCAGCGATCCGGCGCCCGGCATCGACAAGACGTGCCAGGTGGCTGCCGCACCCGCACCCGCACCTGCACCTGCACCTGCACCTGCACCTGCACCTGCACCTGCACCTGCACCTGCACCTGCACCTGCACCTGCACCTGCACCTGCACCTGCACC
>JANOQS010000656.1:0-18404 GCA_031414975.1 Methylibium sp. | reverse complement strand
TTTCCAGCACGTATGCACGGTCGGCCAGGCGCAGCGACGCAGCGACGTTCTGCTCGACCAGCATCACCGTCATGCCCTGGCCGTGCAACTGGCGGATCACTTTCAACACCTCCAGCACGATGGCCGGCGCCAGGCCCATCGACGGTTCGTCGAACATGATCAGCCGCGGCGCACCCATCAGGCAGCGGCCGATCGCGAGCATCTGCTGTTCGCCGCCCGACAAGGTGCCTGCAGCCTGCGCCACACGCTCCTTCAGGCGCGGGAACATCGTGAACACGGCCTCCAGCGTTTTCGCGGCACCCGCGCGTGCGCGCGGCAGCATCGCGCCGATCTGCAGGTTCTCCAGCACGCTCATGTTCGGGAACACCTGGCGCCCTTCGGCGACCTGCCCCAGCCCGAGATCGCAGACGACGTGACTCGGCAGCCCGGCGATCTCGCGCCCGTCGAAGCGCACCGAGCCGCTGCGCGGCGGCACGACGCCAGCAATGCTGCGGATCAGCGAGGTCTTGCCCGCGCCGTTGGCGCCGATGATGGCGACGATCTCGCCTTCGTTCACGTCGAGCGACACACCGTCGAGCGCCTGCGCGTCGCCGTAGAACACGGCCAGGTCGCGCACGCTCAGCAGCGGGCTCGACGTGCTCACAGCGCCTCGGCCCCCAAGTAGCTCTGCAGCACGCGCGGGTCCTGCGTCACCTGCTGTGGCGTGCCGTGCGCAATGATCTCGCCGTGGTGCAGCACGTAGACGCGTTGCGCCAGCGCCATCACCGCGCGCATCACGTGTTCGATCAGCAGGATCGTCACGCCCTGCTCGGCGTTCAGGCGCCGGAAGGCGCTGACCATCACGTCGGTCTCGGTCGGGCGCAGGCCGGCCATCACCTCGTCGAGCAGCAGCAGGCGCGGCTGCGTGGCCAGTGCGCGCGCCACTTCGAGCCGCTTGCGGTCAGGCAGGGTCAGGCTGGAGGCCGGTTTGTGGCGCAGATCGTCCATGTGCAGCGCGGCCAGCGCCGCGCGCGCCCGTTCCCGTGCGACAACAGCACTCGCGGTGCCGCGAAAGCCACCGACCATCACGTTGTCGAGCACGCTCATGTCGGCAAACGGCTTGACGATCTGGAAGGTGCGGCCGATGCCGGCAGCGCAGATCTGGTCAGCGCGCAGACCGTTGATGAGCTTGCCTTCGAACGTGATGATGCCCGTGTCGGGCGCCAGCGCACCGGCGATCAGGTTGAACAGCGTGGTCTTGCCGGCGCCGTTGGGGCCGATCAACGCAACCATCTCGCCGGGGCTCACCTGCAGTGACGCAGCGGCCACCGCGCGCAGGCCGCGAAAGCTCTTGGACACGCCGGCCACATCGAGCAGTGGCAAGGCGGTCACGACTTCGATCCCTCGTCGGCATCGGAGGCCTCGCGCGTGAAGCCGAGCCGGCGCGCCAGCGGCGGCCACATGCCGTGCGGCATGAACATGATGCACAGGCCGAGTGCCACACCGTACAGGATCTGCTTCAGCCCCGGCGCCTCGATGCCCAGCTTCTGCAGCACCTCGGTCAGCCCCTCGGACATCAAGGTCAGCAGTGCCGCGCCGAGGATCGGCCCGAACAAGGTGCCGACGCCGCCGATGATGGGCGCGAGGATGATCTCGATCGAGCGGCCCATGTTGAAGATCTGCTCGGGGAACAGGTTGTTGTAATAGAACGCGAAGAACACGCCGGCCAGCGCGGTGAGCGCGGCGGAAATCTGAATTGCGAACATCTTGTACCTGAACGTGTTGACGCCGGCCGCGCGTGCCGCCTCTTCGTTGTCGCGGATCGCGCGGAAGTAGTAGCCGGCGCGGCTGCGCATCAGCCAGGTGGTCAGCACGAAGGCGAGCACGGTCAGCGCCAGCGCGAGAAAGTAGAACATGCGCGGGTGGCCGCGCAGGTTGAGCCAGTCGGTCGTGTCCTGCTGCACCACCTTCAGGAAGAAGCCACCGGAGCCGCCGACGAACGTGAAGTGATCGAAGCCGATGCGCGTGAATTCGGCGAACGCGATCGTCAGCAGCGCAAAGTAGGTGCCGGCGATGCCGAAGCGAAATGCCAGCCAGCCGATCAAACTGGCCACCACCACGCACACCGCCACCGCCGCCAGCATGCCCAGCCACGGCGTCAGACCGAACTGCTGGTAGAGCGCCGCGGCGGTGTAGGCGCCCAGGCCGACGTACAGCGCGTGGCCGAGCGAGAGTTGCCCGCACAGCCCCATCATGATGTTCCACGCCTGGCCGACGAAAGCAAAGTACAGCACCAGGATCATCAGCGACAGCGTGTAGCGGTCGAGCACCAACGGCGCGAGCGACAGCAGCGCGAGCAGCACCAGCAGCGCGATCCGCGCGCGACGCGGCGACTCGGTGAAGACGGCGAGGAATTCGCTCATCGACGTGCAGCTCAGCGCCGCGCGAACAAGCCTTGCGGCTTGAACGCGAGCACCACGATCAGCAGCGCAAACGACGCCATGCTCTTGGCCGACGGCGTGAACACGATGCCCGCCGCCGCTTCCGACATGCCGATCAGCACACCGCCCGCCAGCGCGCCCGGCATCGACCCCAGCCCGCCGATGATCACGATGATGAAGGCCAGCAAGGTGTAAGCCGGGCCCGACGCGGGTGTCACGTCCACCAGCAAGGTGAGCAAGGTGCCGGCCACACCCACGCAGGCGCAGCCCAGGCCGAACGCCAGGCCGTACAGATGCGCCACGTTCAGGCCGACGACGCGCGCGCCGAGCAGGTTGTCGGCACACGCGCGGATCGCCTTGCCGAAGGCCGTGAAGCGGAACAGCGCCCACAGCAGCGCGCAACAGGCGAGCGCGACGACGGCGCAGACGACCCGCACCTTGTCGACCAGCACCGGCCCGATCTGGTATGAGTCGAGCGCGTAGTCGACCTGCACGTTCCGCGCGTCGGGCCCGAAGGCCAGCAGCAGCCCGTTGACCATGATCAGCGCCACCGCCAGCAGCAGCATGAACTGCGAATGTTCGGGCCGGTCGATGAACGGGTTGATCAGCGCGCGCTGCATCGCGTAGCCCAGACCGAAGAAGCCGGCCGCCACCGGCAGCACCATCCACAACGGGTCGAGCTTGAGCGCCGCGAAGGCGATGACGACGACGTACATCGCCAGCGCCATCAACTCGCCGTGCGCGAAGTTGACGATGCGCACCACGCCGTAGATCACCGACAGCCCGAGCGCCATCAGGCCGTAGACCAGACCGGTCAGGAAGCCGCTGAGGAGGACGTTGACGATGAGGTCGAGCGGCATGGTCAGGTCCGCAGGCGACGGGCGGGGCGGTCGCGGCGGGCGGTACCCGGCGGGGCATAAGCGCTAACCTTAACAATCATGCTCAAGAGACCTCACATTGATACGGCCGAAGGCGTGGAGCTTCACGCAGGCGAGCGGCCAGTTCTGGCCATCGCTGCATGCAGTTGTGCAGCGACAGTGCCGGATTGCAGGCGCGACTCAGGAGCATGTGCATGAGAGCGTACTCACGCCAGCGCGAGCGACGCTTGAGCGCCGGCGCTGTCGTGTGCGACGTAGCCCCAGGGGGAAAAGTGCTCAGCGGTCAGGATGAGCTTTTCGATCAGGCAGGCCACGAGGAGCTTTCCCTGCAGCCAGGCGCGCGCACCGTCGGGGTCGAACTTCTTCAGGTGACCAAGTTGAAGCAAAGACTTCAAACGCTTGAAGGCCAACTCGATCTGCCACCGCCTCCTGTAGAACTCCATGATGGCCGCGGCATCAGGCTCGGCCAGGGTCGTGACCACGATGACGTAGCCCGCGGTCTCCAAGGTCTGGGCTTGCACGACGCGGCCCCTCCTCTTGGTCTCGAGCTGGATCGCTTGTTGCGCTGCCAAGGTTTGCGCAGCGGTCTTTTTGTAGGCGCACACGCGTACCGCCATGACGCCAATGTCGTCATGCACACACGCTGGCCAGTCGGCGGCCTGTCCGATGGCCAGCGCTCGCAGCTTTGGGAGCATGTCCAACGCCTTGCCGCGCCGGTCATGCAGCGGCAAAGTGCTCAGGCTGGTACGCAGGACGATATCGGCCTGGCGTTGCACGGCGTGACGCAGACTGGGACGCTTGGCGAACCCGCGGTCGGCCATGATCACATCGCCGGGGCGGATGTCGAACAGCGTCAGGCTCTCGCCGACGCTGGCCGCACTGACGTGCACCTCGTCGCAACTGAGCGTGTGCAGGTTCAGCGCGTAGTGCAAGCGCCAGGTCGAGCCGGTTGCGCCGGGCTCGCACACCGAGCTGCCGTCAATCAGGCGCACCCGTCGTCCCGGCAGCATCGATTGCGCGGCCAGCGGCAACGCCATGCCCGAGGCCATCTCGCGCGTCATCCACTCGAACCACGCTGCGCAGTTGCGCAGCCGCTTCAGAAGCGCCACATCCGACACCGCAGCCAACCCGCCAGCACTGGCTCTGACTGCGGTCTCCCGCAGCGAACATCCATCGGCCAGGTGGATGAGCAGCACCCGCAGCAGCGAGGCCACACTGTCAAAGCCGCGCAACTGCCGCTGCACCGCACCAAGCTCCACCGCCTTGGCTTCCCATTGCGCGGGCAACATCCGCATCACAACGTCCCAGTCCTGACCGATGCTGGCCAGCTCGCCAACCGCTGGCATCGGCGCATCGGAGTCCTCGGCGTCGTCGAATTCGAACGACTCGTCCATGACTGCCTCTCATTCGTGACAGCTTGGAGTGTATCAGTATGTCTCATATTAGGTTAGCGCTTATGCCCGGCGGGGGCTCATGCTGGGGCGGTCTGCGCTTCGCTCCGACTCCGCTGCGGTGCTCGGTCCAGGGTCGCGCCGCAGAACTCACTCCATTCGCTGCGCTCATTTCGTTCAAACAACCGCGGCGAGTCAGTTCTTGAAGCGCGCTGCGCGCGCCGACCCTGAACCTCCGCTCCTCGCCGCCCCAGAAATCGCCCCCGCCGGGTACCGCCCGCCGCGAGCAGAACCGTCTGTGGTCTTCCCGGCAAACACAAGAGACGGTGCAGCAAAGGTGCGTTCGGGTAGGTCGGAGGGCGCCTCTGAGGCGCTGAGGAGCAGAGGGCTCGTGGCCCGCGTGCGCAGCGCGCTTCGTGCGCTGACTTGTCGCCGCCTGTTTGAGCGTAGCGCTGCGATGCAAGCGGAGCGAGTTCGGCGACGGGGCCACGAGACCGAGCACCGGAAGGGAGTCGGCTGTACCCGGCCGACCGCCTCAGCGAAGCCCTCCGGCCTGCCCGGACGCGCCTTTGCCTGCGCAGGCGGGGGCACGGCAAGCACTGCCGAGGAGCAACACACATGAGCAAAGGCATCAGCACCGCCCACTCGGTCGTCGAGCCGACCGCGCTGGCCAAGCGTGTCGCGATGGCCGTGGTGATCCTTTACGCGCTGATCACGATGGTGCCGTTGCTGTGGATCTTTCTCACCAGCATCAAGAGCCCGCCCGACTCGATCAGCTACCCGCCCAAGGTGGTGTTCGAGCCGTCGATCGAAGGGTATTGCAACCTGTTCACCACGCGCTCGCGCCAGACCGAGGAGTACATCAAGAGCCTGCCGCCGGCCGCCAACACCTGCGAGGCGAACGCGCGCAAGAACAGCATGGTGGTGGTGAGCCGCTCGAACTACCTGCCGCGTTTTGCCAACTCGCTGATCATCGCGATCGGCTCGACGATTCTGTCGGTGGGCCTGGGCGTGATGGCGGCGTATGCGTTCAGCCGCTTCAAGGTGCCGGGCAAGGACGATTTGATGTTCTTCATCCTGTCCACGCGCATGATGCCGCCGATCGCGGTGGCGATTCCGATCTACCTGATGTACCGCGAACTCGGGTTGTCGGACACCAAGCTCGGCATGATCCTGCTCTACAGCGCCGTCAACGTGTCGCTCGCGGTGTGGCTGCTGAAGGGCTTCATCGACGAGATCCCGCGCGAGTACGAAGAAGCGGCGATGGTTGACGGCTACACGCGCCTGCAGGCCTTTCGCAAGGTGGTGCTGCCGCAGGCCACTACCGGCATCGTGGCGACCGCGATCTTCTGTTTGATCTTCGCGTGGAACGAGTACGCGTTCGCAGTGCTGCTGACCAGTGGCGAGGCGCAGACCGCGCCGCCGTTCATCCCCATCATCATCGGCGAGGGCGGGCAGGACTGGCCGGCGGTGGCCGCTGGGACGATGTTGTTCCTGGTGCCGATCCTGGTGTTCACGGTCTTGCTGCGCAAGCACCTGCTGCGCGGGATCACGTTCGGGGCGGTGCGCAAATGAATCAAACCTTGATCGCGAGCACGCGTTGGCCCAAATGGTTGCGCCGCGGCCGGATGGAAATGGCGGCGTGCATCGTCATCGCTCTCGGCATCTTCATGATGCTGCAGCCGTTCGCATTGATCCTGTTCACCTGGTCGTTCGTCACCACATTGTTTGGTGTCGCGATGTTCACGATCGTCTCCAAGTTTCCTGAATAGCACGAGACATGGCAGAGATCCGCGTCGAAAAACTGCACAAGGCCTTCGCCGATTTCGTCGCGGTGAAGGACTCGTCCTTCACGGTGAAGGACGGCGAATTCTTCTGCCTGCTCGGCCCCTCGGGCTGTGGCAAGACCACCACCTTGCGCATGATCGCCGGGCTCGAGCTGCCCACCGCGGGGCAGATCTTCCTCGGCGGCGAAGACGTGAGCTTCAAGCGTGCGTCGGCGCGCGACATCGCCTTCGTGTTCCAGCTCTTCGCGCTGTACCCGCACATGAACGTGCGCAAGAACATTGCCTTTCCGCTGCTGTCGCAAGGCATGCCGCGGGCGCAGATCAAGCAGCGTGTCGAAGAAGCGGCGCGCACCTTGCGCATCACCGAGCTGCTCGACAGCTCAGTCTCGGGCCTGTCCAGCGGCGACCGCCAGCGCGTGGCGCTGGGCCGCGCAATCGTGCGCCAGCCGCTGGCCTTCATGATGGACGAGCCGCTCGGCGCGCTCGACTCCGAGTTCCGCGAGGTGATGTGCCAGGAGCTGCGCGCGCTGCACGACCGGTTGAAGGCAACCACGGTCTACGTCACGCACGACCAGGTCGAGGCGATGTCGATGGCCGACACGATCGCGATCATGAACCAGGGCGTGATCGAACAGCTCGGCGCGCCGCAGGAGGTCTACGAACGCCCGGCCAGCGTGTTCGTGGCCGACTTCATCGGCTCGCCGTCGATGAACTTCCTGCCTTTCGACGCGGCGCTGAACGAAGGCGCGCACTCGGTGCAGATCGGGCCGGCGCACATCGACGTGCCGGCGTTGCGCGAAGGCGTGTCGCAGCGCCCGTTGCTGTGCGGCGTGCGGCCCGAACACGTGAAGCTCGACGATGCCTCGCCCTTGCGCGCCGAAGTGCTGGGCACCGAGTACCTGGGCACCAGCCGCATCGTCACCCTGGCGACCGCGCAGGGCGCCACCTTGCGCGCGAAGGTCGGGGTGGGCTCGAGCGCACAGCGTGGCGACCAGGTGGGCTTGCTGTTCGACGCCACTGCGGTGAGCCTGTTCGACCAGGCCAGCGGCCGCGCGCTGAAGACCGCACGCGACGACAAGGCGCACGCGCCTGCGGCCAACCAGGGAGCCCGCCATGGCTGACCTGCGCCTGAGTGGCATCGGCAAGCGCTTCGGCACCGTGCAGGCGGTGCAGGGCCTGGACCTCGACGTGGCGAGCGGCGAATTCATCGTGCTGCTCGGCCCCAGCGGTGCCGGCAAGACGACAACGTTGCGCCTGGCGGCAGGCCTGGAAAAGCCCGACGCCGGCAGTGTGCACATCGGTGGCCACGACGTGACGGACCTGGCCCCAGCGCTGCGCGACGTGACCTTCGTGTTCCAGCAGTATTCGCTCTACCCGCACCTGAGCGTGTACGACAACCTGGCTTTCCCGCTGCGCTCGCCGATGCGCCGCATCGCCGAAGACGAGGTGCGCCGCAAGGTGACCGAGGTGGCGCGCATGCTGCGCATCGAAGACAAATTGCAGAACCCTGCGACCAAGCTCAGCGGCGGGCAGATGCAGCGTGTGGCGATCGGCCGTGCGTTGGTGCGTGAGCCTGCGGTCTACCTGATGGACGAGCCGCTGTCGTCGCTGGACGCGAAGCTGCGCAACGACCTGCGGCTGGAGCTCAAGCGCATCCAGCAGGACCTGGGCGCCACCATGCTGTACGTGACGCACGACCAGATCGAGGCGATGACCCTGGCCACCCGCATCGGCGTGCTGCAGCAGGGCCGACTGGTGCAGGTGGGCACGCCGCAGCAGATCTACGAGAACCCGGTCAGCAGCCATGTGGCCGCGCGGCTGGGCTCGCCGCGCATCAACCTGCTGCCGCGCAATGCCTTGCCCGGGCTGGCTGCGCCGGAGCGCGCGGTCACGCTTGGCGTGCGGGCCGAGCACCTGCGCCTGCACCACCACGGCCGGGCCAGCGACGCGGGGCACGCAACGGCCCACGGCCACGCCAGCGCGCGCGTCAAGCGCATCGAGCGCCTGAGCGATCAGCACCTGGTGCACGTGGGGCTGGACGGCAACGGCGCCGAACTCATCACCGCCGCGCCGGCCGGCAGCCACTTCGAGCACGATGACGCGGTGCGCGTGGAATTGCTCCAGCCGATGTGGTTCGACGCCGACGGCCAGCGCATCGCTGCCTGAAACGAGACGCCGTCACGTGAGCAGCGACCCCCATTCGAGAACCGCCCCATGACACACTCCGACTTCATCCGCAACGCCACGCAGACGCTGATCGACCACGTCGACGAGCTCACCGCGCTCGACTCGGCCATCGGCGACGGCGACCACGGCCTGAACATGCGCCGCGGCGCGCTGGCGATCCAGGCGAAGATGGAACTGCTCGCCACGCAGCCTTTGAAGGACGCGCTGAAGACCATGGGCATGACCTGCAGGTCCACCGTCGGCGGCTCATCCGGCCCGGTGTTCGGCACCTTGATGGTCACCTTGGGCAAGGAACTGCCCGAGCAGCCGACCCCTGCCGACCTGGGCCGCGCGGTGGCCGCCGGCATCGCCGCGCTGACGCGCCTGGGCAAGGCCGAGGTCGGCCAGAAGACGCTGCTCGACGTGCTGGACCCGGTGCAGAAAGTTCTGTCGAGTGCAGGCGAAGGGCAGGGCGGCGCCGACATGATCAACCGCGTGCGCCAATGCGCCTTCGACAGCGCCGAGGCCACCGCAAAGATGGACGCCATCAAGGGCCGCGCCTCGTTCCTGGGCGACCGCGCGCTCGGCCATGTGGACCCGGGTTCGCGTTCGATGGCATTGATCATCGGCGCGATCTGTGACAGCCTGCTCGCCTCCGATTCCGCAGCGCAAACACCCCAAGCCTGAAGGTGCCCCCATGAAGAAGCTGATCAACCATGTCGACACCGTGCTGGCCCAGTCGCTGGACGGTTTTGTGGTCGCCCATTCCGACGTGGTGAGCCTGGGCGCCGAATACCAGTTCGTGCGCCGCCGCACCCTCAAGCCCGGCAAGGTGGCGCTCATCTCCGGCGGCGGTTCGGGCCACGAGCCACTCCACGCCGGCTTCGTCGGCCACGGCATGCTCGACGCGGCGTGCCCGGGCCAGATCTTCACCTCGCCCACGCCCGACCAGATGCTCGCCGCGGCCGAGGCCGTGGACACCGGCGCCGGCGTGCTGTTCATCGTGAAGAACTATTCCGGCGACATGATGAACTTCCAGATGGCCGCCGAGATGCTCGACAAGGGCAACACCACGGTGATCGTCAACGACGACGTGGCGGTGGAAAACTCCACCTACACCACCGGCCGGCGCGGCGTGGCCGGCACCTTGATCGTCGAGAAGATCGTCGGCGCTGCGGCCGAAAGCGGCGACGACCTGGCTTCGCTGAAGGCCTTGGGCGACGCCGTCAACAAGGCCACCGCGTCGATGGGCGTGGCGCTCACCTCATGCACCGTGCCGGCCGCCGGCAAGCCGACCTTCCAGATCGGTGCCGACGAGATGGAGATGGGCGTCGGCATCCACGGCGAACCGGGCCGCCGCAGAGTGAAGATGGCCAGCGCCGACGAGATCGCCGCCGAGCTGACCGGCGCGGTGCTGAAAGACCTGTCGCTCCAGCGCGGGCAGGAGGTGATCCTGCTCGTCAACGGCTTCGGCGGCACGCCGCTGCTTGAGCTGTACGTGATGGTCGCGGCGGTGCAGAAAGTGCTGGCTGGCAGCGGCGTGAAGGCGGTGCGGCACCTGACCGGCTCGTACGTCACGTCGCTCGAGATGGCGGGTTGCTCGGTGACCGTCACCGCCGCCGACCCGGCGATGCTGGCGCTGTGGGACGCGCCGGTGCACACGGCGGCGTTGCGGTGGGGGATGTAAGCGCGGCGCGGGCTTCGCCTGCGCCGGGGGGGCGGGGTGCCGGGCTGGCACACTCCGAGAATGAAAAATTCAGTATCCCTCGGCCTCGCCGCCTGCTGCGTTGCCCTTGCAGGCTGCATGAGCCAAGGCGATTGCAGCTCGCCCTACGCCAGCTCGCCGCAGTTCAAGGGCTGCCTCTTCTCCAACCCGCCCAACCCGCTCACGCCGCCGGGCGCCGGCACCTGGACGATCTGGTCGCGCTTCGTCTTCGCCACCAAGGTCGGCACGGTGCCGGTCGATCCGATCCCGGTGCGCGCGCTGACGACGGCCCAGCTCGAGGCGCTGGATGAGCAGGCCAACCACCTGGTGCGGCTCGGTCACTCGTCGCACCTGCTCAAGCTGCGCGGCAAGTTCTGGCTCATCGATCCGGTGTTCGGCGAACGGGTGTCGCCGTTCAGCTTTGCGGGGCCGAAGCGCTTTCATGCGCCGCCGCTGACCCTGCAGCAACTGCCGGCGATCGAGGGCCTGATCCTGTCGCACGACCACTACGACCACCTCGATGTGCCAACCATCGAATACCTGGCCAGGCGCGTGCAGCGCTACTTCGTGCCGCTGGGCGTGAAGGCCCGGCTGGTGGACATGGGCGTTCCGGCCGAGCGGGTGCAGGAGTTCGATTGGTGGCAGGGCGCCACGCACGCGGGTGTGCAGCTCACCGCCACGCCGGCTCAACACTTCTCAGGCCGCACCCTGACCGACCGCAACCGCACCTTGTGGGCTTCGTGGGTGATCCAGAGCGGAGAGCAGCGCATCTTCTACAGCGGCGACTCGGGCTACTTCGGCGGCTTCAAGCAGATCGGCGAGCGCTTCGGCGGCTTCGACCTGGCGCTGCTGGAGAACGGCGCCTACGACCCCTACTGGCCCGCCGTGCACCTGACGCCGGAAGAAAGCGTCCTGGCCTTCCAGGACCTGCGTGCCAAGCTGCTGTACTCGGTCCACAACAGCACCTTCGACCTGGCCTTCCACACCTGGCAAGACCCGCTCAACCGGCTCGCCGACCTGGCGGCGGCGAAGAACATCGAACTGGCCACGCCCGAGATCGGCGAGGTGATGACGGTGGGCCAGCCGCGCAGCAACAAGCGCTGGTGGGCGGGTTTGAAATAAAGAGGCGGCGCGATGGCAACGATCGACTCTTTCGTCGACAGCATCGATGGCGCCGCGCCACCGCCGTTTGCGACGGCCATGCTGCGCGCCCTCTGGTATGGCCTGCGCGGTGAATGGGACGCCGGGCACGAGTTGGCCCAGGCGCAGGACGACGCCGAGGGGGCCTGGGTCCATGCCTGGCTGCACCGCATCGAGGGCGACCTGGGCAACGCCGACTATTGGTACCAGCGCGCACGCCGGCCCCCGCGCCGCGACGCCACGCGCGACGAAGGGCTGGAGATCGCGGCCGCATTGATCCGATCAACCGCAGGCGGGTGACCGCAAGAAGTGAGAGCTTGAATTCATGAATCGCAACATCGTCCGCAGCCTGGTGCTGCTCGTGTCATCGCTGGCCATCCCTGCCGCGTTCGGCCAGTCCTTCCAGCCCAGCAAGGCCGTGCGCATCGTCGTGCCGTTCCCGCCCGGCGGCGCCACCGACGCGCTGGCCCGGCTGATGGGCGAGAAGCTGGCCGAGCGCTGGAAGCAGCCGGTGATCATCGAGAACAAGCCTGGCGCGAACACCACCTTGGGCACCGACCTGGTGGCCAAGTCGGCGCCCGACGGGCACACCTTGGGCATCGTGACCGGCTCGCACGTCATCAACCCGCTGCTGAGCGACAAGCTGCCGTACGACACGCTGAAGGACCTGACCGGCGTGATGGGGCTGACGCGCTTTCACATGGCGCTCTACGCACACCCGTCCCTGCCCGCCAACCCGCCGGCCGAACTGCTGGCGCTGGCCAAGCGCGAGAAGCTGGCCTACGCGTCGGCCACCACGCAGTCCTACCTCGGCATGGAGATGCTCGCTTCCGGCGCCGGCGTGAAGTTCGAGTACGTGCCCTACAAGGGCAGTGCCCAGGCCACCACCGACCTGATCGGCGGCCACGTCAAGCTGATGATCGACCCGGTGCTGCCGACCACGCTCGAGAACGTCAAGACCGGCAAGATCAAGCTCATCGGTACGCTCGGCGCCAAGCCGAGCGAGCTGACCCCCGGCGTGCCGACCTTCGGCAGCGTGGTGAAGGACTACGACTTCTCCGGCAACTTCGGCCTGGTCGCGCGCGGCAGCACGCCGCCCGAGTTGCTGAACCGCATCCGCGACGACTTCGTCACCGTGATGAAGATGCCGGAAGTTGCCGAGCGCATCCGCAGCATCGGCCAGGAGGCAATCGGATCGAAGCCAGAGGAGTACAACGCCTTCGTGCTCGAGCAGATGAAGACGTGGTTGCCGGTGGTGAAGGCGACGGGGGCGAAGCTGGAGTGACAGGGAAGCGGCCGTGCTGCGCGAACCCGCCACGAGCCTGATCGACAAACTGCATCTGCTCGACGGGCACTCCCTCAAACGTACCGCGGTGCTGCTGTTCCATGCCGACCCTGAGCGCTTCTTCATCGCGTGTTTCGTCAAGATCGGCTACTTCCGAAGCGAATCCGACTTGCTGTATCACGACGAAGTGCACGGCGATCTGTTCAGCCAGGTGCGGCGCACGATGGAGCTGCTGCTCACCAAGTACCTGAAGGCAGCCATCACGTATCGAGGCGTCCAGCGCGTCGAGTCGCTGCCGGTGCCGGAGGCGGCGCTGCGCGAAGCGGTGCTTAACGCGCTGATCCATCGCGACTACTCGGTCGGAGCGCCGGTGCAAATCCGCGTCCATGACGATCATTTGCGGATATGGAATCCAGGGCAGCTACCCGATCACTGGACTGTCGACAAGCTGCTGAAGCCGCACGCGTCGCAGCCGTTCAATCCGGACATCGCGAATGCATTCTTCCGCGCTGGGGAGATCGAAGCCTGGGGCCGGGGTATCCAGCGCATTTTCGAGGTGTGCAAGGAGGTCGGTGCCCCGCCGCCTGTGATCGGCTATTCGCCGGGGGATCTGTCGATTGAGTTTGCATATTCGCCCGCCTACCTGGCGGTGATGCGGGAACCTTCGGTAGAGACCTCCGTGAAGGCGCCGGTAGAAACGCCGGTAGAAGCGCCGGTAGAAGCGCGGGGACAAATTCTGGCTGCCTTGGCTGTCTCGCCGGAACTGACTCTCGCGAAGGTGGCCCTGTCCATCGGCATGTCATTCAGTGCGGTGGAGCGCGCAGCGGCAAAGCTTGTCCGAGAGAAGAGGCTGCGCTTTGTCGGCCCCAAGAAGGGTGGTCGCTGGGAGGTGCTGAAGTGAGCCTGCCCAACGCCGTTCGCTCTTCGAGACTCTGAGTTCGATCGCGCTGCAGCCAAGGAGCCCAACCCGTGTGGACCCGAATCACCGATACCGTGCTCGCCGAATTCTCGGACGCCACGGACGTGGAGCAGATCACGCGCATCCTCGTGCGCCTGCTGCTGGCTGCGCTGCTCGGTGGCGTGCTGGGGTACGAGCGGGAGCAGCAGGGCAAGGCGGCGGGCATTCGCACCGCATGCTGGTGGCGATGGGCGCGGCGCTGTTCGTGCTGGTGCCGCAGCAGGGCGGCATGGCGGTGGCGGACCTGAGCCGGGTGGTTCAGGGCATCGTCACCGGCATCGGCTTTCTCGATGCCGGCGCGATCATCAAGAGCCGCAGCGAAGAAGACGTGCAGGGCCTGACGACGGCGGCCGGCGTGTGGATGACGGCGGCCATCGGCGTGGCGTGCGGCCTGGGTAGGGAGTCGACGGCGCTGCTCAGCACCTTGCTGGCCTTGATCGTGCTGGCGGGAGTTCCGAAGCTGGTGGGCCGGGGCAAGCCGTGACGGACGGTCGTTGAAGGACTGTCGAGCCGCCGTGCTTCAGCGGTGGCGACCTTCCACCAACCGGTCGGGCACGATGTTGGCGACAACGAACTTGCCCTGTTCCTTCACCACGTAGACGGTGAAGGGGCGCGCGATCGGCGCGTCGGCGTACTGCATCCACATGTAGAACGCGAAGCCCTGCTGGCCCGCGGCGTCGGTGGTCTGCGTGATGGTGACGCTGCGGCCGGGTTCGCAGCCACGCTGGAAGAAGGGCAGGATCTGGGATTGCAGCGCGTGGCGGATGGTGGCGTCTCCGCTGCGCTCGATCAACTGGCGGCTCAGCATCGCCTGCGTGGCTGCCGCGTCGCCGGCCATCGAACGCGCAACGAACGCGTCGGCCGCCTGGCGGAACGGCGCGCTGTCGGCTGCCATCCGGAGGTCTTCGGAGACCCCGCCGGTCGCTGCGTGGGCTGCGGGGGGCGCCGTGCTCATCATGAAGAGTGCGAGCAGCAGCGACAAAGGAGCCTGGATTGTGTTCATGGTTTCAACCTGCCGAAGTGGAGCGATGTGCGTGTACGCAGTCTCGCCGCCTGCTGTATCGATGGCGTTTCGGGGTGGCCTCGGCTGTGTTTCGTTTGTACCGGCGCCGGTCATGCAGAGGCTGAAGCGCGGCGCTGCGCCAGCGCCCGGCTCGCCAGCGCGATCCCCAGCGCCACCAGCACCAGCCCCGCCGCCACGCCGAACGTGGCCCGCATGCCGGTGGCCACGGCCTGCGGGCCCGCGGTGACGAAGTCGCTCGAACCCGATGCGAAGGCGAAGACGGCGCCCATCACCGACGCGCCGGTGATGAGCCCGAGGTTGCGCGACAGCGTGAGCAGGCCGGAGACCACGCCGCGCTGGTTCGGCGCCACGTCGGCCATGACCGCGCTGTTGTTGGCGGTCTGGAACAAGGCGTAGCTGGCGGTGATGGCGACGATGGGCAACACATACCCGGCGATGCCCCAGGCGGCCGGCACGATGCCGAGCGCGGCGCACCCGAGCACGATGCCGGCGAGCCCGCCGACGGTCGCGCGCTGTGTGCCGAAACGGTCGACGAGCCGACCGGCCGGCACGCCCGCCAGCGCGGCGGCCGCCGGCCCCGCCGACATGACGATGCCGACCGCCGCCGCGGCCAGGCCCAGCCCATGGGCGAGGTAGAAGGGGCCGACCACCAGCGTGGCCATCACCACCGTCGAGACGAGCGCGCTCGTCGCCAGGCCCGCGCTCAGGGCCGGGTCGCGGAACATCGCCAGCCGGATCAACGGTGACGCGGCCCGCGCTTGCGCCCAAACGAACAGCGCCGCACCGATCGCCGCGGCCAGCAGCAGCGCTCCATTGAGCGCGGCGAAGCGGCCGCGCCCCGCCGTCATCGCCAGCGCGTAGGCCGCCAGGGTCAGCGCCAGCAGCAGCGTGCCGAGGGCGTCGAAGCATGGCCGCTCCGCTTGCGGCGCCGGGCGGTCGGCAGGCAGGCAGCGCTGCACGAGCACCAGCGCCAAGGTGCCCAGCGGCACGCTGATGAAGAAGATCGCGGGCCAACCGAAGCTGGCGATCAAGCCGCCGCCCAAGGTCGGGCCGAGCGCGGTGCCCACCGCGGACATCGTTCCGAGCAGCCCCATTGCGCTGCCGTTGCGGGCCTTCGGCACCGCCTCGCCGACGAACGCCATCGTCAGCGCCATCATCACGGCCGCGCCCAGCCCTTGGGCTGCGCGGGCCGCAACCAGCAGCCAGAGTTCGGGCGCCGCGCCGCACAGCGCCGAGGCGGCGGTGAACACGGCGATGCCGGCCATCAGCAAGCGCCGCCGGCCGACCATGTCGCCGAGCCGGCCGACGCTGACGACCAGGGCGGTGGTGGCCAGCAGGTAAGCCAGCACGACCCACTGGACTTGCTGGAACGAAGCGCCGAACGCCTCGGCCAGGGTCGGCAGCGCGACGTTGGCGATGCTGGTGCCCAGCGACGGCAACAACATGCACAGCGCCAGGCTGGCCAACACCCACGCCACCGATGGTCGGTGGTCCGCCGTTCCCGCCACCGCACTGTCCAACCCTGAAGCTTTCACGTGAACCCGATCTGTCTGGCGACTCCGGAAGTGGAGCCATCACGAAGATAGGTGTTCGGCCCGCATGGCGGAAGGCGCATCATTTGCACTCGATACGTGCACACAACGCCATGACCCGACCCGACCTGAACCTGCTGTTGACGCTGGACGTGCTGCTTGCCGAAGGCAGCGTCGCGCGCGCTGCGCGCCGTCTGCGCCTGAGCCCGTCGGCGATGAGCCGCACCCTGGCGCGCCTGCGCGAGGCGACCGGCGACCCGCTGCTGGTGCGGGCGGGGCGCGGGCTGGTGGCGTCGCCGCGCGCGATCGAACTGCGCGAGCGGGTCAGCCAGCTCGTGCAAGACGCAGCGTCGGTGCTGCGGCCGGCCGAAGAGATCAAGCTCGCCGAACTCGACAGGACCTTCACGCTGCGCACCAGCGAGGGCTTTGTCGAAAACTTCGGCGCCGCGCTGCTGGCCCGCATCGACGCCCAGGCGCCCGGCGTGCGCTTGCGCTTCGTGCCCAAGGCCGACAAGGGCAGTGCGCCGCTGCGCGACGGAACGGTGGACCTGGAAACCGGCGTCGTCGGCAAGACCGTCGGGCCGGAAGTGCTGGTGCAAGCGTTGTTCCGCGACCGCTTCATCGGCGTCGTGCGGGCCGGTCACCCGCTGGGCGAGGGCGAGATCACGCCCGAGCGGTACGCCGCCGCCCGGCACGTGCGCGTGGCCCGGCCCGGCGTCGACAAAGGCCCGGTCGACGACGGCCTGGCCGCGCTCGGGTTGGCCCGCGAGGTCGCCACCACCGTGGGCGGCTACTCGGCCGCACTGGCGCTGGCCCGGGCCACCGAGCTGGTGGCCAGCGTTCCCGAGCGCCACACCGCCAGCCTGCGCGCCGGGCTGCTCAGCTTTGCGCTGCCGTTCGCCATGCCGGAGGTCACGGTGTCATTGATGTGGCACCCGCGGCTCGATGGTGACCTGGCGCACCGCTGGCTGCGCGGCTGTGTTCGGGAGGTGTGCGGGGCGACCGGTTGAGCGGCGGAGCTCAGCGCTTGCCGCCGTGCGCCAGTGCATACGCCACAAACGCCTTCATCTTGGAAGACTGCTGCCGCCGGCTCGGGTAGTACAGACAGAAGCCCGGGAACGTCGGTGAGTAGCTGCTCAGCACGCGCTTCAAGGTCTTGGCCTGCAGGTGCGGGCGCGCGAGTGGCTCGAAGGTGTAGGCCAGCCCGACGCCGTCCAGCGCGGCCTCGACCATGAACATCGAGTCGCTGATCGTCAGGCTGCCGCCGGGTTCGTACTCGACGATCCGGTTGTCGACCTCGAACTCCCATTTGTAGATGGCGCCGCTGCCGGAGAACCTGAACCGCACGCAGTTGTGTTGCGCCAGGTCGGCAGGGTGCCGTGGCATGGGGTGCCGCTTGAAGTAGTCGGGCGAGCCGACAAGGGCGACGACCAGCGGGCCGCCGAGCGGCACGGCCACCATGTCCTTCTGCACACTTTCGCCCAGGCGCACGCCGGCGTCGAAACCTCGTTCGACGATGTCGACGTAACCCTCGTCGTTGGTCAGCTCGATCTTGACGTCGGGATACTCCTTCAGGAACCCGGCCAGCAGCGGCTGCAGCACCATCGCGATCGAGATGCGCGCCGCGTTGATGCGCAGCAGGCCCGACGGCCTGCCCCGCTCGGCGTGGAGCTGTTCGCCGGCTTCGAGCACATCGCCCAGCGCCGGCGCGATGCGCGCCAGGTAAGCCTCGCCGGCCTCGGTGAGGCTGATGCTGCGGGTGGTGCGGTTCAGCAGGCGCACGCCCAGCCGCGCTTCCAGGTGGCGGATGGCCTGGCTCAGCGCCGAGGGCGACACCTCCAGCGCCGCCGCGGCGGCAGTGAAGCCGCGGTGCTCGGCGACCTTCCAGAAGGCGAGCAGTCCATCGAGCTGGTTGAGTCTCATGGATCGGTTCTGAAGATTATCTTCATAAGGTGTTGAGCATTCGGGGCTTTTTCTTTGCAGTGAGCGTACCTAAAGTCGCCGCCACCGACAAGCAAACCGGGTGCTGATCAACACCCACACCGGAGAACCGACCACCATGAGCCAACTCCACGTCAACGGCCGCGAGCACACGCTCGACGCCGACCCGGCCACCCC
>JANOQS010000655.1:0-6773 GCA_031414975.1 Methylibium sp. | reverse complement strand
GGCACCGGTGTTCAGGTGGTCGTCGCTGGCGTGGTCCACGCCCTGGGCGATGTCGTTGCTCTGCTTGTCGTAGCAGACCATCACCGCGCAGCCCTTGTAGTCGATGCCGTACTCGGTGTTGTCGTAGCCGATGCGCTTGATCGTGTCGCGCGCGACCTGGATGTAGTCGACGTGCGCGTTGGTCGTGATCTCGCCGGCCAGCACCACCAGGCCGGTGTTGCACAGCGTTTCGGCGGCCACGCGCGAGCGCGGGTCTTGCTTGAAGATCGCGTCGAGAATGGCGTCGGACACCTGGTCGGCCACCTTGTCGGGGTGCCCTTCAGAGACGGATTCAGACGTGAAAAGGAAATCGTTGGCCACTCGGTACTCCAATGTAAAAATCAGACAGCTTGCACACTGCGTTGCCGGCCTGAGACTCTTGGAGGAGCGGCGAACGCTTTAGCAGAATTTGTGGAGCGGCAAAGAGGTCTCTGCTGCCCGGCACCGCACCGGTTTGCCGGTGTGTGCATCGCCCCGCAAGTAGTTCAAATAACTCGGCGACCCGAGGATTATAGAAAAGATGTCTTCCCTGGTCCGGTGGCTGTCCCGCCGCCCTTTGTGGCTTCTGCACCGTTTGGGCGGCTTTGTGGGCTGGCTGACCCATGCCTTTTCACCGGCGTACCGGCGCCGGTTCCAGGCCAATGCGGCGCGGGCCGGCGTGCCGCCGAGTGCTTCCCGGCCGGCCATTGCCGAGGCCGGGCGCCTGGCGCTGGAGCTGCCCTTCCTGTGGCTGCGCCCGGCGAATCAGCCGATCCGCCCGGCGCTGCAGGTATACGGCGCGGAGCTGGTCGAAGCGGCGCACGCCCAAGGCCGCGGCATCGTGTTCCTCACGCCGCATCTGGGCTGTTTCGAGGTCACCGCGCAGGCCATCGCCGAGCGTTTTGCGGCGCGCCACGGCCCGATCACCGTGTTGTACCGGCCAGCGCGCCAGAAGTGGCTGCGCGAGCTGATGGACGGCTCGCGCGCCCGCCCCGGCGTGGCCACCGCGCCGGCCACCCTGGCGGGCGTGCGCCAGTTGATCCGCGCGCTGCGGCGCGGTGAATCGGTCGGCCTGCTGCCCGACCAGGTGCCGCCCGAGGGCATGGGCGTGTGGGCGCCGTTCTTCGGCCAGCCGGCCTACACGATGACCCTGGCCGCGCGCCTGGTGCAGCAGACCCACGCCGTGCCGCTGCTGGTGTGGGGCGAGCGGCTGCCGCGCGGCGCGGGCTACGCGGTGCGCTTCAGCGCGTTCGAGGGCACGCTGCCGGCAGATGCCAGTGCTCAGGCAGAATCCGCCGCGGTCATCAACCGCGCGATGGAGCGGCTGATCCTGCAGTGCCCGCAGCAGTACCTGTGGGGCTACAACCGCTACAAGCAGCCGCGGGCGCTGGCGCCCGGCGAGGTGCTTGACGCCTGACCGCCGACCCCTCAGACCACAAGGACCCCCCTCGTTGGGCGCTCGATTCCTGCTCGCCACTCTGTGGCTGCTGCACTGGTTGCCGCTGGCGCTGCTCGCGCCGGTGGGCAGCGCCATCGGGCGGGCGCTGTTCGTGCTGGCCGGCTCGCGGCGGCGCGTGGTGCTGCGCAACCTCGAGTTGTGTTTTCCCGAACGTTCGGCCGACGACCGGCAGGCGCTGGCGCGCGAGCACTTCCAGTGGCTCGGCCGCAGCATCGTCGAGCGCGGCCTGCTGTGGTACGCCTCGCCCGCGCGGCTGAAGCGCCTGATCCGTGTCGAGGGTGAGGTCGACCTGGCCGAACGCAGCGAGCGCCCGGTGATGTGGCTGGTACCGCACTTCATGGCGCTCGACGTGGCCGGCACGGCCACCCAGCTGTTCCAGAAGCGCTTTGTCGCGTCCATTTACCAGCAGCAGACCGACGCGGTGATGGACGCAGCGATTCGCGCCGGGCGCGTGCGCTTCGGGCTGGCCGAGGTGTTTCCGCGCAGCGACTCGGCCAAGCCGCTGCTGCGCGCCATCCGCAAGGGCACGGCTTTCTTCAACCTGCCCGACATGGACTTCGGCGAGCGCGACGCCGCCTTCGTGCCGTTTTTCGGCGTGCCGGCGGCCACCTTGCTGGCGCCGTCGCGCATGGCGCGGGCAATGAACATGGTGGTGCAGCCGGTGCTGGCCAAGATGCTGCCGGGCGGGCAGGGTTATGTGGTGCACTTCCTGCCGCCGTGGAGCGACTTCCCCACCGACGATGCGCTGGCCGACACCGCGCGCATGAACCGCTGGATCGAGGATGAAATCCGTGCCGACCCGGCCCAGTACCTGTGGGTCCACAAGCGCTTCAAGACGCGCCCGGCCGGCGAGCCCGCCATCTACGTCGGCAAGCAGGCACGCGGCGATAATTGAGCGATGAAATTGCGCTTCACCAAGATGCAGGGCGCTGGCAACGACTTCGTGGTGCTCGACGCGACGAAGTCGCCACTGCCGCTTGATGCGAACGTGATGCGGCGCTTGGGCGACCGGCGCTTCGGCGTGGGTGCCGACCAGATTCTGGTGGTCGAAAAAAGCAACGATCCTGAAGTGGACTTCGCCTACCGCATCTTCAATGGCGCCAGCGGCGCCGAGGTCGAGCACTGCGGCAACGGCGCGCGCTGCTTCGTTCACTTCGTGCGCGACAAGGGGCTGACGACCAAGCGCACGCTTCGTGTGCAGACGATGAACAACCTGCTCGAGTTGCGCCTGCAAGAAGGTGGCGGCGTCACGGTGGACATGAACGCGCCGGTCTTCGAGCTGCCGCGGATCCCCTTCCATGCGGCGGGTGCGCGGCCCCGGCGTGTCGGCCAGTGCGATCTGTGGCCGTTGAACCTGGACGGTGACAGGGTGCAGGTCGCGGTGCTTTCGATGGGCAACCCGCACGCGGTCCTGGTGGTCGACGATGCAGACAGCGCGCCGGTGGCCGTGCAGGGCCCGCTGATCGAACACCACGCGAGCTTTCCGCGCAAGGTCAACGCTGGCTTCATGCAGGTGTTGAGCCGCAGCCACATCAAGCTGCGCGTTCATGAGCGCGACGCCGGCGAGACGCTGGCCTGCGGCACCGGCGCGTGCGCGGCGGTGGTGGCGGGCATCCGCATGGGGCTGCTCGATGCGCGAGTCGATGTGGACACGCGCGGCGGGCGCCTGACGATCGAATGGGCCGGCGGTGGCATTGACCGTGACAGCCATGTGCTGATGACCGGCCCGGCGATCACTGTTTTCGAAGGGGAGATCGAACTGTGAGCAACACACCGTGAACAAGACCACCGGCGTTCAAGGCATCACCGAAGACGACATCGCCAACTACCTGGCCAACACGCCCGGCTTCTTCGAGCGCCACGCCGAGTTGCTGGGCGCGGTGCAGCTGGGCAACCCGCACGGCGGGCGCGCGGTGTCGCTGCAGGAACGGCAGATGGACATGCTGCGCGACAAGCTCAAGGGCATGGAGATGGCGATCATCGAGATGATCCGCCACGGCCAGGAGAACATGGCCATCGCCGACAAGCTGCACCGCTGGACCCGCGCGCTGATGCTCACCCCCAGCGCCGCCGACCTGCCCGACGTGCTGGTGCGCGAACTGATCCACCAGTACATGGTGCCGCAGGCGGCGGTGCGGCTGTGGGGCGCCGACCCGGCGTTCGACGGCCTGGCCTACACCAGCGGCGTCGGCGCCGACGTGAAGAGTTTTGCCTCCAGCCTGACGGCGCCGTACTGCGGCGTGAACTCCGGCTTCGAGGCGGTGCAGTGGGTGGCCGAACCGGCGCGGGTCATGTCGATGGCGCTGATCCCGCTGCGCCATGGCGTTGCCCCCGAAGCCTTCGGCATGCTGATGCTCGCGTCGCCCGACGCCACGCGCTACACGGCCGACATGGGCACCGAGTTCCTGACCCGCATCGGCGAAGTTGCCAGCGCTGCGCTGGCGCGCCTGATGCCGGTCCGTTGAGCGACTGCGGTGGGCAACATGCCCGCGGATGACAAACTTCGCGACAAGCTCCTCGACGACAAGTTTCGCGCCGACGTCCTCGACGACGACATCGACCGCTACCTGTCGCACTTGAAAGTGGAGCGCCGCCTCGCCGCGCGCACGCTGGCGATGTACGCCGACGCGCTGCGGCGCCTGAGCGCGTTCGCCGCCGCGCACCCGGTGGCCCTGCGTGACGTGAAGCCGCCGCACGTGCGCCGCTGGGCCGCGCAACTGCATGCCAAGGGCCTGGCGCCGCGCAGCATTGCGCTGGAGTTGTCGGGCTGGCGCGGCTTGTACCGCTGGCTCGGGCGCGACGGTCGGGTGGCGTTGAACCCGGTCGATGGTGTGCGTGCGCCACGTGCGGCCAAGCCGCTGCCCAAGGCCTTGTCGGTGGACCAGGCGGTGGCGCTGGCCGAGCAGCGCGCGCCGGTCGGCAGCGGGCCCGGCGCGGTGGTGCTGGACGCGCGCGATCACTGCATCGTGGAGTTGCTGTACGGCTGCGGCCTGCGTGTGGGCGAACTGGTGGGGCTGGACGTGCAGGCCTCGGGGCATGCGGCCGGCTGGATCGACGCGGCCGACGCATCGGCGCATGTGCTGGGCAAAGGCTCCAAGCGTCGCAGCGTGCCGGTCGGTTCGGCGGCCTTGGCGGCGCTGCGCGAGTGGCTGCTGATCCGCGTGCAGTTTGCCAAACTGGACGAGCCAGCCTTGTTCGTCAGCCGCCTCGGCACCCGCCTGACCCCCGGCCAGGTGCGCGCACGGCTGAAGCGCAGCGCCTTGCTGGCCGGCCTGCCCACGCACGTGCACCCGCACATGCTGCGCCACTCATATGCATCGCACCTGCTGCAAAGCAGCGGCGATCTGCGCGCGGTGCAGGAGCTGCTGGGCCACGCCAACATCAGCACCACGCAGGTCTACACCAAGCTCGACTTCGGCCACCTGAGCAAGGTGTACGACGCGGCCCATCCGCGCGCCAGGCGCAAGTAGGGCGCGATGTCGGCGGCGGCCGGCGTCGCTCAACTGCTCAGCCTGACCGCCCGGCCGATGAACTGGATCGGCCCGGTCGGCCGCCCGGTGGGCGAGCCCGACGGCGGCTCCAGGGTGATCTCGAACAACTGGTTCGGTTGCAGCGCCGGCAGCTTGTCCAGCCGCACGCGCAGCGCCTCGCCCGGGCGCACCAGGCCCAGCGACACCGGGCCGGCCCAGTCGTCGGCCTTGGTCCAGAACTGGAAGGCCTTGTCGGCGGGCGGCGCGCTCGCTGTGGGGTCACGGGTCAGCGGCGTCAGGCTCAGGTCGCGCGGTGAATTCACCTGCACCACCCAGCCTGGTGCCTGCCCGCCGGGCGCGACAAGCACCACCACGTATTGCGGCGTGGCACTGCCCATCGGCGCGAGGTCAGGCCGCACCGCCAGCAGCAGCGCGGCGGCCAGGCCACCGGCGGCCAGGCCGCGCCACAAGGCGAGGTTGTTCCACCAGCCCGCGCGGGCGGCCGGCGCTGGCTTGCGGGTGGTGGCTGCGGCGGGCTTGCGCTCGATGCCTTGCTCGATGCCCTGCTCGATGCCCTGCTCGATGCGATTCCACAGCGCGGCCGCCGGCTCCAGTGGCGGCGCCAGCGCCGTCAGCGGCAGCAGCCGGGCTTCCCACGCCTGGACCGCGGTACGCAGCGTGGTGTCGTTCGGCAGGCGCCGTTCAACGTCGCGCCGCTCGGCGCCGGGCAGTGTGCCCAGCACGTATTCGCCGGCCAGGTCTTGCAGGTCGCCGGTGCCGCCGTTGCTGGCGTCGTCCGAATCATTCAAGGCACTCATGCCATGCACTCCCGCAGCGACTGCAGCCCGCGCCGGATCCAGGCCTTCACGGTGCCCAGCGGCGTGGCCAGGCGCTGCGCGATCTCGGCATGCGTGCAGCCGTCCACGTAGGCCAGCACGATGCTCGAACGCTTCGGCGCATCGAGCTGCTCCAGGCAAGCGAACAGCGGGCCGAGCTCCGCGTGGATGCCCATGGCGTTGCCGGCCTGCTGCGCGTTCTGCAGGTCGATCCCCTCCAGCGCGGCTTCGTCGAGCGTGATCTGCGGGCCGTTGTCGCGCACTTCGTTCAGAGCGCGATTCCGAACCACGCTGTAAAGCCATCCACGCGCCGAGCCGCGCTGCGGGTCGAAGCTGGCGGCGCGTTCCCAGACCTTGATGAAAGCGTCCTGCACCACGTCCTCGGCGAGCTGGCGCTGGCGCACGATGCGCAGCGCCACGCCGAGCATCTGGCGCGCCTCCACGTCGTACAGGCGTTTGAGCGCACTGCGGTCGCCGCGCGCGCAGGCGGCCAGCGCAGCTTCATGGTCGAACGCAGCAATGGTTGGGGGCATGGGCGGGTCGAGCAGGGCGCGCGCGCCCGGCGGGGCCCGCATCGCCTGCATGCTAGCCGACCCCCACCTCTTACATCGCGGCCCAGAAGATGTAGTCGGCCTGGTACTTGACGATCTCCTTCTTGCCCTTGCTGTCCATCGCACAGGCCGAAGCCGGCGCCACGCCGCCCTGGGTGGCCACGCGCTGGATGTAGCTCACGCCGGTCATCGCGCCCTGGCCCATCGCCGGGTTGGCCTTCACGAGCTGCAGCGGGATGCTGCCCGGCGTGGCCGGTGCAATCGCGACCTGCGCGCCAGCGACCTTCGAACCGTCCATCGCCTCCCAGGTGGCTGGCGGGCCGTAGTACTTGCCGACCGCCTTGCCGCTGCGGTCGTTCAGCACCGCCACCGGGCCGACGAAGACCCACTCGAACTGGCCGGCGGCGGCTTGCTTCTCGCGGCATTCGTAGGTGATCTC
>JANOQS010000654.1:0-3208 GCA_031414975.1 Methylibium sp. | reverse complement strand
TGGCCCTGGGCCACGCCGCTGAACCTGCAGCGCGCGATCCGGCGCGTGGCCCAGGTGATGAACCGCGACGAAGACGTGCTGTTCATCCACCTCACCTCGCACGGCGCGCGCGACGGCCAGTTGGCCGCCGAGTTCTGGCCGCTCGACGTCGACCCACTCACGCCGCAGATGCTGCGCGGCTGGCTCGACGAGGCCGGCATTCGCTACCGCATCGTCTCGGTCTCGGCCTGTTATTCGGGCAGCTGGATCGAGCCACTGGCGGCCCCGGCGACCCTGGTGATGACGGCGGCCGACGCCGAGCACACCTCGTACGGTTGTGGCCGAGGCTCGCCGCTGACCTACTTCGGCCGGGCCATGTTCGACGAGCAACTGCGCCAGACGCGTTCGTTCGAAGCGGCCCACGCGCAAGCGCGCACGGTCATCGAACAGCGCGAGCGCGAAGCCGGCAAGAGCGACGGCTACTCGAACCCGCAGATCCGCATCGGCACCGAGATCCGCGCACCGCTGGCACGCATCGAAGCCCAGAGCGGCAAGGCGGGCGAATGAAGCTGGCCCAGGTGCTGTTCTCGCAAGGCATGGGCGCACGGCGCGAGTGCGAGGGGCTGATCGCATCGGGCCACGTCACCCTGGCCGGCCAGGTGTGCGACGACCCGTTCCTGGAGGTCGATCCCGAAGGGCTGGTCTTCGGCGTGCGGGGCGAACTGTGGCCGTACCACGCCAAGGCGCTGATCGTGCTCAACAAGCCGGCCGGCTACGAGTGTTCGCAAAATCCCAAGCACCACCCGAGCGTCTACAGCCTGCTGCCCGGTCCGCTGCGGCGGCGCGATGTGCAGGCCGTCGGCCGGCTCGACGAAGACACCACGGGGCTGCTGCTGCTGACCGACGACGGCGCGCTGATCCACCGCCTCACGTCGCCCAGGCACCATGTGCCCAAGGTCTACGAGGTGGGTTGCAAGCACCCGGTCGACGACCCGCAGGTGGCACAGCTGCTGGCCGGCGTGACCTTGCTCGACGACCCCGTGCCGGTGCGCGCCGCCGCCTGCGAACGCAGCGGGGAACTGAGCCTGACGCTGACCCTGACCGAAGGCAAGTACCACCAGGTCAAGCGCATGCTCGCGGCGGTGGGCAACCGGGTGGAGACGCTGCACCGCAGCCGCTTCGGCGCGCTGGCCTTGCCAGCCGACCTGGCGCCGGGGCAGTGGTGCTGGCTCGGTGGGCCGCAGGTGCTTTACGAAACGCCGTCGGCCTGACGGGCATCGCCGCCGCCGCAGCGTCAGCGCTGGTAGTCGAGCTCGATCTTCTGCTGGAGCTGCCGGGCCACGCGCAGGCTCTCCTTCAACAGGCGGCGGTCGATGTCGTTGAGCGAGCGCAATTCGACGAGGTTGGGGTTGCCGGCGGAGACGGCGGCGGCGGCGGCGGCGGCGGTGGCGGTGGTGGTGGTGGTGGTGGTGATGTCAGGCAGCGCCATCTGCGCCTGCAGGCGCAGCATCTGCAAGTACTCGAAGCCGGCGATCCAGCCCTGGCTTTCGTGCGGCTCGGCCTTGAGCAGCGGCGCGATCGCCTCGAAGCGTTCACGCGTGCCGGTGCTTGGCACGCCCAGGGCCAGCGCGTACAGGCGCGCCACGTCGCAGTAGATCGCAGTGCCGCCGAGCTTCAGGTCGATGACGGCGCGGCCGTCGACCTCGTGCGTGTCGATCGCGCCGCGCCAGTTCAGCGGCACGCGGTGGCGCAAGGCGTTGTCGGCCATCAGCTTGGCAAAACGGGGCAGGCCGGCGGCGCGGCCCACGATGAGTGACTTCAACGGCCGCGCCAGCTCGGCGCGGCCCACCAGCGGGCGCAGGTCGAAGTAGATGCTCGCCTTGAGCAGGTCTTCCGGCTCGCCGCGCTCGATCCACTGCACGAAGCGTTCGCTCCACTCGCCCACCGCCAGGCAGCATTCCGGGTTGCTGGCCATGACGTTGCCGGTGCACAGCGGGTAACCACAACGGTCCAGCGCGTCGTTGACGCGGCGCGCAAACGCCAGCCAGCGCGGCCGGTCGGCGTCGGGCGTGTCGCTCACGAACACCAGGCCGTTGTCCTGGTCGGTGGCGATGGTCTGCTCGCCGCGGCCCTCGGAGCCGAAAGCGAGCCAGCAAGCGGCCTGCAAGTCCATGCCGGCGTCGCGCGCGAGCATCTGCACCAGGTGTTCGGTCAGCACGTCGTTGAGGTGGCTGATGAGCTGTGTCATCTGGCGCGCGGCCACGCCCTGGCCGAGCAGGTTGCGCGCGAGGCCGCGGATGTCCTGCGCCGCGGCGGCCAGCTCGGCCACATCGCGCGCGGCGCGGATTGCGTTGCCCACGTTGTTCAGCGACAGTCGCTGCATCGCAAACAAGTCGCGCTCGGACACGAGCCCGATCACGCGCCCGTCCAGTGTCACCGGCACATGGCGCAGCGTGTGGCGCGCCATCAGCAGCGCGGCGTCGTGCGCGGTGTCGTTCACGGTGAGCGTGCGGACCGGCGCGCTCATCACCTGCTCGATCGGTGTGGCCAGCGGCACCTGCGCGAGCGTGACGCGGTCGACGATGTCGTGCCGCGTCAGGATGCCGAGCGCGGCGCCCGTGTCGTCGAGCACCAGGATCGAGCCAACCCGGCGTTGGTGCATGCTGGCCAGCGCCTGCGCCAGCGGGGTGTGCGGCGGCACGGCCACCGGCGGCTTCAGTGCCAGCCTGCCCAGCGGGGTTTCGAGCGACTGCTCGGCCAAAGCCTGCGACGCAGAAGGAGCGGGTCTCGAAGCCAGGGTCATGCTCGACCATCCCGTCAAATGCCGGCAATCTAGCCCTTCGGGGCGCAGACGGCCTTGCGCACGCGCAAGCCACTCCACAGCGTCCCACGTCCCACGTTACAGCGCCAACGCGGCTCCCGCGGCGCCGGCAACGACCAGGCTCGCGCCCCAGACCACGTCGAGGTTGAGCCAGGCGCTGCGCAGAAAGCGCAGCCCGAGCCAACGGTACACCGCCCAGGCCATGGCCAGGCCGGCCAGCATCATCACCACCGTGTGCACGGCCGCCACGCCAATGGCAGTGGCCAGGTTGGCGCGTGCGATCGCACTCATCACCACGGCGTGGCCGGTTTCGGGCAGGCTGGCGGCCGTGGAAGCGTCACCGGCCACGGGCGCCGTGGCGCAAAGTCCCAGCATGAACGGCAGCAGCATCAGGCCCGCGCCGTGCGC
>JANOQS010000653.1:0-1924 GCA_031414975.1 Methylibium sp. | reverse complement strand
GACGGCAACATCGTCGCCATCGGCGGCCTGATGCGCCAGCAGAGCAGCACCGAGAAGTCGCAGGTGCCGGTGGCCGGCGACATTCCGGTGGCCGGCGCGCTGTTCGGCCAGCGCGGGCGCGAGACGAGCAAGCAGGAACTGGTGATCCTGATCAAACCCACGGTGGTGCACAGCGATGCGGTGTCGAGCGCCAGCGGTGGAACCGACATCGCCTCGGCGCGGCGCCTGCCCGACCGCTTGTCCGACCGCTTGTCCGACCGCTCGCCCGACTTCAGCCGATCCAAGGAGTGACCTCGATGATGCTGCAACACTTCGGCCTGCGTGAAGCGCCTTTCGGGCTGACGCCCGACACCAGCTTTGCCTTCGAATCGCGCTCCCACCGCGAGGCGCACGACACCGTGATGGTGGCGCTGGATGGCGGCGACGGTTTCATCAAGATCACCGGCGAGGTCGGCACCGGCAAGACCTTGCTGTGCCGGCGCCTGCTGGCCGCGCTGGAGGGGCGCTACAAGACGCTGTTCCTGCCCAACCCCTGTGTCCACCGCCGCTCGCTGCTGATCAGCTTGGCGCTGGAGCTTGGCCTGAAGTTCGAGATGAACGCGCCGCAGGCGCAACTGCTGCTGATGCTGACCGCGGCGCTGCTTGACAACGCGCAGCAGGGCCGCACGACCGTGGTCTGCCTGGACGAGGCGCAGGCCATGTCCGACGGTGCGCTCGAAGCGCTGCGCCTGCTGACCAACATCGAGACCGAAAAGAACCGCCTGCTGCGCGTGGTGATGTTCGGCCAGCCCGAACTCGACGCCAAACTGGCGCACCCGCACATGCGCCAGCTGGCCCAGCGCATCGCCTTCCACTACGAGCTGGAAACGATGACGCGCGAGGAGACGCTGAACTACCTGAACCACCGCATGCGCGCCGCCGGCCACACCGGGGCCACCGTGTTCGGTAGCCGTGAAGCGCGTGTGCTGCACAGCGTCACCGGCGGCACACCGCGGCTGCTGAACGTGGTGGCGCACAAGGCGCTGCTGCTGGCCTACGGCTGCGGCGAAACGGTGGTGCGCCTGCCGCACGTGCATGCCGCCGCCGACGACACACCGGCCGCGCAGGCACGTGGCGTGATGGCAGGCCTGGCGTCGCAATGGGCGCGCATGACCTCGCCGTTGCAGCTGCGCCGGGGTGCAGCGTGAGCGCCATCAACCAGATGCTGCGCGACCTGGACAAGCGCAGCGCCCGGGCGCATGCGGACACCGTGCCGGGTGAGCGGCCCGCCGCCGCTGCCGCGCCTGTCGTGGCGCCGAACAAGCTTGCGGGCGCGTATGCGAGCGTGCGCATGCTGAGCCCGCGCACCCGCTTGAGCCGCAACCTGCTGCTGGCCGGTGGTGCGGCGGCGCTGTTGCCGATTGCGTGGGCCGCGACGACCTACCTCGATCGCCCGGTCTCGGCGCCTTTGCCCAGCTGGACGGCGACTGCGGCGCCGAACGTCATGACGCCGATGCCGGCAGCGCAGGCGCCAGTTGTGATGGCCGCGGTGCAGGTTGCGGCGCTGGAGCCGACGCCGACGCCGATGGCGGTGGTGGTGCCCGCGCCCGCTGCGCTGCCGATTCCGTCACCGGCGGTCGAACCGACGCCGGCGCGGCTCGCCCAGGCGGCGCCGATGATCGTGCCCGCACTTCCGCCGAAGAGCCGGCTCGTGCGCGCCCCGGTGATGCCGCTCGGCGAAGATGAATCGCCCACACCCACACCCACACCCACACCCACACCCCCACCCACACCCACACCCACACCCCCACCCACACCCACACCCCCACCCCCACCCCCACCCCCACCCCCCCCCCCCCCCCCCCCCAACAATGCCCCCACCGGGAGCGGTAAATAGCCCGCCGGTTAAACGAGCGTTTCAGTTGCCGTGGCAAAGGAACATACC
>JANOQS010000652.1:0-2156 GCA_031414975.1 Methylibium sp. | reverse complement strand
GAACAACCCGATCGAGGCCGAGTCGCACTGGCGCGCCGGCAAGCTGCGCGCGCTGTGCGTGATGGACAAGGTCAAGATGCCCTACCCGGCCAAGCTGACCGCCACGCAGGCCTGGGCCGACGTGCCGACCTGCACTTCGGCCGGGTTGCCGGTGGACTACGTGATGCTGCGCGGCATCTTCATGGCCCCGGGCGTGACGCCGGACCAGGTGAAGTTCTACCTCGACCTGTTCGCCAAGGTGCGCGCGCTGCCCGAGTGGAAAGAGTTCATGAACAAGGGCGCCTTCAACCAGACCGCGCTGAGCGGCGAACCTTTCGTTGAATGGCTGGGCAAGAACGAGCAGGTACACCGGGTGCTGATGAAGGAAGCCGGCTTCATCGCCAACTGACCCGGGAGCCCTTGATGAGCGAAGAATCCAACGGCGCGGAGCTAGGCGACAGCCCCGCGGACGGCACCGCGCTGGGCACGCGCTGGCCCGAAGCTTGTGTGGCGCTGTTCCTGGTGGCGATCGGCACGCTGGTCATCACCGACAGCCTGCGCGTGGGCATCGGCTGGGCCGACGACGGCCCGCGCTCGGGCTACTTCCCGTTCTACATCGGCGTGCTGCTGGTGATTGCCAGCGGCTCGGTGCTGGTCGGCGCGTTGCTGCGCTGGCGCCAGGCCGACCCGGTGTTCGCCGAACGCAGCCAGCTCGCCAGCGTGATGGCGGTGGCCGTGCCGATGGTGGTCTATGTGGGGCTGATCGCACTGTTGGGCATCTACCTCGCCTCGGTGGTGCTGATCGGCTACTTCATGCGGCGCCACGGCAAGTTCGGCTGGGTCGCGACGGTGCTGGTCTCGATCGGCGTGCCGCTGTTCTTCTTCATGGTGTTCGAGCGCTGGTTCCTGGTGCCGTTGCCGAAGGGGCCCATCGAGGGCTGGTTGGGGTTCTGATGACTGAAATCTCCAACCTGATGGGCGGGTTCAGCGTGGCGCTGACCTTGCCCAACATCGGCTTCATGCTGATCGGCATCATCCTGGGCGTGTTGATCGGCGTGCTGCCCGGGCTGGGCGGCGCCAACGGCATCGCGATCCTGCTGCCGCTCACGTTCTCGATGAACCCGACCTCGGCGATCATCATGCTGAGCTGCATCTACTGGGGCGCGCTGTTCGGTGGGGCGATCACGTCGATCCTGTTCAACATTCCGGGTGAACCGTGGTCTGTCGCGACCACCTTCGACGGGTACCCGATGGCCCAGAACGGCCGCGCCGCGCAGGCGCTGACGGCGGCCTTCACCGGCTCGTTCGTCGGCGCACTGTTCGCGGTGCTGTTGATCACCTTCCTGGCGCCGCTGCTGGCGCGCTTTGCGCTCAAGTTCGGGCCGGCCGAATTCTTTGCGGTGCAGTTGCTCACCTTCTGCAGCTTCATCGGCATGAGCAAGGAGCCGCCCGCCAAGACCCTGGCCGCGATGATGCTGGGCTTTGCGCTCGCGGCGGTGGGCCTGGACACGGTGACCGGCACCTTGCGCATGACCTTCGGTGTGCCGGAGCTGCTCAAGGGGTTCGACTTCCTGATCGCGGTGATCGGGCTGTTCGGCATCGGCGAGATCTTGCTGACGATGGAAGAAGGCCTGGCCTTCAAAGGCAAGAGCGCCAAGATCAACCTGAAGGTGGTGCTGGAAACCTGGCGCACCCTGCCGCGCTATTGGCTGACCTTCCTGCGCTCCACCGCGATCGGCTGCTGGATGGGCATCACGCCGGGCGGCGCCACGCCGGCCTCGTTCATGAGCTACGGCATGGCGCGGCGCCTGTCGAAAGACCCGCAGTCCTTCGGCAAGGGCCAGATCGAAGGCGTGCTCGCGCCCGAGACCGCGGCGCACGCGGCCGGCACCTCGGCGCTGCTGCCGATGCTGACCCTGGGCATCCCGGGCTCACCCACTGCTGCGGTGCTGCTGGGTGGCCTGCTGATCTGGGGCCTGCAGCCCGGACCGATGCTGTTCGTCGAGCAGAAGGATTTCGTCTGGGGCCTGATCGCCTCGATGTACCTCGGCAACATCGTCGGCCTGATCGTGGTGCTGACCACGGTGCCGTTCTGGGCCGCGATCCTGCGCATCCCGTTCTCGGTGATCGCGCCGGTGATCATCGTGATCTGCGCGATCGGCGCCTACACGGTGCAC
>JANOQS010000651.1:0-2558 GCA_031414975.1 Methylibium sp. | reverse complement strand
GTGCTGCGCTTCGACGCCGCGTTTGCCGGCCAGTCGCCGCAGGCCTTCATTCACGACGTGCTGGTGCACGGCCTGGGCACGCGCTACTGCCTGGTCGGCACACGCGGCGTCGAAGCGCAGCACCACCGCCTGGTGAATGCCGCAGCGCTCGAGTTCGGCCAGCTTGTCGCGCAAGGTGGCGATGCGCGCCGGCGCGAGTTCAGGCTTGTTCGCGAGCCGCGCAAAGTAGTCGCGCGGGTGCGGCTCGAAGGTGAGCACGCACGACGGCAGGCCGCGGTGCTGCGCCTCGGAGCGCAGCAGCGCCAGCATCGCCTGGTGGCCGCGATGCACGCCGTCGAAGTTGCCGATGGTCAGCGCACAGGCTCGCGCGATCTGGGGGTGGCCGGTGCCGCGGAACACTTGCATGGGCGGCATTATCGGCGCCGCCTGACGAGGGTCAGTCCGCCTTGGCGTTCCTGATGTGCCGGTACACCAGGCCGCGCGACACACCGAGCTTGCGCGCGGCCATCGACACGTTGCCGTCGCAGTCGGCCAGCGTCTGCTCGATGAGGTGCTGGCCCGCGGTTCGCAAGGTGGCGGTCGGCGGTCGCGCCACGCTGAGCGCGGGTGCCAGGGCCGGTGCCAGCGGCTTGGGCAGCTCGGGCAGTTCCACCGGGCTGTCAGGCGGGTTCGATGCCACACCGGCCATACCGGCCACGCCGGCGGCGGGATGAAGCTTGAAGGCCTTGGCCGGCCCGTCGGGCGCCTGCATGCGGGCCATCAACCACACGCTCAGGCCGCAGGGCAGGCGGTGCGCAGACGCTTCCGCCCGCCGCGTCCACGCGCTCAGGCGGTGCAGTTCAAGGCCGAACAGTTCGTCGGCCCGAAGCGCAGCGCCCACATGGGGGTGGCCGAGCAAGCGCGCAGCGGCACCGTTGAGCCAGGCCACGCTGCCGTCCGCCGCGATGCCCGCCAGCCCCTCCATCGGCGTGCCCAGCAGGCCCGGCCAGGTCTGGAAGTGCAGCACGATGTGCTCTTGCGACTGCGCCCGCAGCAGCCGGTTCTCGATCGACGTGGCGTACAGCCCCACCACCGCGGCGGCATCGAAACCGAAGGGCTGCGACTCGCTCGACAGGTCGAGCACGCCGGCCACCTGGCCGCGCACGTCGCGGATCGGCGCGGCCGCGCAGTGCATCACCTGCACGCAGCCGAAGAAGTGCTCACCGCCCAGCACCACGCTGGGCTGGCCGGTGTGCGCGGTGAGCCCCGGCGCGTTGGTGCCGATGCTGTCTTCGGCCAGGCACACGCCCACGCGGCTGGCCAGCGGCATCAGCACATCGCCGCGCTTCGGCGTGCGCGTGGCGTGCACCACCACGCCTTGCGGGTCGGTGAGGATGGCAGTGCAGCGGGTGCCGGCCAGGGTCGATTCGAGCTGGCTCAGCTCGTTCGCGGCGGCTTCGAGCAGCAGCCGGCTGCGCGCCAGCGCCGAGTGCGTGCGGCTCGCCGTCACCGGGTTGAAGGCCACCTGCTCGTGCGGCCGGCGGCGTGCCTGCAGGCAGCGCGCCCACGACTGGATCACGCCCTCGCTGACCAGGCCCGACGGGCGCACGCCTTCTTCGAAGTAGCGCTGGCGCGCGAGCGCGAGGCGCTGTTGCGGCGTTGAGAAGAACGGCTGCGCAGGCAACATCGCTTCGGCGGCTGAGGTGGCGGTCATGGCTTCCTTGGCTTGCGTGGGACGGGCACTCGCCGCACACCGGTGGAGCGTGAAGCGAGGCCCGAATTTGTGCTGAATCGGAACATTCCTGCCCTAGGGAAAGTACCGCCATTGGCGAAGCGGCGACAAGGGGCTAACTTCCTCGCGGCCGAGCCTGCGAAATCCGCCGAGGCAGGCGCCCCGTCGTGGGCACAAAACACGAGGAGACTCCATGAGACTTGTTACTGTGAGCGCCACGCTCGCCACGCTGTTGGCACTGGGCACCGGCCTGGCCGGCGCGCAGACGCTGGCCGACCTGCGCAACGACGCCGCCACCCCTGGCGACGTGACGACCTACGGCATGGGCTGGGGCCAGCAGCGCCACTCGGCGCTGAAGCAGATAGCCACCGCCAACGTGAAGAAGCTCGTGCCGGCCTGGAACCTGAGCCTGGACAACTCGGCCAATGCGTCGAGCCAGCCGCTGGTGATCGACGGCACGATGTACGTCACCTCGCACACCCACACCCTCGCCATCGACGCCATCACTGGCCGGCAGAAGTGGAAGACCCCGATCGAGCTGCCCGCCGACGTGAACAGCTACCTGTGCTGCGGCATCCAGACCCGCGGCCCCGCCGCGCTCGACGGCGTGCTCTACCGCACCACCATCGACGCCCACGTGCTGGCCCTCAGCATGAAAGACGGCAAGACGCTCTGGAGGCAGAAGGCGGCCGACTACAAACAGGGCTACAGCATGACGCACGCGCCGTTGATCGCCGGCGGCGTGCTGATCACCGGCATCTCGGGCGGCGAGTACGGCACGCGCGGGTTCATCAACGCCTGGGACCTGAAGACCGGCGAGAAGAAGTGGCACAAGTGGACCACCGCC
>JANOQS010000650.1:0-3621 GCA_031414975.1 Methylibium sp. | reverse complement strand
TCGAGCGGCAGCCGGTAGCCCATCGCCGAGTCACCCGGGATCAGGTAACAGCGCTCGCTGCGCAGGAACCACGGCCCGGTCTGCCAGCGCGGCGAACCCGCGGGGTTTCGAGCAATCGGCAGCACATGGCCCACGACCTTCTCGAGCCCCTGCGTGAAGACCTTGCGGATGCGGTCACGCTCCAGCGGGTCGGACAGGCGCGCATCGAACGGGTCGACGTTGGTCGGCAGCTTGCGCTCGCGCCACAGGTAGTACCAGGTGTCCTCGTGCGCCGGGAACACGTACTTCGAATCGAGCCCGAGCCGCTTGGCCACGCCGGCCAGGAAACGGTACGCCTCGACCTCGGTCACCTCGTAGCTCTTGTGCTCGCTGGCGAACAGGTCGGGGTTGGTCCAGACCGGCTCGCGGTCCTTGCGCCAGAACAGGTTCAGCGACCAGCGCGGCAACTGCTCGCCCGGGTACCACTTGCCCTGGCCGTAGTGCAGCAAGCCGCCGTCGCCGTACTTGGCGCGCAGCTTGTCCATCAGGTCGGCGCTGAGCATGCGCTTGGTCGGGCCCATGGCCTCGGTGTTCCACTCGGCGCCCTCACGGTCATCGACGGACACGAAGGTCGGCTCGCCGCCCTGCGTCAGGCGCACGTCGTTCTTGCGCAGGTCGTCGTCGACCTGGTGGCCCAAGGCCTCGATCTGGCCCCACTGGTCTTCGGTGTAGGGCAAGGTCACGCGCGGCGCTTCCCACACGCGCGAGACCTTCATGTGGTGTTCGAACTCGGTCTCGCATTCGTCGATCGCACCCGACACCGGCGCGGCCGAACCCGGGTCGGGTGAGCAGGCGAGCGGAATGTGGCCTTCGCCGGCCAGCAGGCCCGAGGTCGGGTCCAGGCCGATCCAACCAGCGCCGGGCAGATAGACCTCGCACCAGGCGTGCAGGTCGGTGAAGTCGACCTCGGTGCCGCTCGGCCCGTCGAGCGACTTGACGTCGCTCTTGAGCTGAATGAGGTAGCCCGACACGAAGCGCGCGGCCATGCCCAGGTGGCGCAGCAACTGCACCAGCAGCCAGCCGGTGTCGCGGCACGAACCGCTGGCCTTGAGCAGTGTTTCCTCCGGCGTCTGCACGCCCGGCTCCATGCGGATCGTGTAGCCGATGTCTTTCTGCAAGCCCTGGTTGACCATCACCAGGAAGTCGTTCATGTGCTTCTTGTCGCGCGGGATCCTGGCCAGGTACTCGGCGAACATCGGCGTCGCCGGTGCCTTTTCGAGGTAGGGCGCGAGCTCTTTCGCGAGCGCGGGCTCGTAGTCGAACGGAAAGGCCTCGGCCGAGGGATCGAGAAAGAAGTCGAACGGGTTCAGCACCGACATCTCGGCCACGAGGTCGATCTCGATCCGGAACGAGGTGGTCTTGTCCGGGAACACCAGCCGCGCCAGGTAGTTGGACTGCGGGTCCTGCTGCCAGTTGATGAAGTGCGTGGCTGGCTCGACCCGCATCGAGTAGCTCAGGATGCGGGTGCGCGAATGCGGCGCCGGCCGCAGCCGAACCACCTGCGGCCCCAGGTTGATGGGCCGGTCGTACCGGTAGTGCGTGACGTGGTTCAGCGCAACGTGGATGGACATTCAGAAGGCTCCGGGGGAATCGAATCGGGGTCGCGCGGGATCAGGCGTGATCAGGCATGGACGGGCACAAGAAAGTCTCGGCTCACACCGAAGCCCAGCGTGCTGACTCTTTCGAGGAACTGCGTGAGGTAGGCATGCAGGCCGGTGGACAGGATCTCGTCGATGCGGCCGTACTGCAGGTCGGCGCGCAGGCGGCCGGCACGGCGCAAGGTGTCGCTGGACTGGTCGTTGGCGACCATCTTCAGGTTGTAGACCACCTCGTCCATGCAGGCGGCGAGCGAGCGCGGCATGTCGGCGCGCAGGATCATCAGCTCGGCCACCCGCTCGGGCCGGATCACGTTGCGGTAGACCTTGCGGTAGATCTCGAAGCCGGACACCGAGCGCAGGATCGCCGACCAGTGATAGAAGTCGTATTCCAGGTCCTTGGCGTCGCCGGAGTCTTCGGCACCGCCCTGGCTCTGCGACTGACTCTGGCTCTGGCCCATGCCGAAGTACTCGCGCTCGACGCCGTGGAACTTCACGTCGAGCAGCCGCGCAGTGTTGTCGGCCCGCTCCAGGAAGCTGCCCAGCCGCATGAAGTGAAAGGCCTCGTCCTGCAGCATCGTGCCCATGGTCACGCCGCGCGACAGGTGCGAGCGGAACTTGACCCACTCGAAGGCGTCGCCGGGGTCTTCCTGAAATGCATCGTCGGCGACCATGCGCTGGAACTCGAGCCAGGTCTGGTTCTGCGTTTCCCACACCTCGGTGGTCAGGGTGCCGCGCACCGCGCGGGCGTTCTCGCGCGCCGCCATCAGGCAGTTGCGGATGCTCGACGCGTTGGCCGCGTCGCTGACCATGTAGTCCATCACGCTGCGGGCGGTGACCTTGCCAATGCGCTTCTCGAAGTCGCCGGTCAGCTCGCTGATGCTCAGCAGGCCCTTCCAGCCCTTCTCGGTCACGTCGGCCGATTGCGGCAGCAGCGACGTCTGGTAGTTGACGTCCAGCATCCGGGCGGTGTTTTCGGCCCGCTCCATGTAACGAGCCATCCAGTACAAATGATCTGCAGTCCTAGACAGCATCGCGCGCTCCCATCAGGCCGAAAACACCGCACGCGCATTCGCGCACGGCCGTGTTGTGGGCTTCGCCCCAAGCGCTTCGCGCTTGACCGGCGCGCTCCATGTAGCGCGCCATCCAGTACAGGTGGTCGGCAGTTCTCGACAGCATGATGTTCAGGCCTCCGTTCTTCTTGTTCGCTGTTGAATCAGGCCTCGAGGACCCAGGTGTCCTTGGTGCCGCCGCCTTGCGACGAGTTGACCACCAGCGAGCCTTCCTTCAGCGCCACGCGGGTCAGCCCGCCCGGCACCATCTGCACGGTCTTGCCGCTGAGCACGAAGGGCCGCAGGTCGATGTGGCGCGGCGCGATGCCGCTTTCAACGAAGGTCGGGCAGGTCGACAGGCTCAGGGTCGGCTGCGCGATGTAGCCCTCGGGGTTGGCCAGCACCGCGGCGCGGAAGTTGGCGATTTCCTCTTTCGTCGCGGCCGGGCCGATCAACATGCCGTAACCGCCGGCGCCGTGCACTTCCTTCACCACCAGTTCACCCAGGTGGTCGAGCACGTAGCCGAGGTCGTCCTTGTTGCGGCACATGTAGGTGGGCACGTTGTTCAGGATCGGCTTTTCGCCCAGGTAGAACTCGATCATCTTCGGCACGTAGGGGTAGATCGACTTGTCGTCGGCCACGCCGGTGCCAATGGCGTTCGACAAGGTCACGTTGCCGGCGCGGTAGGCCTTCAGCAGGCCGGCACACCCGAGGGTCGAATCGGGGCGGAACGCTTCGGGGTCGAGGAAGTCGTCGTCGACTCTGCGGTAGATCACGTCGACCCGCTTCGGGCCGCGCGTGGTGCGCATGTAGACGAAGTTGTCCTTGACGAACAGGTCCTTGCCCTCGAGCAGTTCCACGCCCATCTGCTGGGCCAGGAACGCATGTTCGAAGTAGGCGCTGTTGTACATGCCAGGCGTGAGCACCACCACCGT
>JANOQS010000649.1:0-1552 GCA_031414975.1 Methylibium sp. | reverse complement strand
GTGCTGGCGCAGCGTTTCGGGCATGAACGCTTCTGTGCCGCGGCCTTGCTGGCGGCGACGGTGGCGTCCTTCTTCACCCTCAGCGTGGCCATCGCGCTGCTGCCGTCGGAGTGGCTCAGCCCGATCTGATCGGCAGTCGCCGTGGCGGGCGACTCGATATTCGCCGCCCGCGTAAGCAAACTACAAAGCGTTCCTTTGCGAATAACCAATACCGATCAAAATTCGGTATTCGCATAACCAAACGCTGTTTGACGACCCCGCCGTGAACTTCCAGCAACTCCGCTCCGTCCGCGAAACGATCCGGCAAGGCTTCAACTTGACCACCGTCGCCGAGGCGCTGCACACCTCGCAGCCCGGCGTCAGCCGGCAGATCCGCGAGCTCGAAGACGAACTCGGCGTCGAGATCTTCGTGCGCGCCGGCAAACGCCTCACCGGGTTGACGCCGCCGGGCGAAACCGTGCTGCCGATCATCGAGCGGCTGCTGCAGGAGGCCGACAACCTGAAGCGCGCCGGCGAAGACTTTGCGTCCACCGGCCGCGGCATTCTGACGATCGCCGCCACCCATTCGCAGGCGCGTTATGCGCTGCCGCCGGCGGTGCGCGACTTCAGCGCGATGCACCCGGAGGTCTCGCTGCGCATGCACCAGGGTTCGCCCAAGCAGGTGGCCGAACTGCTGCTGGCCGGCGAGGCCGACATCGGCGTGGCCACCGAAGCGCTGGCCGACTACCCCGGCCTGGTGGCGCTGCCGAGCTACCAGTGGACCCACTGCGTGATCGTGCCGCCGACCCATGCGCTGGCGGAAGACGCGCAACGCGGCGTGGGGCTCACCCTGGCGCGGCTGGCGCAGTTCCCGATCATCACCTACGAACCCGGCTTCACCGGCCGCAGCCACATCGACGACGCCTTCAAGCGCCAGGGCATCGGCTTCAACCTGGTGCTGTCGGCGATGGACGCCGACGTGATCAAGACCTACGTGGAGCTGGGCATGGGCGTGGGCATCATCGCCGGCATGGCCTTCGACGAAACCCGCGACACGCATTTGCGCGCCATCGACGCGCGCCACCTGTTCGCATCCAACATGACGCGCCTGGCGCTGCGGCGCGGCAGCTTCCTGCGCAGTTATGTGTACGACTTCATCCAGACCTTCGCGTCACCGCTGACGCGCGATCTGGTGGACCGCTCGCTGGCCGAAGCGCCGGGCACGCGCTTCGATATCTGACGCTGAGCCGGGATTTCGCCGTACCCACGCCAAGAATTCTGTCGAGATGCGGGTCGCTCCTCACACGTTCGGTCGGAGCACCGGGAGGAGATGCTTCTCGCGGAAAATCTCCTGAACGTTGTTGATGCCCAGCATCGCCATGTTTCGCGACACTTCGAGTGACAGCAAGCGAATGGCATGCATCACACCGGCTTCGCCTTCGACCGTTGCCGCATAAGCGAACGGACGACCAACGAAGACGAATTTCGCACCCAGCGCAAGCGCCTTCAACACGTCGGTGCCGCGCCGCACGCCGCTGTCCATCATGACGGGAACGGTCGGGCAGGCGGCGAC
>JANOQS010000648.1:0-3993 GCA_031414975.1 Methylibium sp. | reverse complement strand
CAGGCCGGCGCTGGCGCTGCGGTTCGCCTGGATGGCGCCAACCTGGCCACCCAGGCCGGGCTGATCGAACTGCGCGGCGTGGCCACGCGCAACCTCGCCGGCACCGGGCAGATGGTCGGCGTCGATCTGGACAACAGCACGAACCTGGCGCTGGGCACCGGCTCGCTGCTGGTGGCCGGGCGCGCCGACGAGAACGGCCTGGCGCCGGGCACGCCCGGCGTCGGCATCCGCGCCGACGACGTGCGCATCAGCGGCGCGGCGGTGTCGGGCGGGCGGGTCATGCTGGTCGGCCAGTCGGTCGGCTCGGCCGGGCCGGGCATCGCGGCACAAGACGTCGAAGCGCCCGGCGTTCAGATCGTGATCGACAACGACGGTTCGTTCACACCAATCGGCGCCAACATCGTGCTGGGTGCCAGCGCGGCCACCCCATCCACCGCACTGGGCCTGAACACCAGCACCTTGCGCGGCGTGACCACCGGCGCCGTGAATCTGCGCCCGCTCGGGGTGGACGCGGCCGGCAACGTGGTCGAGCTGCCGGCCGTGCCGATCGTCATCGGCGCGCCCGGTGCTGCCCCGGCCGGCAGTTTTGCGGTCGACCCGGCGCTGCTCAAGGGCCCGGGGGTGTTGACCGGCGGGCTGTCGGCGGGCCAGGGTTTCGTGGTCGGGTCGAGTGCCCACACCGGGCTCATCACCTTGGCCGCGAACGCCTTCCCGGCCACGACCTTGGCCTTGAGCCTGCAGAACCAGGGCACCGGCTCGGCCGGGCTGCAGCTCGGCGGCGGCAATGCGCTGGGCACCCTCGGGCTGCTGACCGCTGGCAACGTCAACCAGTCGGGCGCGCTGACGGCGCAGAACCTGCTGGTGCAGGGCGGTACGGCCAGCCGCATCGACCTGTCCAACCCCGCCAACCAGTTCGGCGTGCTGGCCTTCGACCCGCCGCAGTTCCTGAGTGTGGCCACGCAAGGCAACCTGACGGTTGATGCCGCCAGCGCGCTGGGCTGCAACGCCGCCACCAACACGCTCGCGGCGATCAGCGTCAGCGACAGCGTGGCCGGCGTGCAGACCGTGCTGCGCTCGATCGCGGGCGACCTGCGGCTGAACCGGTCGATCCGCCTGCCGACGGAAGGCGCATCGTCGCTCGACCTGGTGACACCGGCGAACTTCATCGCCGGCGAGGGCGTGAACATCACCGGGCCGGCGAGCAGCCAGTGGCGCGTGTGGACCCAGGCCCCTGCCAACGTGACGCGCGGCAACCTGCAGGCCGCCAACCTGTACGGTTGCGCTTATGGCGACAGCACGGTCTGTTCGCTGTCGGGTGTGGCGCTGCCGGCCGGCAACCGCTTCCTGTTCGTCGACCGGCCGCTGCTCAACGTGGCGGCCAACCCGACCCGCGGCGTGGCCGGCCAGCCGATCCCGGCGCTGACCTACACCGTCACCGGCGTGGTCAACGGCGACACTCCCGCCACGGTGGTGGGCGGTGCGCTGGCCACCGGGGCCACGTCGGCCAGCGGCCCGGGCATCTACGCCATCACCCAGGGCAGCCTGAGCTCACCGCTGGGCTACGTCGTGCAATACCAGGGCGCCGACTTGACCCTGAGCGCGTACGACATCCAGGGCGCAACGCGCCAGGCGATCCAGTCGGGCTTCCTGTCCGAACAGCGCTCCGACGTGTACGGCCGCAATCTGGCGCTGCCCTACATCTGCACCGCAGCGGCCGGCGCGGCCCGAACCCCCGGCGACGGCAGCGTGTCCGACCCGCTCGCCCATGAGTGGGGCAAGGTGCGCGGCCTGCCACAACTGTCGGGCTGCCTGGACATCAAGGATGGTGGCCAGTGCGCCGCGTTCTAGTGCGCCCAACATCGGCCGCGAAAATGACTTTCGGCAGATGTGAGGCGGCACGCGAGTTTCCAGAATGCGTTGCCGCCTCAACCTCGTCATTCGCGACCTCCCATGACCGCCCTTCCCGTGGACGATCTGCTAGCCCCCCTGGGTGACGACACGCCTTGCGGCGACGATCTGGAGTACGACCCGGCCTTCGTGGCACTCGAAGCGGCGTCACGCGGCAAGCCCGAGCAGCAGTTCGGCGACAAGGTCATCCCCGCTGAAGAGCCGGACTGGCGCAGCGTTCATGAGCAGGCGCTCGAGATCGCGCAGCGCACGCGCGACCTGCGCGTGGCGGTGCTGCTGGCGCGTTCGGGTGCGCACGTGTACGGCCTGCGGGCTTATGCCAGCGGCCTGGCGCTGGTGGCCGGCCTGCTGGAACGCCACTGGCCCCACGTCCACCCGAAGCTCGACGCCGACGACAACAACGACCCGACGATGCGCATGAGCGCGCTCGATCCGCTGGTCGACGGCGAAGGCGGGCTGGCCGACCTGCGCGGCGCGGCGGTCGGCAGCGGGCGCATGGGGATCACGGTGCGCCAGATCGAATTCACCTTCGGCAAGGCCGAGCCGCGCCCCGGCGAGGCGGTGCCCACGCAAGAGGGCGTGGTCCAGGCCCTGAAGGGTTTCGAGGCGGCCGAGCCGGGCTGGCTGGAGGCGCTGCGCCAGGTCGGCGCCGACCTGAAGCGCATCGACGTGACGATCACCGAGAACCTGGGCGGCGCTGCCGGCCCCGACATGGCCAGCCTGCGCACCCTGGCGCGCTGCCTGAGCCTGGCGGCCGACCAGGCTGGTGGAGTGGAAGCGCAGGCTGCTGAAGACGGCGTGGCAGGCGTTGGCGGCACGGCGGTGGCCGGCCAGGCCGTCGCCAGCGGCGGCATGGCCACGCGCGACGACGTGCTGCGGACGCTGGACCGAGTCTGCGACTGGCTTGAACGTAATGAGCCGACCAACCCCGCGCCGCTGCTGATCCGGCGCGCCCAGCGCCTGATGAAGAAGAACTTCATGGACATCATCCGCGACCTGGCCCCCGATGGCTTCGACCAGGTCGAGAAGATTGCCGGCACGGTCGAATAGCGCCCGCTTGCCACCCACGTTCAACCGCCATCCCGACCCCGCGACCCCGTGACCCCGCAACAGGAGACCGACCATGGCCACCAGCAGTCAGAAATTCATCGCCCGCAACCGCGCCCCGCGTGTGCAGATCGAATACGACGTCGAGCTCTATGGCGCCGAGAAGAAGGTCCAGTTGCCGTTCGTGATGGGCGTGCTGTCCGACCTGTCGGGCAAACCCAGCGAGCCGCTCGCGCCGGTGGCGGACCGCAAGCTGCTCGAGTTCGACGTCGACAACTTCGACACCCGCATGAAGTCGATGAAACCGCGCGCTGCTTTTCAGGTGCCGAACACGCTCACCGGCGAAGGCAACCTGAGCGTGGACATCACCTTCAACAGCATGGACGACTTTTCGCCCGCAGCGGTGGCGCGCAAGGTCGATTCGCTGAACAAGTTGCTGGTGGCGCGCGAGCAGTTGCACAACCTCATCACCTACATGGACGGCAAGACCGGTGCCGAAGATCTGCTCGCCAAGGTGATGGCCGACCCGGCCTTGCTGGGCAGCCTGGCCAGCGCCAAGAAGACGAGTGACGCGAGCGACGAGCCCGGCGAACCCAAGGCCTGAGTACGGCGCCCGGGAACACCAGAGCACACCAGACAAGACCCACAGCGACCTTGACGGAGAAGCCTCATGGCAGATGCACAAACCCAGTCGTCCGCGTTGCAGGGCGTGGAGTTCGAAGGCGGCGATTTCGCCAGCCTGCTGAACAAGGAGTTCAAGCCCCAGACCGACGAGGCCAAATCGGCCGTCGAGTCGGCCATCCTGACCCTGGCGCAGCAGGCGCTGGCGCAGACCTCGCTGATCGGCAGCGACGTGGTGGCGTCGATCGAAGCCATGATCGCCGAGCTCGACAAGAAGCTCAGCACGCAGATCAACGCCGTGATGCACCACCCCGACTTCCAGCAACTGGAAAGCGCGTGGCGCGGCCTGCACCACCTCGTCAACAACACCGAAACCGACGAGATGCTGAAGATCCGGGTGATGAACATCTCCAAGGC
>JANOQS010000647.1:0-5676 GCA_031414975.1 Methylibium sp. | reverse complement strand
CGCGCGCGATGGCCACGGCCGCACGCCCCTGCACGTGGCCACGTTCGCGAAGCAGCGCGACGCGATCCGCGCGCTGGCCAAGGCCGGCGCCGACCTGGGAGCGCTGGAGAACGACCGCTACGACGCGGTGACGATCGCCTCCGTCGCTGACGACGAAGACACACTGCGCGTGCTGATCGAACTCGGCGCCAGCGCCAGGCTCACGACGAGCCGCTACGACGGCACCGCGCTGATCGCCGCGGCGCACCTGGGGCACGACGGTGTGGTGCGCCAGCTCATCCGGGCCGGCGCACCGCTGGACCATGTGAACAACCTGCACTGGACCGCGCTGATCGAATCGATCGTGCTCGGCAACGGCGGTGCGCGCCATGTGGCCAGCTTGCGCGCGCTGGTCGAAGCCGGCGCCAGCACGAAGCTGACCGACCGCGAGGGACGCACGCCGCTGGCGCTGGCGCAGGCGCGCGGGTTTGCCGAAATGGTGCGCATCCTGCAGCAGGCGGGCGCCCGGTAGACATCGGTTCGAGCCGGCCCGGCCCGACCTCGACCCGGCTGCTGCGGCCGGGCAGGTCGCGCTCAGTTCGGCGCCAGGCGCGCCGCCGGAACGATCACGTAGTTGGTGGTGCCCGGCAGGCGCCAGCTCAGTTGCATCACGGCGCCGCCGCCGCGTTCGTAGTACTCGACCCGGATCGCGTAGCGCTGGCCGGCGCTCAGGTTGATGGTGCCGCTGGTGTTGTTGTTGGGCGAGTGGTCGGTCCAGTTGTTGATCAGTTGCACACCGTTGACCCAGACCCGCACCCCGTCGTCGGAGTAACTGCGGAAGCGGTAGGAGCCGCTGGTCGCCGGCGTGACGAAGCCGGTCCAGCGCGCCGAGAAGTTGTCGGCGTTCACGCCGGCGCCCGGCGATCCGCTGCCCCAGTTGAAGTTGATCGCCTCGGTGCGGGTCAGTGCGGCCGTGCCGGTGAGCGAGACGTTGTTGAAGTAGCTGCCGGCCAGCCCGGTCGCTGCTACCGGTGATGGCGCGGCGCCTTCTTCGCTGCCGAGCTCCTTCAGGTAGGCCACCAGGTTGCCCAGGTCCGCGTCGCTGATCGTCACGTTGTTGTGCGAGCGCACCGCCGCCTCCAAGGTCGCGACCGAGCCGTCGTGCAGATACGGTGCGGTGGCCCACACGTCGCGCAAGGTCGGTACGTCGATGCCGGTCAAGTTGCCGGCCCCGAGGCGTTGCCCACTTCCGGGTTGCTTGACTGTGCCGACATTGGACAAGGTGTTCGCGCCACTGCTGGTGAAGCCGGCGCCGCTGTGGCACGAAGCGCAGTTCATGCTCGTGAAGAGCGCCTTGCCGGTCGTGGCCGCTGCCGACAGCGTGGTCGCGCTCGGCCGCAACGGGCTCACATCGAAGCTGTTCAGCGACGCCACATAAGCCGCCAGCGCATCCAGGTCGGCCGACACGCCGGCCTTGGTGGTGCCCAGCGGCTGGCTGCGTGTGCCGGTGGTGAACTGCGCGTCGCTCATCAGCCCGGTGCCGCCGGCCAGGTTGCGGATCTGGCCTTCGAAGTCCTGCACCTCGTCGAAGTTGTTGCTCCAGTGCAGGAAGCCCTGGCCCAGCCCGGCGCGGCCGCGCAGGCTGATGGTGTTGCGCAGGCCCTCGCCAAAGCCGGTCAGGTCCCAGACCCGGCCGTCGTGGCCGCCGTCGTTGTGGCAGCTGGCGCAGCTCATGTAGCGGTCGCGTGCCAGCCGCGTGTCGCGGGCGTCGTAAAACAGGCGCTTGCCGTTCAGCACGGTGGCGGTGAGCCGTTCGGTGGCCACCGAATTCAAGGTGGCGATCGCCGGCACGCTCGCCAGCCCCTGGGTGCGCAGCGGGCGCAGGTCGAACACGCCGACGCTGCGGTCCATGAAGTTGCTGACGAACAAGGTGCTGCCGTCGGCCGACATCGCCAGGCCCTGCGGTGCGCGGCCCACGTCGAAGCGCATCACCTCGCGCCGGCCGTGTGCGTCGACCACCGCCACCTCGCGGCTCGTCTCGAGCGCCACGAACAGGTAGATGCCGTTCGGGTCGAACAGCGCGGCGCTGGCCATGCTGGCGTTGTCGTGGTCGATGCGGGCGGCCAGCGTCTCCTGGTTCGTCGCCAGGTCAATGCGCGAGCTGACCGCGCGCACGGTGTTCTGGAAGTTCAGCGCATTGCCGTCACGCAGCGCGCCGCGCTTGATGTTGTCGAGCTTGGACGGCACCCAGGCCTGCGTCGCGTCGGGCGAGATCGCCGCCGCACCCAGGTAGTTGGGCACGCCGCGGCCCTGGTTCTCGGCGTCGGGGCGGTCGCTGTGCGCGAGCACGGTGCTGCCGAGCAGGTTCATCGCCGCGGTGCCGAGGCGCACCACTTCGCCGCCACCGCTGGCGGAGTTGACGGCCGCGGTGCCTTCGCCCGCGAGCGGCGCGGTGACGAAGCGCGACACCAGCGCCGTCGCGCCGTCGCCGCTGATCGCTACATGGCGCGGGTTGCCACCGACCGTGGCGCTGCCGCTCTGCGCGAAGCTGCTGGTGCTGAACTTGAGCACCACCCCGGTCGCTTCGAGCGCGACCAGCGCAAACCCGCCGCTGGCCGACATCGCAATGCCGAACGGCTGCGAGCCGCGCGGCAGGCTCACGGTGCGGTTCAGCGCGAGCGTGCTCGGGCTGATCACGCTGATCGTTGCGCTCTGCTTGTTCGCCACCCACAACATGCCGTCGGGTGCCACGGCGATGGTGCGCGGCGCGCTGCCGACCGCGATCTCGGCCTGTTTGGCGCGGGTCACGGCGTCGAACACCGACACGGTGTCGTTGTCCTGGTTCACCACCCACAACCTGGCGTTCGCGCCGCTGCGCGGCTCGACCACGATGTTGCTCGACCCGCTGGGCTTGGCGGCGCTGAGCGGCAGGTAGATCGTCTGCAGCACCGTCACGCGCTGTTCGACGCCGCGGTCGTCGGTGACCGTCAGGGTCACGAAGTACAGGCCCGGCGCGTTGTAGACGTGGGTGGCGGTGGGCGACGTCGAATACGCCGTTTCGGCACTGCCGTCACCGAAGTTCCACTTGTAGCGCGGGTTGATGCCGTTGGACGACGCGGCCGTGAACGTGGCCGTGCCGCCCGACTGCAGGGCGGCCGGGAGCACCGGCACGCTGGCCACCAGCGTGGGCGCGCCGGTGACGGTCCAGATGAAGTTGGCGGTCGCCGAGTTGACGCCGTCGCTGACGGCGACGACCACGTCGTAGGTGCCCGCCGTGGTGGGCGTGCCGGTGATGGCGCCGGTGCTGCCGTTCAGGCTCAGCCCTTGCGGCAGGCCGGTGGCGCCGTAACCGAGCACGTCGCCGTTCGGGTCGCTGCCCACCAGTTGCAGGTTCACCGCGGTGCCGATCGCGGTCGAGCGGTTGCCGGGGTTGGTGATGCTCGGCGTCGTGGCCGGGTTGGGCGTGGCCGCCACGTTCATGCGCACCATCTTCGCGACCGACGGCACGCCCGAGCCGTTCAGCACGAACACCATGTAGAAGCCGGGGGGCGCGTCGCCGGCACGCGTGGGGGCCTGCGCGGTCAGCGTGTTGCCGTTGCGCCCGAAGGTGAGCTCGACGAAACGCTGCTCCATGTTCCAGCTGTGCGTGACCGAGCCGGTCTTGACCAGCACCACGCGGTTGACGGCAGCGCCGTTGTCAACTTGCAGTTGGAAGGTCTTGCCGATGTCGAGCACCGTCGGCGCGGTGACGATGGTGGGCCGCGGCGCGAGCACGCCGCCAGTGTTGAAGAGGTAGGGCGGGAAGTAGATCTCGATGTTGCGGTTGTTCTGCGGCCCGGGTGCGCCGCCGCCGCCAACCAGCACGCTGGCGTCGGGCATCAGCATGGCCACCGAGTGGTAGAGCCGGGCCTGAACGCCGCTGGCGCCTTGTGTCCAGCCGCCGGTGTCGGGGTTCCAGATCTCGGCGATGTTGTTCACATCGGTCATCTCGTTCCAGACCCGGCTGCCGCCGGTGGCCAGCACCTTGCCGTCGGCCAGGATCGTGCCGTTGACCAGGCGCCGCTGCGAAGACATCGACTGCGTCGGCGTGAAGGTCGGCGCGCCCCCGCGGATGTCGATCACCGCCGCGCCGTTCGAGTTGCCGCCGAACTGGAGGATGCGGCCGGGCCGGAACATCGCCGCACTGGCGTCGCTGCCGCCGTAGGCCGAGTTGAACTGGCCCATCGACGTGAACGTGCCGGTGCCGTTGGCGTCGACGTAGTACATGCGGCCGGCGCTGTCGTAGCCGAACACCCGGCCGTCGGACGCGATGAAGTTGCGCGGGTACATGAAGTCCAGCGAGCTCGTGTTGGCGCCGCTCAGCAGCCGGAACGTGCCGTCGGCCTGGCGCACTTCGGGCCGGTCGGTGCCGCTGGAGCCGCCCTGGATGTAGGTGTCGCCGTTCAGCAAGGTGGTCGAGGTGGAGTACCAGCGCGCCCGGTTCATGTTGTTGCCGGCCGCCAGCGTGCTGGTGCTCGGCGTGAACAGGTTGGAGCTGGGGTTGCCGGTGTTGGTGGTGCCGGTGCCGGTCCAGTTGTCGCCGCCGGCCACGAACACCTGGCCGGTGCTGGGCAGCACCAGTTGCGAGCTGCAGAAGATGTCGGCCAGAGCGTCCTTGTTGATCGTGGTGTGGCCGCCGGCCAGGCCGAGTTCGGGGTCCCACACGTCGTAGATGAACTTGCCGGTCTGGCGGCCGGTGCCGTCGGTGCCGTAACTCATCAGCTTGAAGTCCGGCAGCATCACAAGGTGCAGCGGGATCAGCGGCCAGTTGTAGACCGGCGACCACATGCCGCGCGTGTTGGCGTCGGCCGGGATGTTGGTGGGCACGAACACCGCCTGGGCCTGCATGCGGCCGTTGTCGGCGGCCGAGCCGCTGGCCGGCGGGTCATCGCCGCCGCCGCCGCAAGCCGCCACCAGGGCGGCGGTGGCGAGGGCGAGCAGGTGAATTGAGCGGGGAGTGGCGGTTTTCATTCTTGTTTCCATGGCCATTAACCCCAATGCCGGCATGACACTGGTAACCAAGAGTTTCTTGGGTACCCCACCGCGTGCCAATCCCTTAATCAATGGACGAGTGGGGCGACGCTGTTCTGCGCCGGGAAGTGGTGACTCTGATCGGATAGCAAAATGCTGCACTGCAACCAAGGGCTATTCCCCAGGGAGACACGAAGCCATTTGCTGCACCGCAATATAGGGTTTACACTAACTCCAACAGACAGGGAAAACCATGATCACCAAACAAACCCGCCGGATCGCCGTTGTTGCGCTGCTCGCCACCCTTTGTGCGGTAGTTGGCGCACAGGCCCAGCCCCCGGGTCCGCACCCGGCGGTGCCGGGTCAGCGGGCAGCGCAAGGCATCAACCCGAACACCTTCATCGTGGCGCACCCGGCGCAGCTCACGCTGAAAAGCGGCCATGCGGGCCACGAACACCCGGCGCTGACGGCGCGGCGCGATGCCGCGGCGGCGGGGCTTGATGCCAACACCTTTCTGGTGCAACCGCCGGCCAGCACGACCTGGACGCTCGACTCCGCGGCGGCCGTGCAGACCGCCGCCGCCACCCTGCGCTGACCCGGCCTCTGCGGCGCGCTCGCGACACAAAGGCGGCGCGCTTGCTCACAAAGGCCCGCCCCCGGCAAAGGCGGGGTGCCTCCCTAGAATGT
>JANOQS010000646.1:0-3000 GCA_031414975.1 Methylibium sp. | reverse complement strand
CTGATCGTGGTGCTGACCACGGTGCCGTTCTGGGCCGCGATCCTGCGCATCCCGTTCTCGGTGATCGCGCCGGTGATCATCGTGATCTGCGCGATCGGCGCCTACACGGTGCACAGCTCGATGTTCGACGTGGTGCTGATGCTGGTCTTCGGCGTGCTCGGCTACCTGTTCAAGAAGCTCAAGTACCCGCTCGCGCCGCTGGTGCTGGCGCTGGTGCTGGGCGACATGGCCGAGTCGAGCTTCCGCCAGGCGATGCTGGTGTCGCAGGGCAGCCTGGGCATTTTCTGGTCCAACCCGCTGGTGGGCAGCATCACGAGCCTGGCACTGGTGTTGCTGCTGTGGCCGCTGGTCGGCCGGCTGACGCAGTTGGCGCGGCCGAAGCACCCAAGAGCGCCTGCATGAGATTCCCCTTTTTCAAACTCTCAGGAAACATGCCATGAGCAAAGCACTGGACGGCGTCCGCATTCTCGACTTCACCCATGTGCAGTCGGGGCCCACCTGCACCCAGCTGCTGGCCTGGTTCGGGGCCGACGTCATCAAGGTCGAAAAGGCCGGCGAGGGCGACGCCACGCGCGGCCAGTTGCGCGACATTCCCGGCGTGGACAGCCTCTACTTCACGATGCTGAACCACAACAAGCGCTCGGTCACCATCAACACCAAGGACCCGAAAGGCAAGGAGGTGCTGGACCGGCTGATCAAGACCTGCGACGTGCTGGTGGAGAACTTTGCCCCCGGCGCGCTCGACCGCATGGGCTTCACCTGGGAGCACATCCAGAAGCTCAACCCGCGCATGATCGTGGCGTCGGTCAAGGGCTTCGGGCCGGGCAAGTACGAAGACTGCAAGGTCTACGAGAACGTGGCCCAGTGCGCCGGCGGCTCGGCCTCGACGACCGGCTTCGACGACGGCCCGCCGATGGTCACCGGCGCGCAGATCGGCGACAGCGGCACCGGGCTGCACCTGGCGCTGGGCATCGTGGCAGCGCTGTACCAGCGCAACACCACCGGCCGCGGCCAGAAGGTGCTGGCCGCCATGCAGGACGGCGTGCTGAACCTGTGCCGCGTGAAGCTGCGCGACCAGCAGCGCCTGGACCGCACCGGCACGATGCACGAGTACCCGCAGTACCCGGACGGCAAGTTCCTTGACGCCGTGCCGCGCGCCGGCAACGCCTCGGGCGGCGGCCAGCCGGGCTGGATCCTGAAGTGCAAGGGCTGGGAGACCGACCCGAACGCCTACATCTACTTCATCACCCAGGCCGCCGTGTGGCCTGCCGTCTGCAAGGTGATCGGCGAAGAGGGCTGGATCACCGACGAGGCCTACGCCACACCGGCCGCACGGCTGCTGCACCTGAAGCCCATCTTCGCGCGCATCGAGCAGTGGACGATGACGAAGGACAAGTTCGAGGCGATGGACATCCTGAACAAGTTCGACATCCCGTGCGGGCCGATCCTGTCGATGAAAGAGATCGCCGCCGACGAAGGCCTGCGCGCCACCGGCACGGTGGTCGAGGTCGACCACCCGACCCGCGGCAAGTACCTGACCGTGGGCAACCCGATCAAGATGTCCGACAGCCCCACCGAGGTGACGCGCTCGCCGCTGCTGGGCGAACACACCGACGAGGTGCTGGGTGAGTTGGGCTTCGGCAAGGCGCAGATCGATGAGTTGAGGGCGGCGAAGGTGATCTGATCGGGTTTGAGCCGGTCCGGCTTGGCCGGATTGGCTGCACTCGGTATCGTTGACATCACTTCAATGATGGAGGGAGATCGTGGCCGATCTGCTCGTGCGAGGGGTCGATGACGAGCTTGTCAAGGCGCTCAAGAGGCGCGCGTTCGCGCACGGTCGCAGCGCCGAGGCGGAGCATCGGGAGATCCTGGCTTCGGTGCTGATGCGTCCTCATCGTCGCAGCTTTGCGGAAGTCCTGGCTGCCATGCCCGACGTGGGCAGGAACTCGGACTTCGAGCGGCTGAACGACGCGTTTGATTGACATCCACGTGCAAAAGGGGGACGCAGCTACTTGTCTGCGATCACGTGCCGCGGCTCAGCCCCGATTCACCTCGTCCAAGGTGTTCTTCACGCTCGCGCCGCCCTTCATGATCAGCCTCAGGCGCGCCTTGTCCTGCAGCACAGCCACATCTTGCAGCGGGTCGCCGTCGACGATCAGCAGGTCGGCGAACCAGCCTTCCTTCAGCTGCCCGACCTGCAGGCCCATCAGCTCGCCGCCGATGCGGGTGGCGCACTGCAGCGCTTCACTGGTCGAATAGCCGAACAGCTTGACGAAGTGTTCGATGTCGCGCGCGTTGGTGCCCTGCGGCGTCCAGGCAAAACCGTAGTCGCCGCCGATCACCGCGCGGATGCCGCGTTGGCGCATCTGCTCATAAGTGCGCTGGGCGTTCTCGATGCAGCGCTCCATGCCGAGGTCGAGCGCCACCTGGCGCGTGATGCCCCACGGCTCGGCTTCGTGCAAGGTGTTGTGGATGAGGCCGATCGCCGGGCCGACGAAGATGCGGTCGCGCGCCGCCTCCAGCGCGTCGAGCGCCTGCGTGTCGGCAAACTCGCAGTGGTAGATCACATCCACGCCACACTCCACCGCGCGCAGCACGGCGTTGGAGGCGCGCGAGTGCGACGCCACCTTCTTGCCGAAGGCGTGCGCCACCTCGCAGGCCATGCGCACTTCTTCTTCGCGCATCACCGTCATGCCACCCTTGGCAGCGGGCACGAAGTCGTCGCCGGAGATGTTGAGCTTGATGTTGTCGACGCCTTCGCGAATGCACAAGCGCACCGCGCGCGCGATCGCGTCGGGCCCGTCGGCCACCAGGCCAAAGCTCTCGCGCGCCATGTGCAGGCGGTTGTCGTCGCCCAGACCGGCGGTGACGGTGATCTCGGGGCTGGCAGCACGCAGGCGCGGGCCGGGAATGCGGCCGGCCTCGATCTGGTTGCGCACCACCACGTCGAGCCGCATCTTCGCGCTGGCGGCGCTGAAGGCACTGGTGAAGCCGGCTTCG
>JANOQS010000645.1:0-3838 GCA_031414975.1 Methylibium sp. | reverse complement strand
AACAGGCGCTGCACTTCGGGCCAGCCCATGATGTGCAGCGTGTTGGCGCTGAACACCGCGTCGTAGCGGCCGGCGGGCAGGGCGTCGTTCACATCGAAGCTCAGCGGCGCGGGCGTGTTGGGCAGCGCCGCCTCGGCTAGCCACAGGCGGACGCCCGGCAGGTAGCTGGCCCGGTCGGAGGTCTGCCAAACCAGGTGCGGCAGCGCGGCGGCAAAGTGCACGGCGTGCTGGCCAGTGCCGCTGCCGATCTCGAGCACGTGGCGGCGGCCGGCAAAGCGCTCGCGCAGCACGGCGAGGATCGGGTCGCGGTTGCGCTCGCAGGCGGGGGAGAAGGGTTTGTCCATCCGCTTGTATGTCATTCACGGTGCCGGGGTGAGCAACTCGCGCACCCGTTCAAGATCCACCTGGCCGACGACGCTGTCGCCGCGCCGCACGGCCAGCGGCGCGCTGCGGCCGACCCACGCCGCCATGACGGTCTCGATCGTCTGCGCTTCATCCACCGCGTCGGACGGTGCGGGCAGCGGCATATCGGCAGGCCACGGCAGCGTCACGCTGGCCACGCGCCAGGCGCGGGCGCGGTTCACGTCGCGCACGAAAGCTGCCACGTGAGCGTCGGCCGGCTGCGTGACCACTTGCGCCGGCGTGCCGACCTGCACCACGCGCCCTTCGTTCAAGATCGCGACCCGGCTGCCGATGCGCAGCGCCTCGTCCAGGTCGTGCGTGATGAAGACGATGGTCGTGCCGGAGCCGGCCTGCAGCGCCAGCAACTCGCCCTGAAGTTGCGAACGAATCAGCGGGTCGAGGGCCGAGAAGGGCTCGTCCATCAGGATGATGTCGGTGCCGGCGCACAGCGCGCGCGCCAGGCCGACGCGCTGTTGCATGCCGCCCGACAACTGCGACGGGTACTGCGCTTCGGCGCCGGCCAGCCCGACGCGCGCCAGCCAGCGCCCCGCCTCGGCGCGCCGTGCCGCGGGCAGCATGCCGCGCATCTCCAGGCCGAGCGCAACGTTGTCGAGCACGTTGCGGTGCGCGAGCAGGCCGAAGCGCTGGAACACCATGGCCAGCCGCTCGCGCCGCAGCGTGATCAGCTCCGGCGGGCTCAGCGCCGTCACGTCGCGCCCGTCGATCCGCACCTGGCCGGCGCTCGGGTCGATCAGCCGGTTGATGTGGCGCACCAGGGTCGACTTGCCCGAGCCCGACAGGCCCATGATCACGAAGATCTCGCCGGCTTCGATCGACAGGTTCACCTCGTGCAAGGCGAGGCTGTGGCCGGTCTTCGCCAGCAAGCCGGCTTTGTTCAGCCCGGCACGCACCTGGGCCAGTGCCTGCAGGGGGCGGGGCCCGAAGATTGTCGTCAGGCCCTCGAGTTCGATCAGTGCCATTCGCGGTGCGCCTGCAGCCGCCGCCCGTACGACTGCAGCATGCGGTCCATCACGATCGCCAGGATCACGATCACCAGCCCGCCGACCAGCCCCATGCCCGGGTCGTTGCGCTGCAGCCCCACCAGCACCGTTTCGCCCACGCCGCGCGCGCCGATCATCGAAGCCACCACCACCATCGCCAGCGCCATCATCGTGGTCTGGTTGATGCCCTGCATGATGGATGGCAGCGACAGCGGGATCTGCACCCGCGTGAGCAGCTGCCAGCGCGTGGCGCCGAACGCGCGGCCCGCTTCCACGGCGTCGGCACCGACCTCGCGGATGCCCAGGTCCGTCAGCCGCACCAACGGCGGCGCGGCATAGATCACGGTGGCCAGGACCGCCGGCACCTTGCCCAGCCCGAACAGCATGGCTGCGGGAATCAGGTAGACGAAGCTCGGGATCGTCTGCATCAGGTCCAGCACCGGCAAGACGATGCGCCGCAACCGCGCCGAACGTGCGCAGGCCGCTCCCAGCGGCAGGCCGATGGTGATGCACAGGCCGACTGCAACCACGATCAATGCGATGGTCTGCATCGCCGGCTCCCACTGGCCCAGCGCGCCGATCAGCCACAGCCCGGCGGCGCTGCCCAGCGCGAGCAGCACGCTGCGGCCGGCGCCGAAGGCCAGCGCGGCGGCGAGCGCGATCACGAGCCAGGGCGGCGCGCCCCGCAACGCCTGCTCCAGCGCCACCAGCACGCCCAGCAGTGCGTTCGAGAAAGCCTCGAAGCGGTTGCCGAAGTGCACCACCAGCCAGTCGACCGCGGCATTGGTGGCGTCGCGCAGCGCTGCGCCCCAATCGGGAAAGGAGGCCGGCACCGCCATGCGATTTCAGAGCCTGGCCTTCACGCGCGCGGCCACGGCCGGAGGCACCCAGGGCAGCCACACGTCTTCGCGCGTCTTCAGGAAGTGGCGCGCGGCATCGTCGGCGCTGCCCTTGCTGTCCTGCATGTACGCCAGCGCTTCAGAGACCAGCTGACCGGTGGTGCGGTAGTTCTTCAGGAAGGCGTGAAGGGCGGGGGCCTTGTCGACAAAGGCCCGCGTCGCGCCCACCACCACCTGCACGACGGGGTAAGCGGTGGCGGCCTTCACATCCTTCGGGTCTTTCGCATCGGCCAGTGCCTTCCAGGTGGCTTCGTCGTAGGCGGGTTCTTCGAGCATCACCAGGTCTTTGCCCAGTTGCCCGAGCAACCAGGTCGGCCCCCAGTAGTAGAACAAGACCGGACGCTGGCGCTTGATCGCCGAGACGATCGCCGCGTCGAGCGCCGCGCCGGTGCCGGGGCGGAAGTTGGTGAAGTCCGCCTCCAACCCATAGGCCGCGAGCTTCTTGCTGTTGAACAGCTCGCACTGCCAGCCGGCAGGGCAGTTCAGGAAGCGGCCTTTGCCCTTCTCTTCGGGGTCGGCGAACAGGGCCTTGAACTTCGGCAGGTCGCGCACCGACTTCAGGCCCTTGGCGGGCGCATCGACACCCTGCACCACGCTCTGCACCAGGTAGCGCGGCACGAACCAGCCTTGCGTGGCATCGGCAAAGTTCACGCCCACCTCGACCAGCTTGCCGGCCGCCACGCCCTGCGTCCAGCTTGGCGGCGTGTTGGCCTTCCAGACTTCCATGATCACGTGGATGTCGCCGCGCGCCATGCCGTTGATCAGCGGGATCGTCGAGCCGGGGATCGCATCGACCGCGCAGCCGAAGCCGTCGCGCACGATGCGCTGCGCCAATGCGGTGTGGAAGGCGTTGGAGTCCCAGTCGAGGCCGGCGAACACGACCTTGTGGTCGACTTCGCATCTCGGAGCCTGGACGGGAGCCTGGACGGGCGCCTGGACAGGAGCCTGGGCCGGGGCCTGGGTTTGAGCGCTGGCGGGCACGGGTGCGGCGAGCAGGGCCAGCGCGGCCAGGGCGCTGCCGAAAAGCGGGGCGATCTTCATCACGAGGGCCTTGGGTTGCGGCTTGGGGGTGGAGTGCATGGCGCAGCACCGTAGCACACCGGGCTTGCGTTGCGTCAAGGCGCTGGCCGGGTTCGGCGTCGAGCATGGGGGCATGCCAAAACGTATCCTCATCCTCCAAGGTCACCCCGACAGTTCAGAGTTGCACCTGTGCCACGCGCTGGCCCAGGCCTACACCGAGGGCGCCGTGGCGGCGGGTCACGAAGTGCAGGCCGTGGACGTCGCCCGGCTCGACTTCCCCGTGCTGCGCGCCGCCAAGGACTGGAAGGACCACACCGTCCCGCCGGGCCTGCAAGGCGCGCAGGCGGCCATCGCCTGGGCGCAGCACCTGGTGATTTTCTTTCCGCTCTGGCTGGGCGACATGCCGGCGTTGCTGAAGGCGTTTTTCGAGCAGGTGGCGCGGCCGGGTTTCGCGTTCGCCGAGGAAGGCGGCAACCCGTTCGGAAAGAAGCTCACCGGCCGCTCGGCGCGTGTGGT
>JANOQS010000644.1:0-8796 GCA_031414975.1 Methylibium sp. | reverse complement strand
CTGGCCGAGATGGCCTTCCAGTTCTCGACCTACGAGTACTTCTGGCTCGCGCTGCTGGGCCTGATGTGCGCGACCATGGTGGCGCGTTCGTCGCCCATCAAGGCGATCGCCGCGATGTTCCTGGGCCTGCTCATCACCTGCGTGGGCATCGAGAACCCGGCCGGCGCGCAGCGCTTCACGTTCGGCATTGCCGACCTGCTGGGCGGCATCGAGATCATCCCGGTGCTGGTGGGTGTGTTCGCCGTGTCCGAGGTGATGCGCGCCTACAAGGCCAGCGACGTGCCGGTGATGGCGCCGCGCAAGTTCGGCAGCATCCTGAAGGGCCAGTGGGCGCTGACCAAGTCGCACCCCATGCAGCTGATCCGCGGCAACATCGTCGGCATCATCATCGGCGTGCTGCCCGGTGCGGGCGCCGACATGGCGGCGTGGATCAGCTACGCCATGTCGAAGCGCTTCTCCAAGACACCCGAGAAGTTCGGCACCGGCCACCCCGAGGGCCTGATCGAAGCCGGCTCCAGCAACAACGCCAGCCTGGCCTCGGGTTGGGTGCCGTCGCTGCTGTTCGGCATTCCGGGCGACACCATCACCGCCATCGCCATCGGTGTGCTGTACATGAAGGGCCTGAACCCGGGGCCGACGCTGTTCACCGAAAAGGCGTCGAGCATGTACGCGCTGTACATCGTGTTCATGATCGCGAACATCATCATGATTCCGCTCGGCATCCTGATGATCCGCTCGGCCCGCTACGTGCTGTACGTGCCGCGCTCGCTGATCATGCCGGTGATCGTGCTGCTGTGCGCGGTGGGCTCGTTTGCCACCGGCAACAACCTGGCGCTGGTGTTCACCGTGGCGACCTTCGGCCTGGTCGGCTACTTCATGGACAAGAACGGCTATCCCGTCGCTGCACTGGTGCTGGGCGCGGTGATGGGCACGATGGTGGAGCAGAACTTCGTCACCTCGCTGATCAAATCCGACGGCAGCCTGTTGCCCTTCTTCAGCCGGCCGGTGGCTGCGGTGCTGGCCTTCATGAGCATCGCGGCGGTGCTGTGGCCGCTGGCGGTGTGGGTGCGCAAGCGGGCCGCCTGACGCTGGCGCAATGGGAGGCGCGGCAGCAGGGCTGCCTGGCCGCACTGTCGGTGTTCCGCGAGGGCTTCAGCGCTGGCGCGGCGGGTCAGCGACTCGCTCGTGCGGCGGCGAACCGCTGCAGGCGCTGGCGCTCGCGCTGGACGACGGCGGTGCAGGAGGCCGGCGGCGTGTCGCACCGGTCGCTGTAAGGACGAGCGCTACCGACCCGACTGAGCGTCCGTGGCCAGATTTCTCAGCCGGGATCCGGGCCGCACCTCGCCTGGCCTCCAACCCGTCACGAACCTCATCACCATGAACCACCTCCTCTTCAAGAAAAGCCTCCTGCTCGCTTCCGTTGCCGGTGCGGCGGTGCTCAGCACTCCCGCGGTCGCCCAGGTCGACCCGAACCGCATGGTCGACGCCTTCGAACGTGCCGGCGGCAAGTTCGACGGATTCCGGCGCTCGGGCGCCAAGGGCGTGTGCGCCGTCGGCGAATTCGTCGGCAGCGCCCAGGGCCGCGCCTTGTCGACCGCCTCGGCCTTCAGCGGCAAGCCGGTGCCGGTGACCGCCCGGTTCTCGGTCGGCGGCGGCAACCCGAAAGCGCCCGACAACGCCCGGAGCCAGCGCAACATGGCGCTGCAATTCGACCTGCCGGGCGGCGAGACCTGGCAGATGGGCAACATCTCGGCGCCGATCTTCGGCGCGGCCACGCCCGAGCAGTTTCTCGGCCGCCTGGAGTCGCTGGCACCCGACGCCGAGACGAAGAAGCCGAACCCCGAGAAGGTCAAGGCCTTCGCCGACGCCAACCCCGACGTGCTGCTGCAGGGCAAGTACTTCGCCGGTCAGCCCGTGCCGGCGAGCTTCGGCAAGGTCAACTACTGGGGCGTGCACGGCTTCGGTTTCGTCGACGCCGGTGGCGCCAGACAATGGGGCAAGTGGATCTTCGAGCCGGTCGGCGGCACGCAGGGCCTGAGCGACGACGAAGCCAAGGCCAAGGGCACCGACTTCCTGTTCGACGAGCTGCGCCAGCGCGTGGCGGCAGGCAGCGTGGCCTTCGACTTCAACCTGCAGCTCGCGCAGCCGGGCGACAAAGTAGACAGCGCCGTGACGCCGCTGCCCGACGACCGCAAGAAGGTCACCCTGGGCCGGCTGACGATCAAGGCGGTGTCAGCCGATTCGAGCGGCCCCTGCCTGACGGTCACCTACAACCCGGTCGCGCTGCCCAAGGGCGTGGAGCCCTCGGCCGACCCGATGCTGGCGGCCCGCGCGGCGCCGTACGCCGTGTCGCTGGGTCGGCGCCTGACCGAAGGCGCGAAGCAGTAGGCCCTCGGCCGGCCGAACACCCTCATCGTGCCGCCGGGCGCGGCAAGCACGATCAGCTGTTCAGCGCCGCCTGCACCTCATCGAGCATCTTCTTGGCGTCGCCGAACAGCATCCGGTTGTTCTCCTTGTAGAACAGCGGGTTGTCGACGCCGGCGTAGCCGGAGGCCATGCTGCGCTTCATCACGATCGAGGTCCTGGCCTTCCAGACCTCGAGCACCGGCATGCCGGCGATCGGGCTCGACGGGTCTTCCTGCGCGGCCGGGTTCACGATGTCGTTGGCGCCGATGACCATGGCCACGTCGGTGGCCGGGAAGTCCTCGTTGATCTCGTCCATCTCCATCACGATGTCGTAGGGCACCCTGGCCTCGGCGAGCAGCACGTTCATGTGGCCCGGCATGCGCCCGGCCACCGGGTGGATGCCGAAGCGCACGGTGACGCCCTTGGCGCGCAGGATCTTGGTGATCTCGCAGACCACGTGCTGGGCCTGTGCCACCGCCATGCCGTAACCCGGCACGATGACGACGTTCTTCGCCTCCTTGAGCAGCTCGGCGGTCTCGACCGCGCTGATCGGCGTCACCTCGCCGACCGGCTGGGCCGCACCGCCAGCCGAAGCCGGGGCGGGCGCGCCGCCGCCGAAGCCGCCGGCGATCACGCTGATGAAGTTGCGGTTCATCGCGCGGCACATGATGTACGACAGGATCGCGCCCGACGAGCCGACCAGCGCGCCGATCACGATCAGCAGGTCGTTGCCGAGCATGAAGCCGGTGGCGGCCGCGGCCCAGCCGGAGTAGCTGTTGAGCATCGAGACGACCACCGGCATGTCGGCGCCGCCGATGGCCATGACCATGTGGATGCCGAACAGCAGCGCGATCACCGTCATCACCAGCAGCGGCACCAGACCGGCCTGCATGGTCTCGGCCTGCAGGAAGGCGCGACCGAACCAGAACACCAGCAGCAGGGCGACGAGGTTCATCCAGTGCCGGCCCGGCAGCAGCAGCGGCTTGCCGCCGATCTTGCCCGACAGCTTGCCGAACGCGATCACCGAGCCCGAGAAGGTGATGGCGCCGATCAGGATGCCGACGTAGACCTCGCCCTCGTGGATGGCCTTCTCGGCCGGCGTCGGGAAAACGATCGAGGTGTCGACGTAGCTCGCGTAGCCCACCAGGCAGGCCGCCAGGCCCACCAGGCTGTGCATCAGCGCGACCAGCTCGGGCATCTGCGTCATCTGCACCTTCTTCGCGGCGTAGAGACCGATGCTGCCGCCGATCACGCGCGCGCCGATGATCCAGGCGTAGCCGGCCGGCGTGACGCGCGGGCTGAGCACGGTGGCGACCACCGCGATGGCCATGCCGATCATGCCGAACAGGTTGCCGCGGCGGGCTGTCTCCGGGTTGGCGAGCCCTCCGAGGCTGAGGATGAAGAGGATGGTGGCGCCGATGTAGGCGACGGTGGCGAGGCTGGCAGTCATGTCCGCTCCTTCTGCTTGTTCTTTTTCACTTGCGGAACATCGCCAGCATGCGACGCGTGACCGCGAAGCCGCCGAACATGTTGATCGCGGTCAGCACGAGCGCGAGCACGGCCATGCCCAGGATGAGCAGGTTCGGACGGTCTGCGCTGGCGCCCACGAGCGGCGGCGCGATCTGGACCAGCGCGCCGATGGCGATGATCGACGAGATCGCGTTGGTCACGCTCATCAGCGGCGTGTGCAGCGACGGCGTCACGTTCCAGATCACCATGTAGCCGATGAAGCAGGCCAGCACGAACACCGTGAAGTGCGACAGGAACGAGGCCGGCGCGAACAGGCCGACCACCAGCAGTGCGAGCGCACCGACGCCGAAGGTGATCGCCAGCGACTTCGCCGACATCGGCTCGCTGGCGCCGTGGCCGTGGCCCTTGGGCGCCGATGCCACCGCCGCGGGTTTGGGCGCTGGCGCCGGCAGCTTCAGCGGCGGCGCCGGCCAGGTGACGGTGCCGTCCTTGATGACCGTGAGGCCGCGGATGGCGTCGTCTTCCATGTTGACATTGACGATGCCATCCTTGGTCTTGCAAAGCTCCTCGGTCAGCCGCAGCAGGTTGTTCGAGTAGAGCGTCGACGACTGCTTGGCCAGCCGGCTGACGAGATCGGTGTAGCCGACGATGGTGACGCCGTGCCTGACCACCGACTGGCCGGGTTCGGTCAGCTCGCAGTTGCCGCCCTGCTCGGCGGCCATGTCGACGATCACGCTGCCCGGCTTCATGCTGCGCACCATCTCGGCGGTGATCAGCTTCGGCGCGGGCTTGCCCGGGATCAGCGCGGTGGTGATGATGATGTCGACCTCGCGCGCCTGCTTGGCGTACATCTCGCGCTGCGCCTGCTGGAAGCCTTCGCTCATCACCTTGGCGTAACCGCCGCCGCCCGAGCCTTCTTCCTCAAACTCGACCTTGACGAACTCGCCGCCCAGCGAGACCACCTGGTCGGCCACCTCGGCACGCGTGTCGTTCGCGCGCACGATGGCGCCCAGGCTCGCGGAGGTGCCGATGGCGGCCAGGCCCGCCACGCCGGCTCCGGCGATGAACACCTTGGCCGGCGGAATCTTGCCCGCGGCGGTGATCTGGCCGTTGAAGAAGCGGCCGAAGGCGTTGGCCGCCTCGATCACCGCGCGGTAGCCGGCGACGCCGGCCATCGAGGTCAGCGCATCCATCTTCTGGGCGCGCGAGAGCTGGCGCGGCAGCGCGTCGATCGCCAGCACGGTGGCCTTCCTGGCCGCCAGCGCCTGCATCAGCTCCGGGTTCTGCGCCGGCCAGACGAAGCCGACCAGCGCGCCGCCCTCGCGCATCAGCGCCACTTCATCGAGGCTCGGTGGGCGCACCTTGAAGACGATGTCGCTTTGGCTCCAGAGTTCGGCGGCGCTGCCGACCACCCCGGCGCCGGCAGCGCGGTAAGTGTCGTCGTCGAAGTTCGCCGCAGCACCGGCGCCGCTTTGCACGGCCACCGAGAAGCCCAGCTTGACCAGTTTCTCGACCACGTCGGGCACGGTGGCGACGCGCTTTTCTCCAGCCGCTGTCTCCAGCGGGACTCCAATCAGCATGGGAGGCTCCTCGGTACTTGTTGTTTGCGGATTCGTATGCGGATTCTGGCATTCTCCACGCTGGCCAAGCGGCCGACGCGAAATCGGCTTCGCCGCAGCCGCCATTGGAGGGTCGATGTCAACACGCTGGAAACCGAGCGTCACCGTGGCCGCAGTCATCGAAGACGGTGGCCGCTTCCTGCTGGTCGAAGAGCACACGCCGGACGGTCTGAAGCTCAACAACCCGGCCGGCCACCTGGACCCGGGCGAGTCGCCCCAGCAAGGCGTGGTGCGCGAGGCGCTGGAGGAAACCGCGCGTGTGTTCACGCCCGACCGCTTGGTCGGCGTGTACCTGGCGCGGCTGCAGCGGGCGACGACCTTTGATGACATCACCTACCTGCGCTTTGCCTATGGCGGCACGGTGGGCGAGGCCGATCCGAACCGTGAGTTGGACGAGCCCATCGTCCGCACGCTGTGGATGACGCTGGCCGAAGTGCGCGCCAGCGTGGCCCGGCACCGCAGCCCGCTGGTGCTGCAATGCATCGAAGACTTCGCGGCGGGGCGGCGCTACGCCATGGACCTGGTGACGACGCACCCGAGCGTGGCCGGCGGTTCGTGACGGCGGCTACGCCACCTTCGCCGCCGGCTTGAGCAGCGCCAGCGACAGTGCCGCCACGCAGCACGCCATCGCCAGCCACTGCGTCGGCCCGAGCGGCTCGCCGTGCACGACCGCGCCGGAGACCATCGCCACCACCGGCACCATGATCGACGACAGCCCGGCCACGTTGGTCGGCAGCATGCCGACGATCGCGAACCAGCAGGCGTTGCCGATGCACATGGGCACCAGCGCGATGTAGCCGATCACCGCGATCGACTGCCACGAGGGCATGAACCACTGGTGGTCGCCCAGGATCAGCGCGCCGATGGTGGTAGGCACCGCGGTGATGATCAGTTGCCAGCCGGCCAGCACCATGGCCGGCACCTCGACCTTGCGGCGCTTCAGGATCAAGGTGCCGATCGCCCAGCCCAGCCCGGCGATCAACCCCAGCGCCAGGCCCAGCGGCGCCTGCGCATAGGTTGCGAAGCTGGGCACCATCAGCAAGGTCACCGCGGCGCCGCCCAGCAGCACCGCCAGCAGCAAGCGGCCGGTGAGCTTTTCGCCGAGCACCGCCCAGGAGATCAGCGCGGCCCACAGTGGCATCGTGAAGCCGAGCACGGCCGATTGGCCCGAAGGAATCAGGATCGCCGAGTAGGTGCTGGCGATGTTCCACAACACCAGATAGAAGCAGGTCGCGGTCACGACGGTCCACCAATATTTGCGCGGGATCACCAGCGACTGGCCCCATGCGCGCGCCACTGCCAGCAAGGCGAAGCCGGCAATCGACACGGCAACGGCGCGGAAGGTCCACACCGAGACCTCGCGCACCGCAAACGGAAACAGCGGCCAGTTGGTGCCCCAGACGAGGGTCAGGATGGCCAGCAACATCAGCGCGCGCGGTGGAACGGTGGTGGCGGTCATGGGGCGCGAGGCTATCCCATCCGTGCCGCGCGCCTTGCCTTCGAGACACGCGCCCTAAAATTCAAGCGATGAAATTGCAGCGCGTGGTGGTCGGCCTGTCCGGCGGGGTCGACTCCGCGGTCAGCGCGCACCTGCTCAATCAGCAGGGCCACGAAGTGATCGGCATCTTCATGAAAAATTGGGAGGATGACGACGATTCTGAATACTGCTCGTCGAACGAAGACTTCGTCGACGCCGCCGCGGTGGCCGACGTGCTGGGCATCGAGATCGAGCACGTCAACTTCGCGGCCGACTACAAGGACCGGGTGTTCGCCGAGTTCCTGCGCGAATACCAGGCCGGCCGCACGCCCAACCCCGACGTGCTGTGCAATGCCGAGATCAAGTTCAAGGCCTTCCTCGACCATGCGCTGCGCCTGGGCGCCGAGAAGATCGCGACCGGGCATTACGCCCGGGTGCGCGAGGTGGGTGGCGAACACCAGTTGCTCAAAGGCCTGGACCCGCTGAAGGACCAGAGTTACTTTCTGCACCGGCTGAACCAGGCGCAACTCAGCAAGACGCTGTTCCCGGTCGGCGAACTGCCCAAGACCGAGGTGCGCCGCATCGCCGCCGAGATCGGCTTGCCGAATGCGAAGAAAAAGGACTCGACTGGCATCTGCTTCATCGGTGAGCGGCCGTTCCGCGAATTCCTGAACCGCTACCTGAGCCACACCCCCGGCGCAATCGAAGACGAGCGCGGCCGGGTGATCGGCGAGCACGTGGGCTTGAGCTTCTACACGCTGGGCCAGCGCAAGGGCATCGGCATCGGCGGTGTGAAGGAGCGCGGCGCAGAACGCGGCGGCGCCGATCACGACCCGTGGTTCGTGGCGCGCAAGGACATGGCGCGCAACACGCTGGTGGTGGTGCAGGGGCACGATCACCCGCTGCTGCAATCGGCCGCGTTGACGGCCGACGACGTGAGCTGGGTGTCGGGCCATGCGCCGCGCCCCGGGGCCCTGGCGGCAAAGACGCGCTACCGCCAGGCCGATGCGCGTTGCGTGCTCGAAGCCGATTGCGCTGCAACGTTCGGGCTGCGCTTCGATGACCCGCAGTGGGCCGTCACGCCGGGCCAGTCGGCGGTGCTGTACGACGCCGAGGTGTGCCTGGGCGGCGGCGTGATCGCCGCGGCCCGGTGAGCCAGCTCAGCGCGGCCGGCCCAGGTCCATCGTCCAGTAGGTGTTGTAGACACTGCCGCTCGCGCCCGGCACGCAAGCCACGCCGACTTCGGTGAAGTCGGGGTTCATCAGGTTGGCGCAGTGGCCGTCACTGGCGGTCCAGCCGTCCATCACCAGGTTCACGCTGGCAAAACCGGCGGCGATGTTTTCGCCCAGGGTGTTCCACGCATAACCGGTGGCGTTCACGCGGTCGGCCAGGTCGCGGCCGTCGGCGCTGCTGTGTGAAAAGTAGTTGAGCGTGGCCATGTCTTGCGAATGGGCCGCGCCGGCCTGGGTCAGCAGCGGGCTCCAGCTCAGCGCAGTGGTCGCAGCGAACGTGCCGCGCGTGCCGCAGCTCGCACCGGCAGCGCGGAGCTGGTTGATGCGTGCCAGAGCGGCGGCGGCAAAGTCATTCAGGCCGCAGTCGGCGGCAGACGCCGGCGCGGGTGACGATGCGGCGGGCGCCGGCGCAGGAAGGGTGCCAGCAGCAGGCTCAGGCGAGCCGGACAGCGCCGACGCCGACGACGGGCTGTCGCCGCCGCCGCCGCAAGCCGCCAACAGCGCCAGGGCCAGCGCGCTGACGGTGCAGCGCTTCGATGTAGAGCGGGAAGTGAACATGATCTGCGGGCCTTCGAAAGCGGGGGTGTCCATG
>JANOQS010000643.1:0-2015 GCA_031414975.1 Methylibium sp. | reverse complement strand
CCGTGCTGGACAACGCCTGGTTCGACCGCCTGGGTCTACCCCGTCTCTCCTGACCTCAACTTCTCGAACCGCCCGGTGCGGACCCGCATGCCGGGTGGTGTGGGAGGGGCCCGATCAGCGATGATCGGCTCCTATCCCGATGCCCAGCCGGATTGACTACAGTGCGTCCATGGCAACCCTTCCGCACCTGAGCGCTGCGAGCGCACCGCTGACCCGCGATGTCGATGTGCTCGACGAATTCGGCGCCACGCGAAGCATCTCCATTCCGGCCGAGCGCGCCTTGACGGTCTTCGTCGACAAGCGCGAACTGGTGACCTTGATGACCCTGGGCGCTGCGCCCGAACTGCTGGTGCTGGGCTACCTGCGCAACCAGCGCCTGGTCGATTCGGTGGCCGACATCGCTTCGATCACCGTCGATTGGGACGTGCAGGGCGCGGCCGTGAAAACCCGCGCCGGCATCGAACGCTTCGACGAGAAGACCGCCAAACGCGTGGTCACCACCGGCTGCGGCCAGGGCACGGTGTTCGGAGACATGATGAGCGACCTGGCGTCGCTGCAACTGCCAGGCGCCGATGAGCCGTCAGCCCGGCTGAGCCAGGCCACGCTCTACGGCCTGCTCAACGCGATGCGCCTGCAGGAAAGCACCTATAAATCGGCCGGCTCGGTGCACGGCTGCGCGCTGTTCCAGCAGGACCGTTTGCTGACCTTCGTGGAGGATGTGGGCCGCCACAACGCCATCGACACGATCGCCGGCTGGATGTGGATGAACGGCGTGGGCGGCGCCGACAAGATTTTCTACACCACCGGGCGGCTGACCAGCGAGATGGTGATCAAGTCGGCCCAGATGGGCGTGCCCATCATCGTGTCGCGCAGCGGGGTGACGCAGATGGGGCACGAGTTGGGCACGCGGCTCGGGCTGGCGCTGTTCGGGCGCGCCACGAACAGGCACTTCATCTGCTATTGCGGGTTCGCGAGGTTTGATGGCCAGCCGGAGCCGGCGCGGGGCTAAGCGATCTTCGCCATGTCGCGCAGCATCGTCGGGCCGGCGCGGCGCTCGATCTCTGCCAGCAGCGGGCGGTTCCAGCCGAACGCGAACAGTGCCTCGGCGGTGACGAACATCGGCCCGACCAACAGGCCGACGATGTCGTCCACGAACGCGGGTTTCTTGCCCTCGTACCAGTGGCCGATGAACTGGATCACCCAGCCGACCACGAAGAAGCCGACGCCCCAGCCCAGCCAGGCCACCACACTGCCGCCGGCCACGCCCTGCGCTGCCAGCAGCAGCAGGCCGACCACCGCACTGACGGCCAGGCCCAGGCCGAAGTCGCCCCGGCTCAGGTACCAGGCTGCCACGATCGCAAAGACGATCCAGGCCGGAGTGAGCGCCACGCCCGCCAGCACGAACGTCGGGCGGGCCAGCAGCACGCCGACGGCGAAGACGATCATCGGCACCCCGACAAAATGGCTCACGATGTTGCGCCGGTCGCGGTGGTATTCGGCGTACTGGCTCAGAAGGTCCAAAGCTGGGCGCATGACAGGCTCCGGGGTCGGGGATAACGCGAATGGTAGGCCAAGAATCAGCCCCCAGCCACCGCCAAATCGTGGGGAAGTGTGAGCTACTTTCCACCCGGCACCGTGGCGCACCGGCTCCCTACAATTGCCCCTCACCCAGGAAGGCTGCGCATGAGCATCAAGAGCGACAAATGGATCCGCCGCATGGCCGAAACCACCGGCATGATCGAGCCGTTCGAGCCGGGCCAGGTGCGCCATTCGTCCGACGGCCAGAAGATCGTGAGCTACGGCACCAGCAGCTACGGCTACGACATTCGCTGCGCGCCTGAATTCAAGGTCTTCACCAACATCTACAGCACCGTGGTGGACCCGAAGAACTTCGACCCGCGGAGTTTTGTCGACATCAACGCCGACGTTTGCGTGATCCCGCCCAACAGCTTCGCGCTCGCGCGCACGCTCGAGTACTTTCGCATCCCGCGCAACGTGCTGACGATCTGCCTGGG
>JANOQS010000642.1:0-4299 GCA_031414975.1 Methylibium sp. | reverse complement strand
TGCGGCGCCTGCACGGTCGACCTGAACGGCATGTCGGTCAAGTCGTGCACGGTGCTGACGGTGCAGTGCGAAGGCGCCGAAATGCTGACCATCGAAGGCCTGGCGAAAGACGGCCAGTTGCACGCGCTGCAAGCCGCCTTCACCGAAGAGCACGGCCTGCAATGCGGCTACTGCACGCCCGGGATGATCACGCGCGCCTACCGGCTGCTGAAGGAGAACCCGGACCCGAGCGAAGAGGAGATCCGCTACTGGATGGCGGGCAACCTGTGCCGCTGCACCGGTTACCAGAACATCGTCAAGGCCGTGCAGCTTGCGGCCAAGAACCTCGCGGCCGTGCCGGCCTGAACCAGACGACCACCCCATCCGAACCGGAGCAAGAAATGGCAGAAACCGTACTCGAACGCGAAGCCAAGCTGCAAGGCATGGGCGTGCCGCGCAAGCGCAAGGAAGACGCGCGCTTCATCCGCGGCCAGGGCACGTATGTCGACGACATCAAGTTGCCCGGCATGCTGTTCGGCGCCGTCGTGCGCAGCCCGTACGCGCATGCGCGCATCAAGGGCATCGACAAGAGCAAGGCGCTGGCGATTCCGGGTGTGGTGGCGGTGCTGGTGGCGGATGACCTTAAGCCCGTCAAGCTCGACTGGATGCCCACGCTGGGCAGCGACGTGCAGGCGGTGCTGGCCGACAAGAAGGTGTGCTTCCAGTACCAGGAGGTGGCCTTCGTGATCGCGACCGACCGCTACATCGCGGCCGACGGCGCCGCGGCGGTGGAGGTGGAGTACGAAGAATTGCCGGCGATCGTCGACCCGCACAAGTCGATGGACAAGGACGCGATCGTCATCCGTGAAGACATTCAAGACAAGACCGAAGTCGGCCACGGCCCGCGCACGCACCCGAACCACATCTTCACCTGGGAAGCGGGCGACAAGGCCAAGGCCGACTTCGCGTTCGCCAACGCTGCGGTGACGGTGCGCGAGGAAATATTGAACCCGCGCGTACATCCGTGCCCGCTGGAAACCTGCGGCTGCGTCGCGTCGTTCGACAAGACCACCGGCCAGTTGACCGTCTACATGACCACGCAGGCGCCGCACCTGGTGCGCACCGTGCTGGCGATGCTCTCGGGCATCGCCGAAAGCAAGATCCGCGTGATCGGCGGCGACATCGGCGGCGGCTTCGGCAACAAGGTGCCGATCTACCCGGGGTATGTGGTGGCGATCGTCGCGAGCATCGTGACCGGCGTGCCGATCAAGTGGATCGAGTCGCGCATCGACAACATCTCGACCACCGGTTTTGCACGTGACTACCACGGCGTGGGCGAACTCGCGGCCGATGCGAACGGCCGCATCAAGGCGCTGCGCTTCACCGCGCTGGCCGACCACGGCGCGTTCAACTCGCACGTGTCGGCCACCAAGCTGCCGGCCGGGTTGTTCAGCATCTGCACCGGCAGCTACGACATTCCGAATGCGTACGCCCGCGTCGATGCGGTCTACACCAACAAGGCGCCGGGCGGCGTGGCCTACCGCTGTTCGTTGAGAGTGACCGAAGCGGTCTACCTGATCGAACGCATGATCGACGTGCTGGCGCAGAAGCTCAACATCGACAAGGCCGAGATCCGGCGCCGCAACTTCGTCAAGCACGAGCAGTTCCCGTACACCACCGCGTTCGGCTGGACGCTGGACAGCGGCAACTACCACCCGGCGCTCGAGAAGGTGCTGAAGGCGGTTGACTATGACGGCTTGCGCAAGGAGCAGGCCGCCCAACGCGCCGACCCGAAGGCCACCACCCTGATGGGCATCGGCGTGTGCACCTTCACCGAGATCGTCGGCGCCGGGCCGACCAAGGTCTGCGACATCCTGGGCATCGGCCTGTTCGACAGTTGCGAGATCCGCGTGCACCCGACCGGCAGCGCCATTGCCCGCCTCGGCACGATGACGCAAGGCCAGGGCCACGCCACGACCTACGCGCAGATCATCGCCACCGAGCTGGGCCTGTCGTCCGACGACATCGTGGTGGAAGAGGGCGACACCAACACCTCGCCCTACGGCGCCGGCACCTGGGGCTCGCGCTCCACGCCGGTCAGCGGCGCGGCCACCGCGCAGGCGGCGCGCAAGATCCGCGAGAAAGCCAAGAAGATTGCGGCGCATCTTCTGGAGGTGGCCGAAGGCGACCTCGAATGGGACGTCGACCGCTTCACCGTGAAGGGCAACCCCAGCGAAGCCAAGACGATGAAGGAGATCTGCCTGGCATCGCACACCAGCAACATCCCCGCCGGCATGGAACAGGGCCTGAACGCGGTGGCCTACTACGACCCGCCGAACATGACCTTCCCGTTCGGCGCTTACGTTGCCGTGGTCGACATCGACAAGTTCACCGGCGAGACCAAGGTGCGCCGCTTCTACGCGCTCGACGACTGCGGCACGCGCATCAACCCGATGATCATCGAAGGCCAGATCCACGGCGGGCTGACCGAGGCTTACGCCGTCGCGTTCGGCCAGCAGGTGCCGTTCGATGAAAACGGCAACCACCTGGGCAACAGCCTGATGGACTATTTTTTGCCGACCTCGTACGAAACCCCGCACTGGGAGACCGACCACACCGTCACCCCGTCGCCGCACCACCCGATCGGTGCCAAGGGCGTGGCCGAGTCGCCGCACGTCGGTGGGATTCCGTGTTTCACGAATGCCGTGGTCGATGCGTTTGCGCATTTGGGTGTGACGCACATGGACATGCCGCATAACGCGTTTCGGGTTTGGCAGAAGTGCAAGGAGTTGGGGGTGAATAGGCGGTAGGAACGCTGGACTCCATCTCATGCGCTCGTTCTCAGACTTCTTTGCGTACCTTGGCTGCCCGGTGAAAAACACTCGGTGGTCTTGGTCAGCCGTCTCTGCTGATGGCCGACGAGCGCTGTTCACTGTTTGGAGTGATGAGGTCAAGGGGAGACAGTGCGTGCTCTACCCAATCACTCAGCGTAGGCCCGGCCTCATTCCAGATGAGGCCGATAGTCGCCTCGGCGCCGACGAGATTTCACGAATCGCCCATTACGCGGCAACAACACCTGGGGTCGAGTCGTACGGCGTGCTGACCATTGCAAAGGACACGAGTGCTGCGACCAGGGAACGCGCAACCTACGATGAGCACACGGTCTTTCGCCTCCGAGTAGAAGTTGAGGATGGCAAGTACGTGGCGAACCTGATCGAGCGACCTGCCGTTCAAACATTGGTCAAAGGCGCAGGCGCGCAATGAAAGTCCAAATCGAAAAGAAGTTCGACCTCCCCGCCGGTGCCGACGTGGCCTGGGCGTTCCTGCAGGACATCGAGGCGGTGACCTCGTGCATGCCGGGGGCCAAGATCGTTGAGCGGGTCGACGAGTCGCATTACAAGGGCACGGTGTCGGTGAAGGTCGGGCCGGCGTCGATGTCGTTCAAGGGCACGGTTGAGGTCAGCGGCATCGATGCCGCGACGCGAACGTTGCGCTTGGTCGGCAAGGGCACCGACAGCACCGGCAGTTCGGGTGCTTCGATGGACTTGCTGGCGCGCATCGATGCGGTGGACGCGAGCCACAGCACGCTGGTGGGTGACAGCACCGTTTCGATGAGCGGGCGCGCCGCCACCTTCGGCGGGCGCATGATGATCTCGGTGGCCGACCAGGTGCTGAAGCAGTTTGCCGACAACTTCAGCGCGCGGGTCGGCGAGATCGAGGCGGCGCGCACGCCCGCGGCGCCTGCTTCGGCGAGCGGGGAGGGCGCGGGTGCTGCATCAGCCTCACCACCGGCCGCTCCTGCGTCACCACGCCCCGCTGCACCCGCCACCGAGTTGAACGGCCTGGCCCTGATGTGGGCCGTGCTGAAAGACTGGCTCAGCGGCCTGTTCGGCGGAAAGAAGGCGTGACCCTCGCCGAGCAGCGCATGACCGAGCTGGTCGATCTGCGGGCGTCGCTGGCCGGCGCCGGCTACATCGCTGAACCCAGCCTGGTCGCCGCGCTGCTGCTGATGCGGGAACTGCAGCGCCCGCTGCTGCTCGAAGGCGATGCCGGCGTCGGCAAGACCGAGGTTGCCAAGGTGCTGGCGGCCGTGCGCGGCACGCGCCTGATCCGCCTGCAGTGCTATGAAGGCCTGGACGTGCACGCCGCGATGTACGAATGGAACTACCAGCGCCAGTTGCTCGCCATCAAGCTGCTGGAGCAGGACGACCGCACCGTCGCGCAGAAGGAGGAAGACATCTTCTCCGAGCGCTATCTGCTCAAGCGCCCTCTGCTCGAAGCCATCAGCTGCGCCGTGCCGCCAGTACTGCTGATCGACGA
>JANOQS010000641.1:0-1680 GCA_031414975.1 Methylibium sp. | reverse complement strand
GCCGCCTGGCCGAGCAGTCGGTTGGCGTGCTCGACCCGAAGGTGCTGAACCCGGAACTGTGGACCCAGTTCCTCAACGGCCAGGCCCCGGTGATGCAGGGCCTGATGGGCACGTACCTGGAGCAGACCAAGAACGTGTTTTTGCAGATGCAGGAGCAGATGAACAAGCAGGCCGAGGCGCTGTTCCCCGGCGTGCCGGGTCTCGTGCAGCCCAAGCGCTGACTGTTGCGGCCCGGGCAAGGCCGGGATCGGCGAAAATCGCCCGATGACACAAGAGACGCAAGACACGATCGAACGCCCGACCACCGCCGCCGCCCCCCGCATCGGCTTCGTTTCGCTGGGCTGCCCGAAGGCGCTGACGGACTCCGAGCTGATCCTCACGCAACTGCGCGCCGAGGGTTACGAAACCTCCAAGACCTTTGCCGGCGCCGACCTGGTGATCGTCAACACCTGCGGTTTCATCGATGACGCGGTGAAGGAAAGCCTGGACACGATTGGCGAGGCGCTGGCGCAGAACGGCAAGGTCATCGTGACCGGCTGCCTGGGCGCGAAGGCCGGTGACGACGGCGGCAACCTGGTTCGCAACATGCACCCGAGCGTGCTCGCGGTCACCGGCCCGCATGCGACCAACGAGGTGATGGACGCGGTGCACCGGCACAGCCCGAAGCCGCACGACCCATTCGTCGACCTGGTGCCTGCACAAGGTGTGAAGCTCACCCCGCGCCACTACGCCTACCTGAAGATCAGCGAAGGCTGCAACCACCGCTGCTCGTTCTGCATCATCCCGAGCCTGCGCGGCGACCTGGTGTCCCGCCCCATCGGCGACGTACTGGGCGAAGCGCAGCGCCTGTTCGAAGCCGGTGTGAAGGAACTGCTCGTCATCAGCCAGGACACCAGCGCCTACGGCGTGGACGTGAAGTACCGCACCGGCTTCTGGGACGGCAAACCGGTCAAGACGCGCATGGCCGACCTGTGCGAGAAGCTGGCCGAGTTGGCCGCGCCGCACGGAGCCTGGGTGCGGCTGCACTACGTGTACCCGTACCCGAGCGTGAATGACATCCTGCCGCTGATGGCGCAGGGCGCGATCCTGCCGTACCTGGACGTGCCGTTCCAGCATTCGCACCCCGACGTGCTCAAGCGCATGAAGCGTCCCGCCAACGGCGAGAAGAACCTGGAGCGGCTGCAGCAGTGGCGCCAGGCCTGCCCGCAGATCGTGGTTCGCAGCACCTTCATCGCCGGTTTTCCGGGCGAAACCGAAGCCGAGTTCGAACACCTGCTGGCCTTCATGCGCGAGGCGCAGATCGACCGGGCTGGTTGTTTTGCCTACTCGGCCGTGAGCGGCGCGACGGCGAACGAGTTGCCCGGCATGCTGCCGCAGGAAGTGCGCGAAGAACGCAAGGCGCGCTTCATGGCGGTGGCCGAAGAAGTGTCGGTGGCCAAATTGCGCCAGCGCATTGGCGCCACGATGCAGGTGCTGGTCGATTCGGCCCCGGCGCTGGGCCGCAAAGGCGGGGTGGGGCGCTCGTATGCCGACGCACCAGAGATCGACGGCAGCGTGCGCCTGCTGCCGCCGGAGAAGGCGTCGAAGACCTTGAAGGTCGGCGAGTTCACGCGCGCCCGGATCGTCGACGCAAGAGGGCACGACCTGATCGCACAGCCGCTGTAGACCGCCGCAGACCGC
>JANOQS010000640.1:0-23935 GCA_031414975.1 Methylibium sp. | reverse complement strand
TCGAAGCACTCGGCCTGGCGCCGTTGCTGGTGCGCGGCGACGCCGGCAATTTCAAGCTCACCTGGCCGCAGGACTTCGCCCTGGCCGCCGCACAACTCGCAAGGAACGCATGACGTCCCCCGGCATGACGACCCCCGCATTCCGCATCGGCGAAGGCTGGGACACGCACGCGCTTGTCACCGGCCGCCCGCTGGTGCTCGGCGGCGTGACCATCCCCCACACCCACGGCCTGCTCGGCCACTCCGACGCCGACGCGCTGTGCCATGCCATCACCGACGCGCTGCTCGGCGCCGCCGCGCTGGGCGACATCGGCCGCCACTTTCCCGACACCGACCCGCAGTTCGCCGGCGCCGATTCGCTGGTGCTGCTGGCCGAGGCGATGCGGCGCGTGCGGGCGGCCGGTTGGGAGCTGGGCAACGTCGACAGCACGATCGTTGCGCAGGCGCCGAAGATGGCGCCGCACATTCCGGCGATGGTCCAGCGCCTCGCGCAGGCGCTGGGCGTGGCGCCGGCTCGGGTCAACGTGAAGGCCAAGACGGCCGAGAAGATGGGGCCGGTGGGGCTGGGCCAGTCGATCGAGACGCGCGCCGTGTGCCTGCTGGTGCGGGCGGCGTGACGGTGCGGTGAAGCCGCCCGGAAGGGGTGCCCGGCGCCGCCTGACTTTCCGGCCCGCGCCGGAATTCAAGGCGCGCGTCGCAACCGGATGTGAACCAGCAGCCCGCCGTCGTTGGCGTTGGTGAGTTCGAACGCACCGCCCATGCGCTGGATCGATTTCTCGACGATCGCCAGCCCGAGCCCGGCGCCCGTGGCCGCGGTGCGCGCTGCGTCGCCGCGAAAGAAGGGCGTGGTCAGCTGGCCAAGCTTTTCCGGGTCCACGCCCGAGCCGAAGTCGCGCACGTTCAGGATCACCCAGCGCCCGGTGCGGGCGTAGGTCACGTGCACCCGCGTGATGCCGGTGTCCTCGGACCGCCCGTAGCGGCGCGCGTTCTCGAACAGGTTCTGCAGCACGCGGCCGAGTTCGATCGGGTCGGCCAGCACCTTGATGTCGGGCGCGACGCGGATCTGGATGCGGATCTCGCTCGGGTCGCGAAAGGCCGCCGCCTCGCGCTCCACCAGGTCGCTCAGCGGCACCGCCACCATCTTCACGTCGCCGGGGCGGGCGTAGTCCATGAACTTGTCGATGATCGCGTCGAGCTGCTCGATGTCCTGCGCCATGTTGCTCTTGGCTTCTTCGTCGTGCACGCTCATCTCGGCCTCCAGACGAAGCCGGGCCAATGGCGTGCGCAGGTCGTGCGAAATGCCGGCCAGCATCACCGCGCGGTCGGCATCGACCTTGGCGAGCTCGCGCGCCATGCGGTTGAAGCCCATGTTGACGGCACGCACCTCGCTGGTCAGGGTGGTTTCGTCGAGGTGCGATTCGAATTCGCCCTCGCGGATGCGGCTGGCCGCGAACGACAGGTCGCGCAGCGGCTGGTTGATCAGCCGCGCGATCGTGGCCGAGCCGAGGATCGTCGCCAGCAGCGCGATGCCGACCCACACCGACAAGGTGCTGATCGCCATCGGCCCCACGCTGCCGCGGTCGGTCTGCAGCCAGTACGGGTCTTTTTCGATCGAGAAGCCGACCCACAGCCCCGGCACGCCGTTGACCGAACTGGCCACCAGCGTGTCGGGCCCCAGTTGCGAGCGCAGGCCCGCGCCGATGGCCTGTGAGAAGCGGTCGATCTCGTACGGCACCCACTTGTCTTGCGGCTCCCTCGGCGCGAGCTTGACCGAGGCCTGGTTCGACATGCTCTTGATCAGCGCAATCCGGTTGATGCCGTCGCTGCTGCGCAATGCCGAGCGCGCCAGGTTCACCAGGCTGGCGATCTGCTGCGCCGCCTGCACCGCCCGCGGCTCGAATTCGAGCGAGCGGAAGGTGTACGTCCACGCGAAAACCCCGCTCGCCAGCAGCAGAGCGAGCAGCACGAAGGTGCGCCAGAACAGGCTCAGCGCGAGCAGCTTCTTCGACATGGGGCGGGGGCGGCGGAAGGGTGGGCTTGGGTGCGGCGCGGCATCGGTCCGCGGGCCGGCCGATGATCACACGCCGGCGGTCCGTCGCTTCGCGTGGGTCCGCGCAGGGTGGCGTGGAACCCGCCTCAGGCCGCGCCGTCCGGCACGAACACGTAGCCCACACCCCACACCGTCTGGATATAGCGCGGCTGGGTCGGGTCGGGCTCGATCATCTTGCGCAGGCGCGAGATCTGCACGTCCAGGCTGCGGTCGAAGGGCTCGAACTCGCGGCCGCGCGCGAGTTGGGCGAGCTTGTCGCGCGACAGCGGCTGGCTCGGGTGGCGCACCAGCGCCTTCAGCATCGAGAACTCGCCGGTCGTCAGCGCGATCTGCTCGCCGTCTTTTGACAGGCGGCGCAAGGTCATGTCGAACTCGAACGGACCGAAGGTCACGTTCTGCGCGTCCTTGGCCGGCGCGCCCGGCGCTTCCAGCGTTGGCCGGCGGCGCAGTACGGCGTGGATGCGGGCCAGCAATTCGCGCGGGTTGAACGGCTTGGGCAGGTAGTCGTCGGCACCCACTTCCAGGCCGACGATGCGGTCCACGTCTTCGACCTTGGCGGTCAGCATGATGATCGGCGTCAGGTCGTTGCCGGCGCGCAGGCGGCGGCAGATCGACAGGCCGTCTTCACCCGGCAGCATCAGGTCGAGCACGATCAGGTTGACGGTCTCGCGCGTCAGCACCCGGTTCAGCGCCTTGGAGTCTTCGGCGAGCAGGACTTCGAAGCCTTCTTGCGTCAGGTAGCGACGCAGCAGGTCGCGGATCCGGGCGTCGTCATCGACGACGACGATGCGGTCAGCACGCGGGTTGGTGGCGGTATTCATACGAGCTCCGAATTTGTAACAAGCGAGATTCTGCGCAGGTTTGCCGCGCGCTTTTTGGCGTTCTGACCGCCTGTTACAACTCTTGCCGTGCGGTTCTTCACTCTGGCAGGGCGGCTGTTACGAATTGGCCGAGCCGGCTGGGGTCCGGCTGTTGTGGACAATGCGACGCCCGCCCTCCGGCGCCCCACCCACGATGGAAACCACCATGAACCCAAGCCTTTTTTCGGCCCTGCTTGCCGCCGGTCTGGCCGCCCCGGTTGCCCAGGTGCTGGCCGCCGAGCTGCCGCAACCGCAAGGTGTCGTCAACCTCACCGCGAGCGCCAGCATCGAAGTCGCCAAGGACTTGCTGACGGTCAGCTTCACCACCACTCGCGAGGGCCAGGACGCGGCGGCCGTGCAGTCGCAGCTGAAGCAGGCCCTGGACGCGGCGCTGGCCGAAGCGAAGAAGGTCGCCAAGCCGGGCCAGCTCGACGTGCAGACCGGCAACTTCGCGCTCTACCCGCGCTACGCACCCAAGGGCGGCATCAGCGGCTGGCAGGGCAGCGCCGAGCTGGTGGTCGAAGGGCGCGACATGCCCGCCATCGGCCAGCTGACCGGCCGCATCTCCACCTTGACGATCGGCCGCGTGGCCTACGGCTTGTCGCGTTCATTGCGAGACAAGGTCGAGGCCGACGCCAGCGCGCAGGCGATTGCGGCCTACCGCGCCAAGGCGACGGACTACGCCAGGCAGTTCGGCTACGCCGGCTACACGCTGCGCGAGGTGAACGTGTCGTCCGACCAGCCGGTCGGCTTCGTGAACGCACCGATGATGCGCAGCAAGGCGATGTCGGCCTCGGCCGACGAATCGCTGCCGGTCGAGGCCGGCAAGGGCACCGTCACCGTAACGGTGAGCGGCTCTGTCCAGATGAAGTAATCACTGCGCGGTCCAGCCCCCATCGACCGCCCAGGCCTGGCCGCGCACGTTGCCGGCGGCCGACGAGCACAGGAACACCGCCAGCTCGCCGAGTTGCTCGGGCGTGGTGAACTGCAGCGAAGGTTGTTTCTCTGCCAGCAGATCGTGGCTGGCCTGTTGCACGGTGATGTTTTCCTTCGCGGCGCGGGCGTCGATCTGCTTTTGCACCAGCGGCGTCAGCACCCAGCCGGGGCAGATGGCGTTGACGGTGATGCCGGTGGTGGCCGTCTCCAGCGCGATCGACTTGGTGAAGCCGACGATGCCGTGCTTGGCCGCGACGTAGGCCGACTTCTGCGCCGACGCCACCAGCCCGTGCGCCGACGCGATGTTGATGATGCGGCCCCAGTTCTGCTGGCGCATGCGTGGAAGCGCCAGCCGCGTGGTGTGAAAGGCCGACGACAGGTTGATTGCGATGATCGCGTCCCATTTCGCGGTGGGGAAGTCTTCGACCGGCGCGACGTGCTGGATGCCGGCGTTGTTGACCAGAATGTCCACGCCACCGAAATCGCTCGCGGCGTAAGCCATCATTTCCTCGATCTGCGCCGGCACGCTCATGTCGGCACCGTGGTAGCCGGCCTTCACGCCCAGGGCGGCGATCTCGGCACGCGCCGGTTCGTAGTCGCCGAAGCCGTTCAGGATCACGTTGCAGCCTTGCGCGGCCAGGCACCTGGCCACGCCGAGGCCGATGCCGCTGGTGGAGCCGGTGACGAGAGCGGTTTTTCCTTTGAGCATGAGGTTCTCCGTTGTGTTCTGTGGTGTGTTGGCGCGGGGTTCGCGCGGGTTCGGCGGGTTGGCTTAGCATCGATTATCGAAGAGGAAGTGCGCCATGACCGAACCCCGCCTGAAGCATGTTCAATGCCTGGACACCCGCGGCCTGCACCGCATGGCCTATTGGGAGTGGGGCGACCCGGCGAACGAGCGCGTGCTGGTGTGCGTGCACGGCCTGAGCCGCCAGGGGCGCGACTTCGACACCTTGGCCCAGGCGCTCTGCGGCCACTACCGCGTGGTCTGCCCCGACGTGGTCGGGCGCGGCCAGTCCGACTGGCTGGCCGATCCGATGGGTTACCAAATTCCCGCCTACGTGGCCGACATGGTGACCTTGCTGGCGCGCCTCGATGCGGAGTAAGTGCACTGGGTCGGCACCTCGATGGGCGGGCTGATCGGCATGGGGCTGTCGTCGCTGCCGCAGTCGCCGATCCAGCGCCTGGTGCTGAACGACGTGGGGCCGACGATCCAGGCCGATGCCATCGCCCGCATCGGCGCCTACCTGGGGCTGCCGATGCGCTGGGCCAGCCTGGAAGAAGCGGCCGACTACATGCTGAGCATCTCCAAGGGCTTCGGCACGCACACGCGCGAGCAATGGCTGGCGCTGACGCGGCCGATGCTGAAGGCGGACACCCGACCCGACACCCCACCCGACACTCCACCCGATGGCGCCGGCTTCAAGCCCCACTACGACCCCGCCATTGCCGTGCCCTTCAAGGCCATCACGCCAGAGATGGCCGCCCTTGGCCAGGCCGCGTTGTGGCGCAGTTATGACGCGGTGGCCTGCCCGACCCTGCTGCTGCGCGGCGCCGACTCCGACCTGCTGACACGTGACACCGCGCAAGACATGACCCGCCGCGGCCCGAAAGCGCGGCTGCATGAATTTGCCGGCGTCGGCCATGCACCGATGCTGGTGGTGGCCGAGCAGGTCGGGGTCGTCAAGGAGTTCTTGCTGGGGCCATGAAGACCGGAGCGCTGCAGGCGCAGGCCGCGACCATCGTTGCGCTGGTCGACGAACCGGCCGACCCCAACGAGCCATCGCAAGGCAGCGGGCAGGACGCAGTCGCCCGCGCACGCGCCTTTGCCGAACCGCTGCTGGCCGGCCAGCCGCTGGACACCGGCGAAGAGGCGCTGGCCCATGCCGATGCCGTGGCCGCCATCCTTCAAGGCATCGGCGCGGCGCCGAACATGCGCGCCGCGGCCTATCTGGTGTATGCCGGCGACTATCTGAGCAAGCCCGAAGAGGTGTTGCGCAAGGCCTTCGGGGCGTCGCAGGCCAGCCTGGTGAGCCACACCGCCAAGCTGGTGCAGATCCAGCGTGCCGCGCGCGCCGCGCAGGTGGGCGACGAACAGCGCGCGCAGCAGACCGAGCGTGTGCGCAAGATGCTGCTCGCGTTCTCGCGCGACCTGCGCGTGGTGCTGCTGCGGCTGGCATCGCGCCTGCAGACCTTGCGCTGGTTCGCGGCGAGCAAGACGCCGTGCCCCACCGAACTGGCCGCCGAGTCGATGCAGGTGTTCGCGCCGCTGGCCAACCGGCTCGGCATCTGGCAGATCAAGTGGGAACTGGAAGACCTGTCGTTTCGCTTCATGGAGCCGCACAACTACAAGGCGGTGGCGCAACTGCTGGACGAGAAGCGCACCGAACGCGAGCAGCGCGTCGATGCCTTCCGCCAGCGCCTCAGCGACGAGCTGCGCGCGCACGGCCTGAAGGCCGAGGTGCAGGGCCGGCCGAAGCACCTGTACAGCATCTGGAAAAAGATGCACGGCAAGCGGCTGGATTTCTCGCAGGTGCTGGACGTACGCGCGCTGCGCGTGATCGTGGCCAGCGACGCCGATTGTTATGCGGTGCTGGGGCGCGTGCACGAGCTGTTCCGCGTCGTGCCCGGCGAGTTGGACGACTACATCGCCCGGCCCAAGGCGAACGGCTACCAGTCGCTCCACACGGTGGTGCTGGACGAGCAGGGCCGCGCGGTGGAAGTGCAGATCCGCACCCGCGCGATGCATGAGCATGCCGAGCACGGCGTGGCCGCGCACTGGGCCTACAAGGAAGCGGGCGCCAAGGGTTACGGCGGGGTCAGCGCCAGCGGCGACTTTGACGCCCAGGTGGCCGAAGCGCGCAAGGCCGTGCTGCGCCAGTTGCTGGCCTGGGAGCGCGACTTCGTCGAGCAGGGCGGCCGCGGCCAAACATCGGGATCGGCAGGAGCAGCGGGATCAGCCGGCGCGGCGGTGTTCGACGACCGCATATATGTCTTCACGCCGCAGGCCACCATCGTCGAGCTTCCCACCGGCGCCACCGCGATCGACTTTGCCTACGTGGTGCACACCGACCTGGGCCACCGCTGCCGCGGCGCGCGCGTGGACGGCGCGATGGTGCCGCTGAACACGGCACTGCAGAGCGGGCAGACGGTGGAGATCATGGCCGCCAAGGAGGGCGGGCCGTCGCTCGACTGGCTCAACGCCGAGCTCGGCTTCCTGCAAAGCCAACGCTCGCGCGCCAAGGTTCGAGCCTGGTTCAATGCATTGGCGATGCAGGCCACGATCGCGCGCGGTCGCGAGGCGGTCGAGAAGCTGCTGCAACGCGAAGGCAAGACCGCCGTCAAGCTCGACGATCTGGCCGCGCGGCTCGGCTTTCGCAACGCCGAAGCGCTGTTCGAGGTGGTCGGCAAGGACGAGTTCTCGCTGCGCAACATCGAGACCCTGCTGCGCCCTGTCGAAACGCCGCCCAGCGCCGACGAGGTGATCGCGCTGCGCCGCCCGCGCGCCGATGGCGAAGCCGGTAAGGGGGGCGTGCTGGTGGTGGGTGTCGAATCGCTGCTGACCAGCCTGGCGCGCTGCTGCCGGCCCGCGCCGCCCGACGCCATCGGCGGCTACGTGACGCGCGGCAAGGGCGTGGCCGTGCACCGTGCGAGCTGCAGCAACTTCCGCCAGATGGCGCTCACCTCGCCCGAGCGGCTGATCGTGGTCGCCTGGGGCGCCGCCCGCAGCGACAAGCCCGGCGCCTACCCAGTGGACGTGATGATCGAGGCGAGCGACCGGCAGGGCCTGCTGCGCGACATCTCGGAAGTGTTCGCCAAAGAGAAGATGAACGTCACCGGCGTGAAGACGCAGTCCGTCAAGGACCCGCGCGGCGGCACTGCGTGGATGACCTTCACCGTCGAGGTCAGCGACTCGGCGCGTCTGGCCCACGTGCTCGGCCTGGTGGCGCGCGTGGACGGCGTGCGCAGTGCGCGGCGAAAGTGAGTCGTGACCCCGGGCGGTGCCACCCTTTGCACTGCTATAATTCGAGGCTCGGCAGGCGCGTAGCTCAGCTGGTTAGAGCACCACCTTGACATGGTGGGGGTCGTTGGTTCGAGTCCAATCGCGCCTACCAGATTCGGTAGGAAGAACAAGCACTTAGCGGAGACGCTCGGTGCTTTTTTCTTGGCAGTACGGAAAGAGTACGGAAATCCTGGCTGTTGCTGGGGCAGGTAGTCTGCTCCAGCCCCTTGGGAGGAGCCCCGGAGGCGAATGCCTTCTCTGCGTAGGCCTGGAAGAGCGCCAGTGCTGTACCCGGAGGGCTTTCGTGTCGAGCGCTTCATTGAAGTGATCGAGACCGAGGCTGTGTGAGACGAGGTCGCCGCCGGTTCTTCAGCGTGAGCCATCTCAGTCGGATGTCGGCTCGCCCGATCTTCTCTCTTCGCGTACGGGCACAAGTCAGGAGAGGCTGATCCGGCGGATGTGCAGTTCGAAGGGGCCGGCCTGGCGGGCGGCGATCGTCAGGCCGACCTGGCGGATGCGCGCGGGATCCAACGCTGTTGCGTTGATGACTTCGCGTCCGCGGAAGCCGGCGCTGAAGTCGGGCAGCGGCAGATGCAAGGTCTGCCAGTCGGTGCCCGCTGGAGCGAAGCCGGCCTGGTAGTTGAGGCTGTCGAAGCCGTCGTCGGTCAGCAGGCTGAGCTTGAACTGCTTGTTGTCACCGCGCAGTTCGATCAGGCAGGTCCGGGCGCCAGGCAGGCCAAGTTCGCCCGGGCTGGATCGCACGGAGGCAAAGCCGCCGTTGCGCTCCAGCGAGAGGGTTCCCTCGAAAACGGCGTGGCCGGCGGTGTCGTGGCGCAGCGTGCTGCGGGAGATGCCGCCCATCACGCGGTCGTCGATGGCGCGCCAAGCGTTTGCCGCGTTCGGGTCGGTAAAGTCGAACAGCGGTGTGCGCATGGCCGGTGTCGTGCGAGTGCTACCGGCTGGGGAAGCCGAAATGCGCTGTGCGTTCGCGGATGGTCCTGACCACGTCGCCCAGGTCCATCGGCTCCAGCTTGTTCTTGTTCAGGAACGCCCGCCATTGCGTCTGCTTGGTGGTGTCGTCGGCAAAGGCATCGCTCAGGCCGATGGGTGTCGTGCTGGGCACGGCGGTCTGTCGGCGGGCGAAGGTGGCTTCGACCGCCTGCTGCGGTTCCGCATCGTCGAGCGTGGTGGCGCGCAGATCGATGGACGCGGCGCGGTTCGCGCTCATGTCGTGATGGCCTCGATGTAGGGGCGCATGACGTTGGCCACCCGGCCGCGCGTGGCGTGGTGCCAGAGGTCGTCCAGCGTGAACTTGCGCTGGCTCCAGCCGTCGCGCAGTGCTTCGAGCGCCACGTCCAGGCCGATCTTGTTGCGGAACCGGAAGCAGTCGACGACCGTCCGCGCTGCGGTGAAGACCGGTACCTTGACGCCGTCGACCTTCAGGTGGTCGATGCCGTCGGCGAGGGCAGCATCCGACATGCGCACGACGCGGATGGCGGGCCGGTCAAGCCGCGGGCTCGTCATGTGCGGCGGGATCGCGATCCAGACCTCGTGGGGGGCCTGTGTGCCGATCTCGTGGACGCGCAGTGCCGACAGCAGGCAGACCACGCCCTTGGGCACGCGGGCCGAGACCTCCGCCAGCGAGCGGTGTTCGCTGGTCTCGGCGTCTGGCAGGCCGTAGAGGCCGCGTGCCACGCGTTGCAGCTTGCCGGCCTGCACCAGGCGCGTCAGGGCGACGGTCGGCAGGCCGTGCTGTGCCACGTCACGCGCGCGCAGCAGGGTCCGGGTGCGTGCGAGGCGCAGCACCTGTTGTTCGTGCGTGGTGGCGGTCGTGGCGGCGCTGGCCTTCATGTGCGCATTGTGTTGCGAAGTGGCTGTGAAAGTCAATAGTTACATTAACTATGCAACAACTAGGAAGGCGTCCTCGACGACGCGACGACTCGTGGTCTCGCGAAGAGTCGGGCCCAATCGTTCTGGATGGCGCGGGCGGCCATCGGCGTGAGCGGGACATGGCGGCGAACCGCTGCGATGAGTTGTCCGGGATCGACGTGCATCGACAGCACCGGGCGCGCAGTTGCCGGCGTGGTCTCGGCGGGTCTGCGCGCAATCATCATCGGCTGGAGTTAAGAAGCGCAGGCCTTCCGTTCAGGGTCGAGTGCTTCCCGACGGGGGACTCCGTGACTGACTGGTATGGGCAGGTCAACTGCCTACGCCCTGTTCAGCCTCGGCCCCTCGCAAGCCAAGCCAGCTGTCTGTTCAAGTCCTCGCCTCGTGACTGGTCGAAATGCTCGAACCACGTCTGCGCTGCCTTTTGCGCCGCGTCGAAGTGGAGGTGATCAGGCAGTTCAGCCAGGTCGCCAAGAGCCTTGTAGTTCTCCGTTCCGGAACTGGTCGCCCGAGCCATGCAGGGTCCGGGCTGCCCAGATCGACCGAACGGACGCCGCTTTCCGGCAACTTGAGCTGCACATCGTCTATCGGGGCTCAGCAGGTCGTGCATCCGGGCGCGGAGCCGACGCCACAGGCGGCGGCGTCCGAGGCCTGGCAGCAGTGCGCGGTGAGGTAGACCAGCAGCGCGTTCATCTGCGCCAGCGCGGGGCGGTAGATCAGGCTGCGGCCATCGCGCTCCTGGGTCACCATGCCTGCGTGCAGCAGCTCCTTCAGGTGAAACGACAGCGTGGACCCCGGCGCGCCCAGCGTCGCCGCCAGGGCGCCGGGCGTGAGGCCCGGCGGCCCCGCGCCGACCAGCGCGCGGAAGATGCGCAGGCGCATGCCCTGGGCCAGTGCGGCGAGCGAGGCGACGGCGCTCTGTTCGTCCATCGAAGTCTCCTGTGTTCGGGTCGCCATCAAGAAGAAGGGCGGGCGTCGGCCGCATCGGGCATCGCCTGCGCGGTGACGCGGGTCACGGGCAGCGCCAGCGTGACCAGCCAGCAGACGGTGAGCATCACGGCCGAGCCGATCAGCGAATACATCAGGCCGCCACATTGGTACAGCAGGCCCGACATCAGCGTGCCGAAGAAGCGGCCCAGCGCGTTGGCGGCGTAGTAGAAGCCGACGTCCTCGGCCGCCTTCTCCGAACCGGCGTAAGCCAGGATCAGGTAGGAGTGCACCGACGAGTTGACCGCGAAGGCAAAGCCGAACAGCCCGAGGCCGGCGACGACCACCCACTCCAGGTTCGGTACCTGCATCGCCACCAGCGCGGCCAGCACCATCGGCACGACCGCCAGCAGCGCCGACCACAGGCGCGCCGCTGGCACTTCGGTGCTCAGCCCGTCGTCGCTGCGGCGCACCAGCGCTGGCGCGAAGGCTTGCACGGCGCCGTAGCCGATCGTCCACAGCGCCAGAAAGGCGCCGACCATCGTGAAGTTCCAGCCCGAGGCGTACAGGAACACCGGCACGCCGACGACGAACCACACATCGCGCGCACCGAACAGCGCCACGCGCGCGGCCGCCAGCAGGTTGATGCCGCGGTTCTTGGCGAACAACTCCTTCGCCGACTTCGAGGCCCGGCTCTTGCCCATCAGCGGCGGCACGAAGGCGACCACGCCGACGAAGACCAGCGCCAGCAGGCCGGCCATGATCCACAGCGCCGTCTGGAAGCCCACCGCCTGCAACAGCAGACCGCCGAGGAAGAAGCCCACGCCCTTCATCGCGTTCTTGCTGCCGGTGAAGAAGGCCACCCACTTGAAGAGCTGGCCGGAGGCCTCGCCGGCAGTGAGCTTGATCGCGGATTTGCTGGCGGTCTTGGTCAGGTCTTTCGCCACGCCGCAGATGCCTTGCGCGCCCACCACCCAGGCGACCGACAGCGCCGCCGTCCACGAAGGCGACAGCGCCGACAACAGCAGGAAGCCGGTGATCTGCGTCGCCAGGCCGACGGCGAGCATGCACGCGATGCCGTAGCGCGTGGCCAGCCAGCCGCCGACCAGGTTGGCCACCACGCCCATCGCGTCGTTGAGCAGGACCAGAAAGGCCAGCGTGAAGGGCGAATAGCCGAGTTGGTAGAAGTGCAGCAGCACCAGCATGCGCAGCGCGCCATCGCTGAGCGTGAAGCCCCAGTACGCTGCCGTGACGATGGCGTAGTTGCGCGTGCCGGTGTTCATGCTGGCGGCATCCTGTTCAGATGCCTTGCTGCTGCATGTGGCAGGCCAGATCGACCATCCGGCAGGCGTAGCCCATCTCGTTGTCGTACCAGGCGTAGACCTTCAGCAAGGTGCCGTCGGTGACCAGCGTCGACGGCGCATCGACGATGCTGCTGCGCGTGTCGCGGGCATAGTCCGCGCTGACGAGCAGGCGCTCCTCGTAGCCGAGGATGCCGGCCAGTGGGCCTTTGGCCGCCTGCGCGAAGAGCTGGTTCACCTCTTCGCGCGTGGTCTCGCGCTTGAGCTCGAACACACAGTCGGTCAGCGACGCATTGAGCACCGGCGCGCGCACCGCGTGGCCGTCGAGCTTGCCCTTCAGCTCCGGGTAGATCAGCGCGATGGCGGTGGCGCTGCCGGTGGTCGTGGGCGCCAGGCTGAGCATCGCACTGCGCGCGCGTCGCAGGTCCTTGTGGGGTGCGTCGACGACGAGGTTGGTGTTGGTCGGGTCGTGGATCGTCGTGATCTGCCCGTGGCGGATGCCGATGCCCTCATGAACGACCTTGACCACCGGCGCGAGGCAGTTGGTGGTGCACGACGCGGCCGTGACGATGCGGTGTTTCGCCGGCTCGTAGAGCTGGTGGTTGATGCCGACCACGATGTTCAGCACATCGCCCACCTTCACCGGCGCCGCGACGATCACGCGCTTGGCGCCACGCTCCAGGTGGCCTTGCAAGGTCTGCGGGGTGAGGAACTTGCCGGTGCACTCGAGCACCAGGTCCACGCCCAGGTCACCCCAGGGGATCTCGGCCGAAGTGGCGTGCGACGAAAAGCTGAGCTTGCGGTCGGCGATGCGGATCGTCGACTCGCCATCGGCGCCAATGTCGGTGCGCCAGCGCCCCTGCACACTGTCGAACTGCAGCAGGTGGGCGGTGGCGGCGGCGCCTCCCTTCAGCTCGTTGAGGTGCACCACCTCCAGACGATTGCCCGCGCGCGGGTCGTCAGACTGCCTCTCCGCGGCACCCATGGCGGCGCGCAGCGCAAGCCGGCCGATGCGGCCCATACCGTTGATGCCGACCTTCATGCCATCTACCCCGTGTTCGTCCAGAAGGATTCGTGAATGTTTCCAGCAGGATCGAAATGTAGGAGGGCAATGTGACGTTGCCGTGACAAAGCATCCCAGCGGGCCAGCGGGCCAGCGTTGAAACGGCTCGGGTGTTGGGCCAGCGCCAGACGGGGGCGCTCAGGCCCGCGCGGGCCCCTCGCGGCCCTCGACCAGCGTGCCCAGGTAGGCGGCCACCGCCGGTAGCGCGAGCAGCGCCTGCATCGAGCCGGCATGCTGCAGCCGGCTCACGCGCGCCGCGTCTTTCTGGACGAAGACAAAGCCCTCGCAGGCCTGCTCCAGGATGTCCAGGTGCACCGGTTCGTTCGGGTGCAGGCACAGGAAGACCAGCCGGCCCGCATCGCGCAGGCGCTGGAAGAAGTCGAGCATGAAGCCGATGTAGCCGTCCTGGGTGTTGAACTGCGGCTCGTCGAACAGGTGGATCTGCGCCTGCGTGCTGCGTGCCGGCTCCAGCATGAAGGCCGGCCGGGTGCGCCGGAAACGTCGCAACTGGTACGACTGGTGGTAGTGCAGCGCGAGCTGGCCGCGCTCGCGGTAGCGCACCTGGTGGATGTCCTGGCCCGCGACGAGCACGCGCCCTTCGGAGGGCTGGTTGCCGCCGGTGATCAGCTCGAACAGCGTGGTCTTGCCCGTGCCGTTGGCGCCCATCACGCCAATCACGCCGGGCCGGTCGATGCGGAAGTCGGCCTGCAGCTCGAACGTGGTCTGGGCCCGCGGCCAACCGCGCTGGTAGCGCTTGACCAGTCCTTGCACCTGCAACAGCGGTTCGCTCATTCAGATCCCCAGTCAGATCCCCAGCCAATGGCCGCGCAGGGCCGCGTCGCGGCGCATCGCTTCGGCCGCGCATTCGTGCACGATGCGGCCGGCCTGCATCACCGCCACGCGGTCGGCCACGCCGAGCGCGCAGGCCACGTTCTGCTCGACCAGCACCACTGCCGCGCCCTCGCCGCGCAGCCGTTCGACTGCTCGCATCACGTCCTGCACGACCTTCGGCGCCAGGCCCTGGCTCGGTTCGTCGAGCAGCACCAAACCGGGCGCGCCCATCAGCATGCGCGAGATCGCGACCATCTGCATCTCGCCGCCGGAGAGGTTCTCGCATTCGCGCGGCATCAGGTACTCGAGCGCCGAGAACAGCTCGAAGCACTCGCCGAGCGACCAGGCGCGAAAGCGCGTCTTCTTGCGCGCGATCTCGAGGTTGCGGGTGACGGTCAAGGTCGGGAAGACACGCCGGTCGTCCGGCACCCAGCCGACGCCGCGTGCCGCGATGCGGTGCGTGGGTTCGTGCGTGATGTCGTGGCCGTCGAAGCGCACCGTGCCGCGGCGCGCCGGCGTGAGGCCGAGGATGGAGCGCAAGGTGGTCGTCTTGCCGGCACCGTTGGGCCCGAGCAGCGCCAGCACCTCGCCCGGGTGCACGCGCAGCGACGGGCCGAACAGCACCTGCGTTTCGCCGTAGAAGGTGTGGATGCCTTCCACCGCAAGCAGCGGCGCAGCGGGCGATGACGCCACAGCACTCATGCCGTCAGGCTCCCGAGGCTGGATCGCTGCACCCACGGGTTCGCGCGCAGCGCCGCCGGCGTGCCCTCGGCGATCACCTGGCCCCAGTGGATCACCGACACCTGGTCGGCCAGCCCGAACAGAAACCGCATGTCGTGCTCGATGATGACGATCGTGAGCTGCCGTTTCAGCGAGAGCACGAGCTCGGCCAGCCGCGCCGTGCCTTCGGTGCCCAGGCCCGCGGTCGGCTCGTCGAGGAACAGCAGCTGCGGCCCGGCGGCCAGCGCCACGCCGATCTCGAGCGCGCGGCGTTCGCCGTACGACAGGCTGCGCGAGGCCACATGCTCCTTGCCGGCCAGCCCGACGCGGCGCAGCACCGACTCGGCCTCGTCGTAGGCGGCGTGCTGGCGCGCCAGGTCGCGAAACGGCGACCAGCCGATCTTGCGCACCGCCGGCAGCGCGATCACGACGTTGTCGATCGCCGAGTACTCGTCGAACAGGTTCATGATCTGGAACGAGCGCGAGATGCCGCAACGCGCCACCTCACGCGGCGACAGGCCGGTGATGTCGTGACCGTCGAAGCTCACGCGGCCGCGGTCGGGCCGGTAGCGGCCGGTCAGCACGTTGAAGCAGGTTGTCTTGCCGGCGCCATTGGGGCCCATGATGCCGCGCAGCTCACCTCGCTCGACGCTGAGCGAGATGTCTTCGAGCACGACCTGGTCGCCGAAGCGCTTGTGCAGGTGGCGGGCTTCGAAGAGTGCCATCGTCAAGCCTCCCGTTCGGTCGGAGCGGGCGCGGGCGCGGGCCGCGCCGACGCCGGTCGGCGCCGCCAGGCCTGCAACGACTGCCACAGGCCGGCAATGCCCTCGGGCTTGAACAGCACGATCGCCATGAACAGCAGCCCGTACCACAGCAGCCAGGCCTCGGTGTACGCGCCGAGCAGGTCGCGCGCCAGGATGAACACCGTGGCGCCGATCACCGGGCCCCAGAAGCTGACCATGCCGCCGCCGATCAGCACCATCATCACCACGAAGCCGGAGTTGTGCAGGCTCATCACGTTCGGGTAGGCCGAGTTCTGCGCCATCGCGAACAAGCCGCCCGCGGTGCCGGAGATGCCGGCCGACAGCACGAAGGCCGTCCACTTGTACAGCCACACGTTGTAGCCGACGAAGGCCGCACGCATCTCGTTCTGCTTGATGGCACGCAGCACGCGGCCCCACGGTGAGTGCACCAGGCGCCACAGGAACACGATGATCAGCGCGAAGACCACCAGCACGAAGTTGTAAAACGCCTCGTTGCTCGTCAGCGACCATTCGTGGCCCGCCAGTTGCAGCGGGGGGCGGGCGATCTTGAGCAGGCCGTCTTCGCCGCCGGTGACGGAGTGCCACTTCATCGCGATGAACCACATCACCTGCCCGAAAGCGATCGTCAGCAGCGCGTAGTAGATGCCGCGCCGGTGCGAGATGAAGGCCGCGACCACCGCGCCGACCAGCGCCGCCGAGAGCGCTGCGCCGGCGAGCCCGCCGATCAGGCCTGCGCCGACGTGGTGCTGGAGCAACCCGAAGCCATAAGCACCGACGCCGAAGAACGCGCCGTGCCCGAACGACGGCATGCCGCCGTGTCCGAGCAGCAGGTTGTGCGCCATCGCAAACACCATCCAGATGACGATCTCGACGGCCAGGTACTGGTACAGGCCGACCGACTGCAGCCACAGCGGCGCACTGGCGAGCACCGCCATCGTTCCGAGCATCGGAGCCGTGATCAGGGGGGCGGCGGGCGGGGCGCTGGACATGCGGGCGGGGAGGGCGGAGAAGGGCGAAAGAGGGAGAACAGGGGGAGAGGGCGTCGTGAGAATGTCTATTCTCTTGTTGCGTCTGTCAAGCATGTTTGTTCTAATGCGCCGCATGACACCTTCCGCCAGCTTCCAGCAGTTCGCCGATGCGGTGAGCGCGGCGTACCCGAACCTGTCGCCGCAACAGCAGGTGATTGCGCAGTACGTGCTCGAACACCCCGACGATTTGGCCCTCGGTACGGCCGCCACGGTGGCCGAAGCGGCGGGTGTGCAGCCGTCGGCGCTGGTGCGCTTTGCCAACGTCATGAACTTCTCGGGCTTCTCGCAGCTGCAACGCCTGTTCCGACACCGCCTGCTCGAACGCGCCGGCACCTACCGCGAGCGCATCAGCGCGATGAAGGCGCCGGCCGCAGGCGCGAAGAGCGCCGCGCCGACCTTGCAACCCTTCGTCGAACTCGGCATGGCCGACCTGAAGCAGCTCGCGCAGTCGGTCGGCGACACCACGCTGCGCCAGGCCGCCAGCCTGTTGTGCAGCGCCAGCCGCGTGCACGTGCTGGCCCAGCGGCGCGCGTTCCCGGTCGCCGCGTACCTGGCCTACGCGCTCGGCCAGCTCGACCTGCGCGTGCAGTTGCACGACGGCGTCGGCGGCATGCTCGGCGAGTCGCTGCGCCAGATCGAGGCGGGCGAAGTTCTGCTCGTCACCAGCTTCAAGAACTACTCGCCCGAGGTCGTCGAGGCGGCCAAGGCGGCCAAGGCGAGCGGCATTCCGGTCGTCGCCATCACCGACCACCCGCTGTCGCCGTTGAAGCCGTCGGCCACCGTGTGCCTCGAGATCGGCGCCGGTGCCGCCGCGCCGGTGCGCTCGCTGGTGGCGCCGATGTGCCTGGCGCAGGCGCTCGTGGTCGGCACCGGGCAATGCCTGGTCGAGCCGCGCAAGGCGCGCAAGCCGCGTGGGAGGGCCAGGTGATGCCGGCGACCAACATGCCGACCGCGCCGACCGACGTCACTGAAGACCTCGACGTCGTCTGCATCGGCCGCTCGGCGGTCGACCTGTACGGCGAACAGATCGGCGGCCGGCTCGAAGACATGCGCAGCTTCGCCAGGTACGTGGGCGGCTCGCCGACCAACACCGCCATCGGCGGCGCGCGGCTGGGCTTGCGCACCGGTCTGATCAGCCGGGTCGGTGACGAGCACAACGGCCGCTTCGTGCGCGAGACCCTGCAGGCCGAGGGCGTCGACGTGAGCTGCCTGCGCACCGACCCGAAGCGGCTCACCGCGCTCGTGTTCCTGGGCATCCGCGACCCCGACACCTTCCCGCTGATCTTCTACCGCGACCATTGCGCCGACATGGCGCTCGTCGTCGACGACATTCACCCGGCCTACATCGCCCGCGCGCGCGCCGTGCTCGTCAGCGGCACGCACCTTTCGCACCCCGACACGCGGGCGGCCTGCATCAAGGCGATATCGATTGCGCGCAGCCTGGGCAAGCGCGTGGTGCTCGACATCGACTACCGCCCGGTGCTGTGGGGCCTGACCGCGCCTGGCCTCGGCGAGCAACGTTTCGTGCCGTCGGAGGACGTGACGGCGCAGTTGCAGGCGGTACTGCCGGACTGCGACCTGATCGTCGGCACCGAAGAAGAGATCCACATCGCTGGCGGCAGCACCGATTCGCGCGCAGCGCTGGCGGCGGTCCGCGCCGCCAGCCCGGGGCTGATCGTGATGAAGCGCGGTCCGATGGGCTGCGTCGCTTTCGACGGGGCGATCCCTGCGGACATCGAGCAGGGGCTGAAGGGGCCCGGCTTCCCGGTCGAGGTCTTCAACGTGCTCGGCGCCGGAGACGCCTTCATGGCCGGCCTGCTGCGCGGCTGGGTGCGCAACGAGCCGCTGCTCCGTGCGCTGCGCTACGCCAACGCCTGCGGTGCGATCGTCGTGTCTCGCCACGGCTGCGCGCCCGCGATGCCGACCTGGCCGGAACTGAACCTGTTCTTCGAGCGCAAGCAGGGCCTCACCCGGCTGCGCGACGACGAGGAACTGGAGCACGTGCACCGCGCCACGACCCGGCGGCCGACCCCCGATGCGCTGGCGGTGCTGGCCTTCGACCACCGCAGCCAGCTCGAGGAGATCGCTGTGCGTGCCGGTGCCGACATCGGCCGCATTGCGGTGTTCAAACAACTCGTCGCCCAGGCCGCCGAGCGGGGCTACGCGGTCGAGTTCGGCCAGCGTGGCGCCGACGAATCGCTGCCGTTTCCCTCGGCCGGCTTGATCGTCGACGCGCGCCACGGCACGCCGGTGCTGCAGCGCTTCACCGGCACCGGCGTGTGGCTGGCCCGCCCGGTCGAGACACCGGGTTCGCGACCGCTTTCGTTCGAGGCCGGCGCGAACCTCGGCCTGGCCTTGACGGAGTGGCCGACCGAACAGGTGATCAAGTGCCTCGTCTTCCACCACCCGGACGACGACCCGGCGCTCGCGGCCCGGCAGCTCGACACCGTGCGCGAGCTCTACGACGCCAGCCGCCGCACCGGCCACGAGCTGCTGCTCGAGGTGATCCCGCCACGCACGCAGCCGCAGGACGACATGACCGTCGTGCGCGCCGTCGCGCAGATCTACGCCGCCGGCATCCGGCCCGAATGGTGGAAGCTGCCGCCGCCGGCTGCACAGGCGTGGGAGGCGCTGCGCGAGTGCCTCGCCAAACACGACCCGCACTGCCGCGGCGTGCTGCTGCTCGGCCTCGAAGCCAACGAAGACCAGTTGTGGGACGCCTTCTGCACTGCCGCGCGCCAGCCGATCTGCAAGGGTTTTGCCGTCGGGCGCACGCTGTTTGCCGCCGCCGCGCAAGCCTGGTTCGACGGCACGCTCGACGACGCGGGCGTGATCGCCGACGTGGCCGAGCGCTACCAACGCCTCATCCGCCTGTGGCAACAGGCGCGCCTGCTGCAGCGAGCAGATTCCGCAACGCCACCCGCCAGGCTCGACTGAGCAGCGTTCAACCCAGGGCGGCACACGCCGTCCGCATCACAGGAGACATGCCATGAAGGTCGATACCGTGCAAGAACCCGCCATGCAACCCGGGCGGCGCCGTTTCGTCAGTGCCATGGCGGCTGCGCTGGCCGGCGGCGGCAGCTTCTTCGGGCCGTGGGCCACGAACCGCGTGTGGGCGCAGAGCGCCAGCGCCAAGCCGCTGGTGATCGGGCTGACGATGGACGCGAGCGGCCAGTACGCTGCCAGCGGCGGCATGGAGCGCCTTGGCGCGATGATGGCGATCAAGGAATTCAACGAGAAGGGCGGCGTGCTCGGCCGGCCGATCGAGGCGATCCACATGGACACCGAGACCACGCCGGCCACCGGCTCGCGCGTGGCCGAACGCATGATCAACCGCAACGAAGCGGCCTTCCTGATCGGCGCGGTGCACTCGGGCGTGGCCAACGCGATCTCGCAGGTGGCCCAGAAGTACGGCTGCATCTTCTTCAATACCAACTCGAGCTCGCCCACCGAGATCGGCAAGGACTGCCACCGCACCAAGTTCGTCTGGGACGGCAACGGCACGAACTTCGCGCTCGCGACCGTGCGCAACACGATGCGCACCGCCGGCAAGGACTGGGTGCTGCTGACCAACGACTACGTCTGGGGGCACAACACCTCCAAGGCCACGCGCACGATCATCGAGGCCAACGGCGGCCGCGTGATGGAGGAGTTGCTGGTGCCGCAGAACACGCGCGACTTCTCGGCCTACCTGCTCAAGCTGCAGCAGCTCAAGCCGCAGGCGGTGGCCACCGCGGTCGGCGGCGACGACATCAAGGCGCTGCGCCAGCAGGTGGTGCAGCTCGGCCTGCACAAGAATGCGGCCTGGATCAACAACCAGCAGGACTGGCCCGACGTCTACGGCCTCGGCCCGGAGCAGATCTTCGGCGTTTTCGGCACCACCTGGTACTACCGGCTCGACCTGCCGGGCGTGAAGGAGTTCGTCGCCGCGTACCAGAAGAACTTCCCCGGCATGGCCATCGCGGTGCCGGGCAACGTGTTCCACAACGGCTACATGGCCACGCGCGAACTGCTGCGCTGCGTACAGGAGGCCGGCACGACGAACAACCTGGCGGTGATCAAGAAGCTCGAGGGCCGCAAGATGACGGCCCGCGACCGTCTGCAGCACTACGACGCCTGGATCGACCCGGCCACGCACCACTGCGAGCAGACGATCTACATGGCCAGCTACAACGACGCGCCGGCCGAGAAGACCGACATCTTCAAGATCCTGACGCAGAGCGAGCCGAAAGACGTGCTGGACCCGGGCGCGGCTGGCGCGTGCAAGCTCGAGACCTACGAAGCCACGCCCAGCTACGAGCGCTGAAAGCACTGGCAGCGCCCTTGTGATGAGCCTGATTCCGCACCTGTTCAACGGGCTCACGCTCGGGCTGCTGTTCGCGCTGGTGGCGCTCGGTTTCATGCTGATCGTCGGCGTGATGGAGACGATCAACCTGGCGCACGGCTCGCTGTTCGCGCTCGGCATGTACGCCGCGCTGGCGGTGATCGCGCCGCGCCTGGGCTGGTTCCCCGAGCTGAGCGCGGCCTACCTGGGGCTGCCGCTGGGCACGCGCTTCGCGCTCGCGCTGTTCCTCGCGCCGGTGCTGGTGGGGCTGTTCGGCCTGCTGCTCGAGCTGTGCCTGCGCCGCACCTATGGCCGCGACCCGCTGTACGGGCTGCTGCTGAGCTTCGGCGCGGCGCTGGTGATCGAGGAGGGCATCCGCCTCGTCTGGGGTTCGACGGAACGCCAGATGCCGTTGCCCGAGGCGTTGTCGGGCGCGCTGTTGATCGGCGACCTGATCTACTCGCGCTACCGGCTGTTCGCCTGCGGTTTCGCGATCCTGGCCATCGTCGCGCTGTGGTTGTTCCTTGAGAAGACGCCCTACGGCGCGATGATCAAGGCGGGCGCGCACGACAGCGAGATGGTGCGCGCGCTCGGCATCAACCTCACGCGGCTGCGCGCCGGCGTGTTTGCACTGGGCGTGGCGCTGGCGGCGCTGGCCGGTGTGGTGATGGCGCCGATCTGGGGCATCCGGCCGCAGGTCGGGGTCGATGCGGTGGTGCCGGCCTTTCTGGTGATCGTGCTCGGTGGGGTGGGCTCGCTGTGGGGCGCGGTGGCGGCCGGGCTGATGGTGGGCATGGTGGTCGGCCTGTCGGGCGCTTTTGCATCGGAGTGGTCGATGCTGTCGATGTACCTGCTGTTCATCGCGGTCATCACCTTCCGCGCCCGCGGCCTGTTCGGTCGCAAGAGCATTCTGGACAACTGACATGATTCTTTGGCAGGCAAGGTCGTGGGGGTGACATGACTCCTCAAGCTTCGTTCTCGCTGGCCGGCCGCGTGGCCTTCGTGCCGGGTGGTTATGGCGACATCGGCCGCGCGGTGGCGTGGCAACTCGCCCGCGCCGGCGCCGCGGTGGCCGTGGCGGGTCGCAACGCCGACAAGGCGCTATCCCTGGCCGCCGAACTGGTGGGCGCCGGCCATGCCGCGCTCGGCCTGGGCCTGGACGTGCGCGACGTCGCGCAGATCAAGACCTGCAGCGACGCGGTGGCCACGCACTTCGGCGCGCTCGACCTGCTCGTCAACTGTGTCGGCATGCAGCGCGAGCAGCGCCTGGCCGACGTGACCGAGGCTGCCTTCGATGAGGTGGTGCAGGTCAACCTGCGCGCCGCGATGTTCCTCGCGCAGTCCGCAGCCCGCTGGCAGGTCGCCGCGGTGGGTGCCGGTCGGGCGCCCGGGCGCCAGATCCACGAGCTGTCGGTTCGGGCGCAACTGGGCATGCGCGACCGCGGCTATTCGGCCTACTGCGCGAGCAAGGGCGGCCTGGTGCTGCTGATCCGCCAGCACGCCGTCGAGCTTTGCAACCATGGCATCACGGTCAACGGCGTTGCACCGACGGTGGTGCGCGGCGAGATGGGCCGCCACTGGCTTGACGACGCGGCGGTACGCGAGCGCCTGTTGCAACGCATTCCGCTCGGCCGGGTGGCCGAACCGGAAGACGTGGCCGGGCCGGTGCAGTTCCTGTGCAGCCCGGCGGCGAGTTTCATCACCGGGCAGGTGCTGTACGTCGACGGCGGCGTCACGGCCACGCAGTGAGCCGGGTCCGGGCTACAGTCCGCCCCATGAGTTCACACACCGGATTCCGCCTGCCGCAGACCTGCCTGCCTCGGTATGACATCGACCTGAAGAAGTGGGCCGTCGTCGCGTGCGACCAGTACACCTCCGAGCCGGCCTACTGGCACGAGGTGGCGCGCGAGGTGGGCGATGCACCCTCGACCCTGCACCTGATCTTCCCCGAGTCGCACCTGGGCGCCGCCGACGCACCCGAACGCATCCGGCAGATCCAGCAGGCGATGCAGCGTTACCTTGCTGCGGGCCTGTTCCGCGATCACGATGGCGCGATCCTCGTCGAGCGAACCGTGCACGGCAGAACCCGCCGCGGCCTGTTGCTCGAACTCGACCTGGAGCACTACGACTTCAGTGCCGGCTCAACCAGCCTGATCCGCCCGACCGAAGGCACGATCGTGGCGCGCTTGGCGCCGCGCATCGAGGTGCGGCGTGACGCCGAACTGGAACTGCCGCACATCCTGGTGCTGATCGACGACCCCGGGCACACCGTGATCGAACCGATCGCCGCCGCGCGCGACGCGCTGATCAAGCTTTATGAAACCGAGCTGATGCAACGGGGCGGCCGGGTTGCCGGCTACGCCGTCGACGCGGCCCACGCCGACCGCGCGGTGCGGGCGCTTGCGGCGCTGGCCGACCCGCAGGCGTTTGCGGCGCGCTATGGCGTGCCCCCCGGCACACCGCCAATGCTGTTCGCGGTGGGCGATGGCAACCACTCGCTGGCCACCGCCAAGTCGATCTGGGACAGCGCCAAGGGCTCGGTGGGCATGGACCACCCGAGCCGCTATGCGCTGGTGGAGGTGGAGAACATTCACGACCCGGCGCTTCACTTCGCGCCGATCCACCGCTTGCTGTTCGACGTGACGGCCGACGTTCGGCAAGCCCTGGCCAGCGCGTTGGGCCGCAACGTCTCGTGCGTCGATGTGGCCTCGGCCGCCGCCATGCGCGAGCGCGTGCAGGGCGCGCGCGGCCCGCATCAGACGGTGGGGCTGGTCGGGCCCGGCGCGCGCTTTTGCGTGGTCGAAGTCGCCGAGCCGCAAAGCTCGCTGGCGGTCGCCACTGTGCAGGCCTTTGTCGACGGGCTGATCGAGCAGGGCGGCGCCACGCACGTCGACTACGTGCACGGCGACGAGGTGCTGGAGCAACTGGCGATGAGCGCCGGCTGCATCGGTTTTCACCTGGCCGGGGTGAGCAAGAGTGACCTGTTGCGTCGGGTCGTGCACGAGGGCCCGCTGCCGCGCAAGACGTTCTCGATGGGCGAAGCGCACGAGAAGCGCTTTTATGTAGAGGCACGGCGGATCCGGTGAGCTTGTTGAGCCCCCGAGTCGGGCGCAGGGAAAACCCCTGGCGGAACGCGTTTCCACCGAGTTGCCCGTTTTCTGCTGTCCTGCACAATGGGGCTCACAAGGAGCTTCACGCATGGCCCAGACACGTCGCGCCGCCAAACCCGAAGCGGGCGCCCCCGG
>JANOQS010000639.1:0-1958 GCA_031414975.1 Methylibium sp. | reverse complement strand
CTCGACGTGGTGACGGAAGCGGTGGATGCCAACGCGGCCAGCCCCTTGGCCGCGCTGAAGAAGGCCGACGCCGCGAGCGGCGCGGAACAGACCGTGGCGGCAACGGGCTGGCTGCCCGCATGCCTGCGCACGCGGCGGGCGCCGGAGGCGGCGACCGACGAAGCGCTTGAAGATGCACCGGAGCGCGCCGCGTCCGAAGCCTTGGCTGCGTAGCAGTGCGACTGCGACGACCGACAGCCAGCAGCGCACGGTACGGCCACACCGTGCGCTGCTCGGCGTCAAGGAGGGAGATCAGTCCTGCGGAACGGGAGATTCGCCGTCACCGGGTGACCTTGCCGCAGGCGCGCCTCGCTTCGTTGCCGGCTGCCCACGCAGTTTCGGGAGGACGGCACCTAAATACGCACCCGAGGCTCTGATGCGGGCATGACCAGCGAGGGCCGACACGGACTGCCGCGCCGCCATGTCCGCCTCCTCCGCCACAGGCCCGCCGCCGCGCACCGGCGGCTTTGCACCGGTGAGGCCGGTGTAGGTCTCGATCAGCACTTCATGCCGCAGGCCGTGCCCGGTGGCACCCCGCTCGCGCAGCGTGACGCCGAACTTCTCCATCACGTAGTCGAACCGCCGCAGGTTCCGCTTCAGGTCGCGTGCCGGATCGCCCATGTGGGCATCCTGGCTGCTGGCCTTGTCTTGCGCGAACGCCACGGCTGCCGCGCGCGCGGGGCTGTCCACCGCCAGCCAGCGCACACGCCCCCCTTTGCCCTTGATGCGCACATACCGGTCCGCCGCCTTGTCGTCGGGCGGCAGGCCCGTTTCAGCAAACGGCAGCACGTGCTCGAAAGGCCGGAACTGGATCGCTTCCTTGCGCCGCAGGCCGAAGGCCCGGATCAGCCGCAGGCACGCCCCGACGTGGCCATCGAAGGCGCACACCTTGTTGATCAAGGTGTCGATGTCGATGCCCTGGGCCGACCAGCTCTTGTCGCGCTGCGCGTACTCGTGGCGCTGGTACTCATCCACCACCAGGCCGTAGTAGGCAGGGCTGCGCACGAAGCCGTGTTTGCCCATCCACATGCCCAGTCCGCGCAGGAAGCTCAGGTACGTCTGGATGGTGGCGGGTGCCAGGCGGCCTTGCTTCCAGACCTGCACCATCGCGCGGATGTGCTTCTGCCCCAGGTTGCGCGGGTCGGGCATGGTCTTGAACCCAGCCTTCAGGCGCAGGTCGCGGAAGAAGCGTCGCAGGAAGTGCGCGCGTTCGTGCCGCGTCTTGTGAGACACGGTCTTCTCGAGCGAGGTGTGCAGCGTGTTGAACAGTTCAAGCAGCACTTCGAGCACCTTCTCGGGCGCAGCCTTGCCCGGCGTGTAGCTGGCCAGGACTTCCTTCGGCGACTTGCCCGCCCAGCTCTGGCGGCGCGTTGGCTGATACCGACTGGACCGCCCCGGGCTGGCACTCTCCTGACGTCGGCGGCGGGATGTCGGGGGATGAGGTTCACGGTGATCGATGGCGGGCATGGAGGATCTCCAGATTGAGACCCGCCGCCCGAACGGCGGGTTGAGGTGGTTGTTGAAGTGGAATCCGATGTGGGACATCGGCCGGGCGGATTCCGTCGCCCTGGCCGCTGCGTGGTCGAGAACTTCGGCGCCGCACGCGACCACGGCGTTGCGGCACCTACCCAGGCGGTTTGCCAACCGCTGCACACGCAGCGGCCAGCTCGGTCGGTCTTAAAAATGAAACGGGGTTGATCCGTCCCACCTGTGCATTTCTGCAACCGTGGGGTTGTTGATGCCCGCCGGCCTCGAGGGCACGGCGATCGGCATCGGCCGCAAGGTCAGGCCTTGCACGCGCGTGGTGGATCAGTTCTGGATTCGTAGCGCCATCGACTCGCATGGGTCCGCCCCTGACCGAATGTCCAGGGCGGTGCCGAGTCTGTGAGCGGATGCGCGCGTGGAGCCCAACAGGGCAA
>JANOQS010000638.1:0-8006 GCA_031414975.1 Methylibium sp. | reverse complement strand
GCCGATGATGATCGGGCCGGCACCGATGATGAGGATGGTCTTGAGGTCGCTGCGCTTAGGCATGGTGGTCCCGGTGTGTCTGCATCAGCGCGGTGAATCGGTCGAAGAGATAGGCAATGTCGTGCGGACCGGGCGAGGCCTCGGGGTGGCCCTGGAAGCAGAACGCCGGGCGGTCGGTGCGCGCCAGGCCCTGCAGGGTGCCGTCGAACAACGACACGTGGGTGGGGCGCAGGTTGGCCGGCAGGCTCTTTTCGTCTACCGCGAAGCCATGGTTCTGGCTTGTGATCGAGACACGCCCGGTATCGAGGTCTTTCACCGGGTGGTTGGCACCGTGGTGGCCGAACTTCATCTTGAAGGTTTTCGCGCCGCTGGCCAACGCCATGATCTGGTGGCCCAGGCAGATGCCGAAGGTCGGGATGCCGCGCTCCATCAGTTCGCGCGAGGCTGCGATGGCGTAGTCGCAGGGTTCGGGGTCGCCCGGGCCGTTGCTGAGGAAGATGCCGTCGGGCCGCTGCGCCAGCACCGCCGCTGCGGGGGTCTGCGCCGGCACCACGGTCACGCGGCAACCGCGGCTGGCGAGCATGCGCAGGATGTTGTGCTTGATGCCGAAGTCGTAAGCGACGACGTGGAACGTCGGCGTCTTCAAGTCGCCGTAGCCGGCACCGAGCGCCCATTCGGTCTGCGACCAGTCGAACGGCTCACGCGCAGAAACCTCCTTGGCGAGGTCGAGCCCGGCCATGCTGGGCGCGCCGCGCGCGCTGGCGGTCGCCTCGGCCACATGCGCCGGCGTGATCGCCTGGCCGAGCGGCAAGGTGACGATGCAGCCGTTCTGCGCGCCTTGCGTGCGCAGTAGGCGCGTCAGGCGGCGGGTGTCGATGTTGGCGATCGCCACCGTGCCCTCGCGCTGCAGGTACTGCGGCAAGGTCATCGTCATGCGGAAGTTGGATTCGAGCACCGGCAGGTCGCGAATGATCAGGCCCGCGGCGTGCACCTTGAGCGCTTCGACGTCTTCGCCGTTCACGCCGTAGTTGCCGATGTGCGGGTAGGTCAGCGTGACGATCTGGCGGCAGTAGCTCGGGTCCGTCAGGATCTCCTGGTAGCCGGTCAGCGCGGTGTTGAAGACCACTTCGCCGACCGTCTGGCCGGGGGCGCCGATGGAGATGCCTTGAAACACCGTGCCGTCTGCGAGTGCCAGCAGTGCCTGGGCTTGAGGTTTCAGCAGTTGCGGCGGCACCGGATTCTCCGTAGGTTGTGCGCGCCCAGTTCTGCTCTCGCGAGCCTGTGGTCTGTCGAGAAAACCGTGGGAGTTTCCGGGCCGGAAACAGCGGAAGTTTCGCTGGGCGGGGGGTTGCGGGTAAACCTGAGGATTGTAGCCGAGGCCCCTCTTACGTCATCACGCGCCCAGCGCAGCGATGCCCGCCTTGGCGATCTGAACGTCCTCGGTCGACTTGACCCCGCTGACACCCACTGCGCCCACGCACTGCCCCTGCACCAGGATCGGCACGCCGCCTTCGAGCAGCGACTCCAGCCCCGGCGCGCTCAGGAACGAAAAGCGCCCCTGGTTGATCATCTCTTCGTAGACGCGGCTCTCGCGCCGGCCCATCGCCGCAGTGCGCGCCTTGCCCGGCGCGATGTGGGCCGACACCGGCGCGGCGCCATCCAGCCGCTGCAGCCACAGCAGGTGGCCGCCGTCATCGACGATCGCGATCGTCACGGCCCAGGCATTGCGCAGCGCTTCGGCTTCGGCAGCGATGGCGATGCTTTTCACATCATGGAGCGTGAGTACGGGTTTGGAATTCATGGGGAAGATCCTGTGGAGAGACGAACGAGAGCACTCTAACCACCGCGGCTGTCGGCGGACCCGTTGAAGCTGCAAGATGCGAGCCGGCGGGCTCATCCGAGTTCGCCCTTGATTTGGCCCCCTGAACGGGGAATCCCGACCAGATCACTGGGGAACTAGAATTGCCGGCAGCGACTCTCAGCCGCATCCCTTTTTCCACCAGGAGGTTTCATGGATCAAGCCCTGCAATCCCGGACCGGTTTTCCCGGCACCGGCGTTTCGGTCGAGCAACGCAACCGCGTGCTTCGCAACACCTACTGGCTGCTGGCGCTGTCGATGGTGCCGACCGTGCTGGGCGCCTGGCTCGGCGTGTCCACCGGGCTGATGCGCGGCATGGGCGCGGGCATGAGCGCCATCGTGTTCCTGGCCGGCGCCTTTGGCTTCATCTTCGCCATCGAGAAGTTCAAGAACTCGGCTGCTGGCGTACCGGTGTTGCTGGCCTTCACCTTCTTCATGGGCGTGATGCTGTCGCGCCTGGTCGGCTCGGTGCTCGGCCTGGCCAACGGCGCCGGGTTGATCATGACGGCCTTCACCGGCACCGGCCTGATCTTCCTGGGCATGGCCACCTTGTCGTCGGTGATCAAGCGCGACCTGTCGGCGATGGGCAAGTGGCTGTTCATCGGCGCGATCATGCTGCTGGTGGCCGGGCTGGCGAACATCTTCCTGCAGTCCAGCGCACTGATGATCACGATTGCGGTGCTGGCCATCGGCATCTTCTCGGCTTTCATCCTGTACGACCTGAAGCGTGTGCAAGACGGCGAAGAAACCAACTACATCACTGCCACCCTGGGCGTCTACCTGAGCCTTTACAACGTGTTCCAGTCGCTGCTGGCGATCCTGGGCTTTGCGGGCAGCGGCGACGACTGAGGCGACTCCTCCCATCAAAACGGGGCCTGCGGGCCCCGTTTTTCATGGGCAATTCGTATCGAGGTGGGCAATCGAATTGGCGTAGTACGCCAGCACCGGCAGTTCCTGCAGGTTGGCTTGCAGCAAGCCATCGCGCTCGACAACCAGGTGGCGCAAGACCAGGATTCGCAGGCCCACCGTCAAAGCGTAGTCGCGGTCCGTCCGCGGCACGTAGACATGGGCGCCCCGGGCTTCCACCTGCTGCATCAGCGCCAGCACCTCCGACTTCAGCTCGAGTTCGGTCAGCGCGCGCTGCGGGTCGCGCATGAACACCGCGGCGACCAGCGGCACCGGCAACACCGGCACGATGTGGCCGATCTGGGCCATCAGCATCGCCCCCACCTCGGCCACGCTTTCGCGGCGCTGGCCGTCGGACAGTGCGCGAAAGTCGACTCCCGCATCCCGCACAAAACTGCGCATCGACACCGGCTTGCCGAAGTTCACGCACGCGTACCCGAAGCGGAAGCGCCGTCCCATCAGCGTGTACACCGCCTGCTTCAGCACATAGCGCCCGGTGATCGCGACGGTGCGCAGCAAACTGCTGCGCTCGGCATGTATGTCGAGCTTCTTCAACAGGCTGCGGTCTTCGATCACGCGGTCGTAGTTGATGCCCACCGGAATGAACACCAGGTCGCGCTCGCCCGCCGGGTCGAAGCCCTTGAGCATGTAGTCCAGCAACCCCAACTTCGGAGATCGCAGCTTGCCGTCCACCGTCAGGCCGCCCTCCGGGTACATGGCCTGCGGCACGCCGCCCTCGGTGGCCATCTGCACATAGCGCTGCAGCACCATGCGGTACAGCGGGTCGCCGGAATTGCGCCGCACGAAGTACGCCCCCATCGCGCGGATCAGCCCCTGCAGCGGCCAGATGCGCGCCCACTCGCCGACCGCGTAGCTCAGCGCCACCCGCTCGGCGGCCAGGAAGGACACCAGGATGTAGTCCATGTTCGAGCGGTGGTTCATCACGAACACCACCGTGGACTGCGGGTTGATCGCGGCCAGCGACTCGCTGTCGGTAGTGCCCAGGCGCACGCGGTAGATCATCCGCGCGAAGGTCTTGGCCAGCCAGTAGCCGACGCGAAAGTACACGTAGGCATTGAAGGCCGGCACGATCTCGCGCGCGTAGCGATCCACCTTTTCCATCGCGACGCTGCGCGGCAGGTTCTGTGCTGCGCTGAACTCGTCGGCGGCGGCCAGCACCTTGGGGTCGCCGAGCAGGCGGTCAATCAGCGCCTGGCGGCGCGTCAGCTTGAACTGCGGGATGTCGATCTTGAGGCGCACGCTCACCTCGTCGATCACCCCGCGCACCTTGCGCCGGAAGTACCAGCGCACGCTGGGCAGCAGCAACCACTGGAGCCCGGCCGCCACCGCCAGAAGCACCAGCAGCACGAACAGCCACAGCGGGACGGCGACAGATTGCGTCAAGCGTGGCCTCCGCAGCTCAACCGGGCTCGAGACGATCGAACACCGCCATGCTTTCCACATGCGCGGTGTGCGGGAACATGTTGATGGCGCCGGCCGCCGTGCAGCGGTAACCGGCCTGATGCACCAGCAGCCCCGCGTCGCGCGCCAAGGTGGCCGGATTGCAGCTGACGTAGACGATGCGACCCGGCGGCGCAAAGCCCGGCGCCAGCGCCGGGTCGGCATGCAGGTCGGCCAGCGCCTTGGCCAGGGCGAACGCGCCTTCGCGGGGCGGATCGACCAGCCATTTGTCAGCGCGGCCGTAAGTCGCCAGTTCGGCCGGCGCCATCTCGAACAGGTTGCGCGCGACGAACGAGGTCTTGCCCTGCAAACCGTTGATCGCCGCGTTCTCGTGCGCGCGCTGCACCAGCGCGTCGCTGCCTTCGATGCCCAGCACCTCGCCGGCCTGGCGCGCAATCGGCAACGTGAAGTTGCCCAGGCCGCAGAACCAGTCGATCACACGTTCGTGCGGCGCGGCCGCCAGCATGCGCAGTGCGCGCGCCACCATCACGCGGTTGATCTGGTGGTTGACCTGGGTGAAATCGGTCGGCCGGAACGGCATGGTGATGCCGAACTCCGGCAAGGTGTAGGCCAGCGCCGGGCCGCCTTTGTCGAGCCGCTTCACCGTGTCCGGGCCCTTCGGCTGCAGCCACCATTGCACGCCGTGCGTCGCGCCGAAAACGCGCAATCGCTCCAGGTCCGCATCGCCCAGCGGTTCGAGGTGGCGCAGCACCAGCGCGGTCACGCTGTCGCCCACCGCCACCTCGATCTGCGGCAAACGGTCGCGCTGGTCCATGCCAGCCACCAGATCGCGCAGCGGCAGCAGCAGCGCGCTCAGGTGCGCGGGCAGCACCTCGCAGCTGTCCATGTCGGCCACGAAGCTGGACTTGCGCTCATGGAAGCCGACCAGCACCTTGCCCTTCTTCGCGACAAAACGCACCGACAGTCGAGCCCGGTAGCGGTAGCCCCAGGCCGGGCCTTCAATCGGCCGCAGCACCTGCTCGGCCTTGACCTTGCCCAGGTGCCACAGCGCGTCTTCGAGAGCGCGCTGTTTGGTGGCCACCTGCGCGCCGACGTGGAAGTGCTGCATCTTGCAGCCGCCGCAGGTGCCGAAGTGGCGGCATTGCGGCGTCACGCGCTGCGAACTTTCGCGCCGCAGCGCCACCATCGTGGCCTGCTCCCAGTTGTTCTTGCGCCGCTGTACCGTGACCCGCACTTGTTCACCCGGCAAGGCACCGTCGATGAACACCACCTTGCCTTCGGTGTTGTGCGCCACGCCCTGCGCTTCGAGGTCGAGCGACTCGACCTTCAACCATTCATTCACGTCTGTCATGGAGCGCAATTGTCGGCGTGATTCCCGGCGCTGAGCGCTGGTACACTCGCGCCCGTCAGGAGAGAGCCGTTCACACATTCGAATGGCCGCCGACGGCGCAGGTCCGGTCCGAAAGGTCCGCCCTCGAACGCTCAGGCAAAAGGACTGGCAAGCGCTTCACCCGAAGCGTTCCTCGCTGGAGAGAGGCCCACCCCGAGTGGGCCCACCGAAGGGGCAAGTGACCGGCTGCTGGCAGCCGGGCGCGAATCTCTCAGGTAAAGCGGACAGAGAGGGCTTTCCCCGCGCAGCAAGGCTGCCTGGGTTTCAAGATCGCCCTCAGGAGTTGCCCATGTCCGCCACCGTGCCCGCCACCGCGCTGCTGCAAACACCGCTTCATTCCCTGCACCTCGAACTGGGCGCCAAGATGGTGCCGTTCGCCGGTTACGACATGCCGGTCAGTTACCCCGCCGGCATCATCGCCGAGCACCGCCACTGCCGCGATTCGGCGGCCCTGTTCGACGTGTCGCACATGGGCCAGGTGCGACTGACCGGCGCCGACGCGGCGCGTGCGCTCGAGTCGCTGATGCCGGTGGACGTGGCAGGGCTGGCGGTGGGCAAGCAGCGCTACGGGCTGTTCACCAATCCGACCGGCGGCATCCTCGACGACCTGATGATCACGCGGCGCGAGGCGGACGGCCACGGCGATCTGCTGCTGATCGTCAACGCCGCGTGCAAGCAGGCCGACATCCAGCATCTCATCACGCACATCGGCCACCGCTGCCACGTGCAGCCGCTGCCCGAGCGCGCGCTGCTGGCACTGCAGGGGCCGAAGGCGGTGACCGCGCTGGCGCGGCTCAACGCTGATGTGACCCGCCTGACCTTCATGACCGGCATGTTCGCCACGCTGAACGGGGCGGCCTGTTTTCTCACGCGCTCCGGCTACACCGGCGAAGACGGCTTCGAGATCTCGGTGCCCGCCGAACAGGCCGAAGCGCTGGCCCGCGCGCTGCTGGCGCAACCCGAAGTGCGCCCGGCCGGCCTGGGCGCGCGCGACACGCTGCGCCTGGAAGCCGGCATGTGCCTGTACGGCCACGACATCAACACCACCACCACGCCGGTCGAGGCCGGCCTGACCTGGGCGATCCAGAAGGTGCGCCGCGCCGGCGGCGAACGCGCCGGTGGTTACCCCGGCGCCAACGTCATCGACGGCCAATTCGCGCGCGGCGCAAGCAACAAGCGCGTGGGCCTGCTCGGCCTCGAACGCGTGCCGGTGCGCGAAGGCGCCCTGCTCGTCGATGCTCACGGCCACAAGGTGGGCACGGTGACCAGCGGCACCTTGTCCCCCACCGTCAACCATCCCGTGGCGCTGGCCTACGTGGCCGCCAACCACGCCGCGCTGCACCACGAGGTCTACGCCGAGGTGCGCGGCAAGCGCCAGCCGATGCGCGTCACTGCCCTGCCCTTCGCACCGCACCGCTACGTTCGTTGATTTCGCGCCGACGTGCGCGCATGAATCCTGCATCACGTCTTCAGCCCTGGCCTCTGCGCCGCAACACCAAGGAGAAAGCATGACCACCATGTACACCAGCGATCATGAATGGATCAACATCGAAGACCACGAGGCCGCCACCGTCGGCATCACGCACCACGCGCAGGACGCGCTGGGCGACGTGGTCTTCATCGACCTGCCGGCTGTCGGCACCAGCTTCAAGAAGGGCGACGTGGCGGGTGTGGTCGAGTCCGTCAAGGCCGCAGCCGACCTGTACATGCCGGTCAGCGGCGAGGTGGTCGAGGTCAACGAGAAGTTGCGCGAAGACCCGTCGCTGGCCAACACCGACCCGCTGGGCCACGGCTGGTTCTTCAAGGTGCACTTGAACAACATGGCCGAGTTCGAACAATTGATGGACGGGCCGGCCTACGACCTGCTCGTCAAGAATTCCTGAAAGCGAACGCCATGCTGATGTCCGCCAACAAGCCGCTCGACGAGCTTGAATACCCCGCCGAGTTCGTGGCCCGCCACATCGGCATCGAGGAGGCCGACGAGCGCCACATGTTGTCGGTCATCGGCGCTGCGTCGCGCCGGGCGCTGATCGAGGCGATCGTGCCGCGCAGCATCGCCCGCAGCCGGCCGATGGCACTGCCGGCGGTGGCCTCCGAAGCGCAGGCGCTGGCCGAGCTGAAGGCGATCGCCGCGAAGAACACGGTGCTCAAGAGCTGCATCGGCCAGGGGTACCACGGCACGCACACGCCCGGCGTCATCTTGCGCAACGTGCTGGAGAACCCGGCCTGGTACACCGCCTACACGCCCTACCAGGCCGAGATCTCGCAGGGCCGGCTCGAGGCGCTGGTCAACTTCCAGACCATGGTGTGCGACCTGACCGGCATGGCCATCGCCGGCTCGTCGATGCTCGACGAAGCGACCGCCGCGGCCGAGGCGATGACCTTGGCGCTGCGCGTGGGCAAGAGCAAGTCGATGAGCTTCCACGTCGC
>JANOQS010000637.1:0-7542 GCA_031414975.1 Methylibium sp. | reverse complement strand
TGCCAGCGTGTCGCCAGCCAGGGCTGCGGCGTGGTGCTGGTGACGCACAAACTCGCCGAGATCAAGAAGGTGGCGCACCGCGTGAGCGTGTTGCGCGGCGGGCGCTTGGTGGCGCAGTCGAGCGCGCCGGCGCAGGAGATCGACCGCCTGGTGCGCGCGATGATCCAGCGCGATCTGGAGGGCTTGAGCGCGTCGGCGAGCGCGATGCTCGGCGAGGTGACGAGCGACGCGCCCGCAACTGCGGCAGCGGCCCCCACGCGCCGGCCCGAAGACGAAGTGCTGATGGCCGACGGCCTCTGCGTGCGCGATGCCGAAGGCGTGGCACGGCTCGACAACTTCACCTTGATGATCCACCGGCGCGAGATCGTCGGCATCGCCGGTGTCGAAGGCAATGGCCAGAGCGAACTCGCCGCGGTGCTCGCGGGCATGTTGCCGGCCAGCGCCGGGCGCTTCTTCGTCAAGGGCCAGGAGCTGACGGGCCGCACGCCGAAGCAGATCACCGCGGCGGGCGTCGGCGTGGTGCCGGAAGACCGCCACGCGGTCGGTTGCGTCACCGGGATGAGCCTGGCCGAGAACCTGTTCCTGAGCCGCTTGAAGCAGTTCAGCCGCTGGGGCTGGCTCGACCGCGACCAACTGCGCAGCGCGGCGCTGGACGTGATGAAGGCCTTCGACGTGCGCGCCGCCGGGCCCGAGATCGCGTTCGGCAGCCTGTCGGGCGGCAACCAGCAGAAGGCCGTGCTCGGGCGCGAACTCGGCACCCAGAACCTGAGCTTTCTGCTCGCGGCGCAACCGACGCGCGGGCTCGATGTGGGCGCGGTCGAAGCGGTGTACGGGCAGATCCGCAGCGCCTGCGAACGCGGCGTCGGCGTGCTGCTGATCTCGTCGGAGCTCGATGAGTTGCTGAGCGTCGCGCACCGCATCGTCGTGCTGTACCGCGGGCGGATCATGGGCGAGTGCGTGGCGCATGCAGCTGAGCGCGACCGCATCGGCGCGATGATGGCGGGGCACGTGGCATGACAACGCTGGTGGCGAACAAGAACCCGTCGTTCGGCGCGCGACTGCTGAACGACTACGGCCCGGTCTGGATCTCGCTTGCCGCGGTGCTGTTCGCCTTCGTCTGCGGCGCCTTGCTGGTGGTCGCCATCGGCGTGCCCTTGGGCGAGGCGCTCGCGGCTTTCGCCGAAGGCGCGTGGGGCACGCCGTATGCCATCGCCGCGTCGATCAACCGCGCGCTCGCGCTCGGCCTGGTCGGCCTGGGCTTCGTGTTCGCGAACCGCGCGAACCTCACCAACGTCGGCGGCGAAGGGCAGATCGCGATGGGCGGCATGGCGGCCACCGCGGTGGCGCTGTACGGTGGCGCCGCGCTGCTGCCGGCCCCGCTGTCCTACCTGCTGCCGATGTTCGCGGCGGCGTTGGCCGGCGGTCTGTGGGGCGGTGTGGCCGGTGTGCTGAAGGCCAAGGTCGGCACCAACGAGGTCATCAGCAGCTTGCTGCTGTCCTTCGTCGCGGTGTGGCTGCTGTACTGGTCGGTGCAGTCGGTGGCGCTGCTGCGCCAGCCGATGACGACGACCGCGACCTTGCCCGAGTCGAAAGAGATCCCCGACCTCACCAAACTGCCGCTGCTCGGCGACGACCCGGGCATGCCGCTGCACGTCGGCCTGTTGTTCGCGCTGGTGTTGGCGGTGATCGTCTACATCGTGCTCGACAAGACGGCCTTCGGCGTGCGTCTTCGCGCGCTGGGGCTGAACGCGGTGGCGGCCCGCCGCGCCGGCATCCCGATTCAATCGTCGATCGTGCTGGTGCTGTTCGTCGCTGGCGCGATGGGCGGCCTGGCCGGCGCCTTCATGCTGCAGGGCGAGCAGTACAGCCTGAAGGCGCGCTTCTCGTCGGGCTACGGCTTCGACGGTCTCGTCGTCGGCCTGCTGGCACGCGGTTCGGTGTGGGGCGTGCTGGCGAGCGCGCTGCTGTTCGGCTTCTTGCGTTCCGGCGGCATCAATATGGAAATGGGCGCGGGCGTGCCCAGCGCGGTTGTGCTGGTGATCCAGGGGCTGATCATCGTCACGCTGGCCGGTGCCGCGTATTGGATGCAAGGGAAAGAGAGCACACGATGACCGACGAAATGCTGGCCGTGTTCATCGGCTCCAGTTTGCGGCTCGCGATTCCGCTGCTGCTCGCCGCCACCGGCGAACTGGTCAGCGAACGCGCCGGTGTGCTGAACATGAGCGTCGAAGGCATGATGCTGATGGGCGCGTTCGCCGGTGCCATCACCTCGTGGGCGACCGGCAGCCCGATGCTCGGCCTCGTGGCCGGCGTGCTGGCCGTCATCCCGGTCGCGCTGCTGCAGGCCTGGCTCAGCAACACCTTGCGTGCCAACCAGATCGTCACCGGCATCGGCATCAACATCCTCGTGCTCGGCGCCACCACCACCGCCTACCGCGCGATCCTGGGCAGCCGCTCGCGCACCGAGATCCCGGGGCTGGACAAATGGTCGCCGCCGCTGCTGGGCGACATCCCGGTCTTCGGCGACGCCGTGTTCCGCCAGACCTGGCTGCTCTACGCCGCCCTCGTGCTCGTGCTGATCACTGCCTGGGTGATACGCAATACCGCGCTCGGCCTGGCGGTGCATGCGGCCGGCGCCGAGCCACGCGCGGTCGACAAGTCGGGCGTGTCGGTCACGCGCATCCGCTACGGCGCGGTGCTGTTCTGCGGCGTGATGTCGGCGCTGGCCGGCTGCTTCCTGTCGATCGGCGACATCCACACCTTCACCGAAGGCATGACCAGCGGCGCAGGTTACCTGGCGCTGGCGGCGGTGATCTTCGGCAACTGGAAGGTCGGCCGCACGGTGTTGGCCTGCCTGTTCTTCGGCGCCGCGACGGCCCTGCAGTTCCAATTGCCGGCGATGGGCGTGAACGTGCCGAACGCGCTGCTGATCATGCTGCCCTACCTGATGGCGCTGCTGGCCGTGGGCGGCCTGGTGGGCCGCCAGACCGCGCCGCCGTACCTGACGCGGGCCTACGTGCGCTGACGCTGACGCGAGCCCACGTGCGCTGACGCGCACGCCCGCGGGCGGCGCAGGCTATCCTCGCGCCCATGCCCGCCATCCTCTCCGTATCGAATCTCTCCAAGACCTACGCTTCCGGCTTCTCGGCCCTCAAGAACGTCTGCCTCGACATCCGCCAGGGCGAGATCTTCGCGCTGCTCGGCCCCAACGGCGCGGGCAAGACCACCTTGATCAGCATCGTCTGCGGCATCGTCAATGCCAGCAGCGGCACGGTCGCGGTCGACGGCCACGACATCGTGCGCGACTACCGTGCCGCGCGCTCGATGATCGGCCTGGTGCCGCAGGAGCTGACGACCGATGCGTTCGAGAGTGTGTGGAACACCGTCTCGTTCAGCCGCGGCCTGTTCGGCAAGGCGGCCAACCCGGCACACATCGAACAGGTGTTGAAGTCGCTCTCGCTGTGGGACAAGAAAGACAACCGGATCATGACCTTGTCCGGCGGCATGAAGCGCCGCGTGATGATCGCCAAGGCCTTGTCGCACGAGCCGCAGGTGCTGTTCCTCGACGAGCCGACCGCCGGGGTGGACGTGGAGCTGCGGCGCGACATGTGGGAGCTGGTGCGCGGCCTGCGCAGCACCGGCGTCACGATCATCCTGACCACCCACTACATCGACGAAGCCGAAGAGATGGCCGACCGCATCGGCGTCATCAGCAAGGGCGAGCTGATCCTGGTGGAAGACAAGGCCGAGCTGATGCGCAAGCTCGGCAAGAAGCAGCTCACCCTGCAACTGCAGCACCCGGTGCAGCGCCTGCCCGACGCGCTGAGCGCGGCTTACGCGCTGGAGCTGTCCAAAGACGGCAACGACCTGACCTACACGTACGACGCGCAAGGCGCCAGCAGCGGCATTGTCGAGCTACTCAAGGCGCTCGGCGACGCCGGCATCGCATTCAAGGACCTGCACACCACGCAGAGTTCGCTCGAAGACATCTTCGTCAGCCTGGTGCATGACACCGCACGCGACACAAGGAATGACACAAGGGAGGCCGCATGAACCTGCACGCCGTCCGCGCGATCTACAACTTCGAGATGGCGCGCACCTGGCGCACGGTGATGCAAAGCATCATCTCGCCGGTCATCTCCACGTCGCTGTACTTCGTGGTCTTCGGCGCCGCCATCGGCTCGCGTATTCCGGAGGTCGGCGGCATCAGTTACGGCGCTTTCATCGTGCCCGGGCTGATCATGCTGTCGCTGCTGACGCAGAGCATCTCGAACGCTTCGTTCGGCATCTACTTTCCCAAGTTCACCGGGACGATCTACGAGCTGCTGTCGGCGCCGGTGTCGTATGTGGAGATCGCGCTGGCCTACGTGGGTGCGGCGGCCAGCAAGTCGATCATCCTGGGGTTGATCATCCTGGCCACGGCGGCGCTGTTCGTGCCGCTGCACATCGAGCACCCGTTCTGGATGCTGCTGTTCCTGGTGCTCACCGCGGTCACGTTCAGCCTGGTCGGCTTCATCATCGGCATCTGGGCCGACGGCTTCGAGAAGCTGCAGGTCGTGCCGCTCCTGATCGTCACGCCGCTGACCTTTCTGGGCGGCAGTTTCTACAGCATCGACATGCTGCCGCCGTTCTGGCAGACGGTGGCGCTGTTCAACCCGGTCGTCTACCTGATCAGCGGCTTTCGCTGGAGCTTCTACGGCCTGGCCGACGTGAGCCTGTGGCTCAGCCTGGGCATGACGCTGTTGTTCCTGGGCGTGTCGCTGGCGATCGTGGCGTGGATCTTCCGCACGGGCTACCGGCTCAAGAACTGAGGCTCAGCTCAGGTCCTTCTGCCGCTCGATCACGCGCGACACGATGCCGTACTTGACTGCTTCATCGGCCGTCATCCAGTAGTCGCGTTCGATGTCGGTCACCACGGTTTCGAGCGGCTTGCCGGTCTGGCGCGCGATCACGCGCGCGATGCGCTCGCGCGTCTTCAGGATTTCCTTGGCCTGAATGGCGATGTCGGTGGCCTGGCCGCCCGCGCCACCGGCCGGCTGGTGAATCATGAAGCGCGTGTTCGGCAGGCACACGCGGCGTTCTTTCGGCGGCGCCAGGAAGATGTGCGCGCCCGCGCTGGCCACCCAGCCGGTGCCGACGGTGGTGATCGGCGCGCGCACGAAGCCGATCATGTCGTGGATCGCATCACCCGATTCCACATGCCCGCCGGGCGACGAGATGAGCATCGTGATCGGCGCGTCCGAGTCTTCCGACAGCGCGAGCAGGCGGCGGCAGGTGGCGTGCGCGAGCTTGTCGTCGATCTCGCCGAAGATCAGCACGAAGCGTGACTTGAACGACAGTTGTTCTTCCAGCCGGTCGGCCTTGTCGGGCTGGGCGGGTTTGTCTTCCGGGGTGGCGAGTGTGGTGTGCATCAGAGGCTCCATCGATTGAGGATGGCGCATTGTTGCGCAAGCTCAGGCCAAGCCGGGCGCGGCTGCCAGCGCTAGGTTTCGTTCAAGTAGCCGCGTTCGAGCGCGAGGGCCTGGTCGTCGAAAATCGCCATCGCGGTGCTCATGCGCTTGAACCCGAGCTTCTTGTAGAACGCCTCCTTGCCCGGCACGGCGTAGAGGATGATTTTGCGGTGCCCGCGCGAGCGCTCGACCAGCCGCGCGACGATCTGCTTGCCCAGGCCCAAGCCCTGGTGGCTGGGCAGCAGCGCCACGTCGCAGAGGTACGAGCAGTCGACCCCGTCGGCCAGCGCCCGGCCGACGCCGACAAGCCGGCCGTTGTCGCGCACGAAGCATCGGAACAGGCTGTTCGTGAACGCCGTCTTCAGGCCCGCGGCATTCTTGTTGCCGAGCGGCGCAGCGCGGTACAGCGCCGACAGTTCCTCCCAGTCGAGGCCGTCGAGCGAATCGGACCAGACCAGCGTCGAGGCGCCGGTGCCCGGGTCGGGCGCGGTCATGACGAGGTCCGCGGCCCCGCGGCGGCCGGCCGGGTCGGGGTTTCGTTGGTGACCCTGTAGGCGCTGGCGCGCTCTGCCTCGATGGGCCGGACCTCGTAGCTCAGCCCACAGGCCAGGCACGGGTTCTGGGCCGCGAGCGCTGCGGCCTCTTCCAGGCTGCCGGCCAGAAAGAACCAGTAGCCGCCGATCACCTCCTTGGCCTCGGCGAACGGGCCGTCGAGCACGCCCTCACGCGACACCCTCTTGGCCTGCGTCGCCAGGCGTTGCCCGCCCTGCATGCGCCCCTCGGCGATGAGCTTGTCGCGCCAGGCATAGAAGGCGTCGATGGCCTGTTGGATCTCCTCGGGCGATTTGTCGGCGTCCCACTGCCCGCGGGAGATCACGAGGTATTGGGACGGTGGCGTTCGGTCGTTCATCTTCGGTTCCTGCTTCAGGGCAAGAATGCCTCGACGCTCAGCCCCTCGACGGCCGAGAAGTGTTTGACGTTGGCTGTGATCAAGGTCGTTTGCAACTCGATGGCGGTGGCGCCGATGAGCGCATCGGCGAGACGCATGCCGTGCGACAGCGCCAGCGCGTCATGAGATCGACCGCCCGCTGGCTGATCGCCGGTGTGATCGGCACGATCTCGGTACTGCGTGCCGCCAGCCCCTTCTTGAGCCGCGCCAGGTCGGACTTGTCGCGGCAACCCTGCGCGAGTTCGATGTAGGTCACTGCCGAAATGCGCCAGACGGGCAAGGCATGCAGTCGCTGCGCCGCGCCGACATGCCCGCGCGTGAGCCACACCAGCACATCGGAGTCGATCAGCATCGCCAGGCCTCAACCTTCTCGGCGCGACCCGTCGTCATTGAACCGCGAAGCACGCAGCTTGCGCACATAGCCGGCCACGTCGGCCATGTCTTCACGGTCACGCCACATGCCGAACAGAGGGTCGTCGGTGACGAACTCCTCGGTCGCCTGTCCTTCAGCCTCTTCCTCGATGCGGACGGTCACCAACACGTCACCTGCCTTGGCCAGCCGCGTGCGCCACTTCTCCGGCAATTCGGCCACCGGCACATGCTCGAACACGATTGCGCTCATCGGGCTTCCTTCCCTTGCTGCCTGTGCAACCATGGTACCCCGCACGCTGTGGATGAGCGAGACAGATACCTACGGCTGCACGCCGTCGATCACCAGTTCAATCCCGCTGCTGCCGATCTTGCTCGGTGCGGCCTGGCCTTGCAGGTCGCCGGGTTGCGGCATCGCGTTGCCGGACCTGGACACGCGCGCGCCCACCACCACGAGCGGGAAATTGGACAGCTTCATCTGCGGCGACATGGCCATGCTGTCGTCCAGCGTGAAGGCGATCGGCAGGTCGGCCACGCGGCGCTTCAGAATCGCCAGCGGCATGCGCGGGCCTTCGGCGGCGCGGGCGAAGATGAACACGGTGTCGGTCGGCGCGGCGCGTGCGGCCAATGCCGGCGCCAGGCTGACGCGGCCGGTGATCTGCGCGCCGGCTGCGGCTGGGGCAGCGGTTGCGGTTGCGGTTGCGATTGCGGTTGCCGCCGCTGCAGGGGCCGCCGCGGGTGGGGCTGCCGACGCAGCGGGGGCCGACGCCGCGG
>JANOQS010000636.1:0-2506 GCA_031414975.1 Methylibium sp. | reverse complement strand
TGGCTCGCGCTGGACGCGCGCGGCGACTGGTACATGCGCGACGACCGCACGCAGGCGGCCGGGCCGTTCCCGCTGGTCAAAGGCAGCCGAATCCTGCATGAAAAGCTGCGCGAGTTCATTCAGCGCAATTACGCCAGCGATGCGAACGGCTGCTGGTTCTTCCAGAACGGCCCGCAGCGGGTGTACGTGGAACTGGAAGCGGCGCCGTGGGTGTGGCGGCTGCACGCCCAGCCGTCCGGCCCGCCGCGCATCGAAAGCCACACCGGCCTGGCCGCGGCGCTGCGGGCCGCCAGCGTCGATGAACTCGGCCGGCTGTTCGTGGCCACCGAACTCGGCCTCGGCGTGGTGCACACGCTGGACATGGAGGCCGCAGCCGACGCGATCGAACAAGGCACGTGGACGGTCGAGCCCGTGGCGCACGCGGCGCTGCTGGCGCGCCACGGGGTTGTGCTGCGACCTCGCCCCGTCGTCACGCCATGAAAAAGGGCCGGCGTCGCGCGACCCGGCCCTGGTTGGCGGTGCGTGCGAGATCTATTCGAGCGCCAATTCCACCCGCCGCGCATCGGCCGCCGTGCCGGCGTTGATCTGCTCGGGCTTCTTCAGTTCGATCTTGTCTTCGGCCACACCCGCCGCCTTCAGCGCATCGCGCGCTGCGAAGGCGCGCTGCTTGGCCAGCTCGGCATTCCTGGCCGGGTCGCCGGTGGCGTCGTGGTAGCCGCTGACCACCACCTTCTTTCCCGCCGCCACACCCTTGCCCAGCTCGGCCAGCGCCGGCGCTGCGCCGGTGGCGAGGTCGGCCTTGCCGCTGGCGAAGTAGAACTTCACGACACCGCCTTCGACCTTGACCGAAGCCGCATCGGCAGGCTCGGCGGCAGCTTGCGCAACCGACGCTGCAGCGCCCGGCGCCTTCGGTTCGTCGAACTTGGCCCCGCCCTTGTTGGCCACGTAGACCACGGCACGCCCGAGCTCCAGGTCATTGAAGTCGCCACCGCCCTGCGCGCCCATCGCACCCTTGCCTTTCAACACCGATGCGAGCAGAGCCTCGTAGCCGGTCTTGATGCGCGGCGCCCAGGCATCGGCGTCGCCCAGCTTCGGTGCGCCGGCCACGCCCGCCGCGTGGCACGCGGTGCACTGGGCCTGGTAGACCTGTTCGCCGGTCTTGAGCGAGGCCACATCGGTAGCGTCCTTGATCTCGACCCGGCCGACCGGCTGAATGCGCCGCGCCACGGCCTCGGCTTCCAGGCTCTGGGTACCGGCCGCTGGGCGGTAGCTCGAGGTCACGTAGATCACCAGCAGCACGATGGCCGCGATCGGGATCACGAAGGAGAAGAACACCGCCAGGATCAGCTGCTTGGGCGTCTTGATCGGGCCTTCGTGCGGGGCGTCGTGGTCTGTGGTGCTGTGAGCGTCGCTCATGAGTTCCTCAAGGTGCAGTGAAGGCGGGCGAGCCCGGCAAAAACCTTGGAATTATAGAGCCGGTGCCACGCGCCCGGCCCGGCCGCATGAAGTGCCGCTGATAGAATTCAGGCCCTCGCGCGTCCGTAGCTCAATGGATAGAGTACTGCCCTCCGAAGGCAGGGGTTGCTGGTTCGATCCCAGCCGGGCGCACCACCCCATCTCAGGCCCGCAGCGATCCCTTCTTGTCTTTCCTAGAACGGGATGTCGTCGTCCATGTTGTCGAAGCCGGTGGACGCCGGTTTCGATGCCGCCGGACGGGCCGCGGCTGCAGCTGCCGGGCGCGACGCCGGCGCAGGTGCCGAGCGTTGCGAACCTTCGCTGTAGCCGCCGCCTTCATCGGCACCGCCACCCGCACCACCGCCTGCACCTTCGCGGCCGCCCAGCAGTTGCATGGTCTCTGCAACGACTTCCGTGGTGTAGACGTCCTTGCCATCCTTGTCTTGCCACTTGCGCGTCTTGAGGCGCCCCTCGACATACACCGGCCGCCCCTTTTTCAGGTATTCGCCGGCAATCTCGGCCTGGCGGTCAAAGAAGACGACCCGGTGCCAGTCGGTTTCCTCCTGCTTCTCACCCGACTCCTTGTTTTTCCAGACTCGCGAAGTGGCAATGTTGATGGTGCAAATCGCATTGCCATTGGGCGTGTAGCGCACCTCGGGATCACGGCCGAGGTTGCCGATGAGAATGACTTTGTTGACCGAGGCCATGGCGCGGCTCCTGAAGATGAAAACTGTGGATGGGGCGGTGCCTCAATTATGCGGCTGCAGGCCTCAGGCTCCCTGGCGCGCCGCGGCCAGCACTTTGGCCGGGTTGACAAGCGTGCGCCGCAGCTTGTCGGCGAGTCTGGCGCACCTTTCGCTCACTGCCGTGACGTAGGATGCATGGCCCTCTTGGCCCATCCCATGCCCGTCACCACCCCGCTGTCCATCCTGCAAGACGTCTTCGGCTACGCGGCGTTTCGCGGTGCACAACAGGCGATCATCGACCACGTGGTGGCCGACGGCGACGCGCTGGTGCTGATGCCCACCGGCGGCGGCAAGAGCCTGTGTTA
>JANOQS010000635.1:0-1906 GCA_031414975.1 Methylibium sp. | reverse complement strand
GCGCGCGCGCGGCGGCTTCACGCTGGTCGACGAGATCTACCTCGGCCTGAGCTTCGACGAACAGTACAGCCACAGCGCGCTGATGCATGGCATCGGCCATGGCGACGATGTGATCTCGATCAACAGCTTCTCCAAGTACTTCAGCATGACCGGCTGGCGGCTCGGCTGGCTGGTGTTGCCCGAAGCACTGGTGCCCGCAGTCGAGAAACTGGCGCAGAACCTGTACATCTGCGCGTCGTCGGTGGCGCAGCATGCGGCGCTGGCGAGTTTCGAGCCGGAGGCCATCGCCGAGTACGAACGGCGCCGGGAGCAGTTCCGGGCCCGGCGCGACTTTCTGGTGCCTGCGCTCAACCAACTCGGCCTGACCGTGCCGGTGCCACCCGACGGCGCCTTCTACGCCTGGGCCGACTGCAGCCAACACGCCGCCGGCAGCTGGGATTTTTGTTTCGAAATGATGCGCCGCGCCCATGTGGCGATGACCCCGGGGCGCGACTTCGGGCCGCACCGCGGCGAACAGTTCATCCGCCTGTCCTACGCCAGCTCGATGGAGCAATTGCACGTTGCCGTGGAGCGGCTGCGCGGCGTGCTGCGCTGAGCGCGCCGCCAGGCCGCCGCCAGGCCGCCGTTACCGCGCCGTAACGCCTGCGCGCGCAGCGCGGGATAATGCCGGAAGCGGGATACAAGCCCGCGGTGGATTGTGAGATTTTGCACACTCTACCGCCCAGCCGCTCGACTAAGCTCGCCCCGTGACCTCTTTTCGCTCCCCCACCTCGCCCGGTCCACTGATCCCCGACACGCAGCCCGGCAGCCTGCCGAGCCAGCCCAACGTCGGCCTGTGGTCCGACTCTGATGTCGGCCTGCCGCAGGGCCCCGCAACGGCTTTTGTCACGAACCAGGCGAGTGCCTCGGAGACCGACATGCCCACCATCGGGCACATCGGCCGTTATGCACTGAAATACCGCATCGGCGCTGGCGGCCTGGGCACGGTGTACGCGGCGCACGACCCGCTGTTGTCGCGCCTGGTGGCCATCAAGACCCTGAGCCTGGAACTCTCGGCCGACGAGCGCGAGTCGTTCAACACGCTGTTCCTTGACGAAGCGCGCGCTGCCGGGGGCTTGAGCCACCCGCACATCGTGACGGTGTTCGATGCCGGCGTCAGCGACAACAGCGCCTACATCGCGATGGAAATGCTCAAGGGCCGCGACCTGCGCCAGTTGCGCCAGGAAGGCTGGCGGCCGAGCCCGGCGCAGGCGGCGCTGATCGTGCGCCGCGTGGCCGACGCGCTGGCCTACGCACACAGCAAGGGGGTGGTGCACCGCGACATCAAGCCGGCCAACATCTTCATGGTCGGCCGCACCCAGCCGAGGGTGCTCGACTTCGGCATCGCGCGCGTGGCGCACCGGCACGACATCGGCTCGGCCGGCGACATCGCGGCCGGCTCGCCCTACTACATGGCCCCCGAACAGGCCCGCCACCAGACGGTGGACCGGCGCGCCGACGTGTTCTCGCTCGGCGTGGTGCTGTACGAGCTGCTGGCCGACCGCAAGCCCTTCCGCGGCGCCACGCTCACCGAGATCACCAACGCCGTGCTGACGCACGAGCCACCGCTGGCCTGCGAGGTCGACCGCAAGGTGCCGCTCGGGCTGGCCGAGATCGCCGCGCGCGCAATGCTCAAAGACCCCGAGCAGCGCTACCGCTCGGCCCGCGCCTTCTCGCGCGAACTGCGCCACTGGCTGGACGACAACTCCGCCACCCAGGACGGCGAGGTGCCGGTGCCGACCAGCGCGAAGTCGCGCCGCAAATGGGTGACCGGCGCCCTGGCCGGCGTGGCGGTGGGCGGTGTGGTGCTGGCGGTGGCGCTCGCGCCGCGCCAGAAGGCAGCGCCGCCGGCCACGCCGCCGACCGC
>JANOQS010000634.1:0-2661 GCA_031414975.1 Methylibium sp. | reverse complement strand
CGGCGTCAACCGAGGCCATCGTCGCCACCAGCTTGCCGCCGCGCAGCACCGCGATGCGGTGCGACACGCGCAACACCTCGTCGAGCTTGTGGCTGATGAAGATCACGCTCAGGCCCTGGTTGATGAGCTGGCGCAGGCAAGCGAACAGCGACTCCGACTCGGCCGGCGTCAGCACCGCGGTCGGCTCGTCGAGGATCAGTATCTTGGCGCCGCGGACCAGCGCCTTCAATATCTCGACGCGCTGGCGTTCGCCCACCGACAGGTCGGCGATCAGTGCATCCGGATTCACGCCCAGGCCGAAGCGCTCGGCGGCGTCGAGCAACTTGGCCCGTGCCTGCGCGCGGCGCGAGCGCCACGACCACAGCGGCTCGGTGCCGAGCATTACGTTGTCGAGCACGCTCAGGTTGTCGGCCAGCGCGAAGTGCTGGTGCACCATGCCGATGCCGGCTGCCAGCGACGCCTTCGGGTTGCCCGGCGGCAGCGGCTGGCCGAAGACCTCGATGCTTCCTGCGTCCGCCAGGTAGTGGCCGAACAGGATCGACACCAGCGTGCTCTTGCCGGCGCCGTTTTCGCCCAGCAGCGCCAACACCTCGCCGGCGCCGAGGTCGAGCGAGATCGCGTCGTTGGCCACCAAGGCGCCGAAGCGCTTGGTGATGCCCGACAGGCGCAGGACGGGCGTTGCCACGCGGCGGCGGTTCGGGCCGGGGGGGCTTACTTGGTCGTTACTTGGTCGTTACTTGGCCGTGGGCTTGGGCTGGCCGTCGTCCACCTTCACGGTGAACTGGCCGGCCAGGATGGCCTTCTCTTTCGCCTGCACCTTGGTGACGATGTCGGCCGGAATCTTCTTCTCGAAGGTACCCAGCGGCGCCAGTTCACTGCCCTTGTGCTTCATCATCGAGTACGAGCCGTAGTCGGCGGCCTTGAACTTGCCGTCCTTGACCATCTTCAGCGCCAGGTCGATCGTCGGCTCCATGTTCCACAGCGCCGAGGCGACCACGGTGTCGGGGTATTTGTCCTGCGTGTTGATCACGTTGCCGATCGCGAGCTTGCCTTTTTCCTTGGCTGCGTCGCTGACGCCGAAGCGCTCGGCGTAGAGCAGGTCGGCCCCCTTGTCGATCATCGCGAAGGCGGCTTCCTTGGCTTTCGGCGGGTCGAACCAGCTGTTGATGAAGCTGACCATGAACTCGACCTTCGGGTTGGTCTCTTTCGCGCCGGCCATGAAGGCGTTCATCAGGCGGTTCACTTCAGGAATCGGGTAACCGCCGACCATGCCGATTTTGTTGCTCTTGGTCATGCCGCCGGCGATCATGCCGGTCAGGTAGGCAGGCTCCTGGATGTAGTTGTCGAACACCGCGAAGTTGGGCTCCTGCGGCTTGCCCGAGCTGCCCATCACGAAGCTGATCTTCGGGTAGTCCTTGGCGACCTTGCGCGCCGCCGCTTCGACCGCGAACGATTCACCGACGATGAGCTGGTGGCCCTTCTCGGCATAACCGCGCATCACGCGTTCGTAGTCGGCGTTGGTGACGTTCTCGGAGAACACGTACTCGACCTCGCCGCGCGCGACCGCCGCCTTCAGCGCCTTGTCGATGCGGCTGACCCATTGCTGCTCGACCGGCACGGTGTAGATGGCGGCGACCTTGATCTTGGTCTGGGCGAAGGCCGGCAGGCTGGCCAGGGTGGCTGCGGCGAGGGCGGCGACGAGGGTGTGACGACGAGAGAAGGACATGAGGTCTCCTTGTTGTGAGCGAAAGGGAACACGCGCAAGCGCGAGCAAGCCGCGTGCCGGGATGCGGCAGAAGTCAGGCCACGCCGGCCCGCTCCAGCATCGCGTGGAGCAGCACATTGCAGCCGGCGGTGATGTGCTCGGGCTTGGCATCTTCGATCTCGTTGTGGCTGATGCCGTCCTTGCACGGAATGAAGATCATGCCGCTGGGCGCCAGCCGCGCCATGTAGACCGCGTCGTGCCCGGCGCCGGACACGGCCGGCATGTTGCTGTAGCCGAGCTTCTCGGCCGCCCGCGCCACCGCGGCGATGCAGTCGGCATGGAAAGGCTGCGCCGGGTAGGCCGAGACCGGCACGATCTCGATAGGCAAGCCGCTCTCCTTGCTGAATTGAGCCGCCACCGCGCGGATGTCGGCATCCATCGCATCCACCAGCGCATCGCTGGCGTTGCGCAGGTCAATGCTGAACTTCACGCGCCCCGGGATCACGTTGCGGCTGTTCGGGTGCACCTGCACCATGCCGACCGTGCCGCGCCCGTGGTTTTGGTCGCCCTGCGGGTGGCGGTGCGCGCAAGCCACCACCTCCTGCATCAGCCTGGCAGCGACCTGCAGCGCGTCCTTGCGCAGCGCCATCGGCGTCGGGCCGGCGTGCGCTTCCATGCCCGTCACGGTGCAGTCGTACCAGCGGATGCCCAGCACGCCGGTCACCACGCCGATGGTCTTGTCGTGGTCTTCCAGCACCGGGCCCTGTTCGATGTGGGTCTCGAAATAGGCGCCGATCGGGTGCGCGCCGGGTTCTTCGGTGCCGATGTAGCCGATGCGCTCGAGCTCGTCCCTGACCGACTTGCCCTCGGTGTCTTTCGCCGCATAGGCGTGCTCCAAGGTGAAGGCCTTGGCGAACACGCCCGAGCCCATCATCACCGGCACGAAGCGCGAGCCT
>JANOQS010000633.1:0-2066 GCA_031414975.1 Methylibium sp. | reverse complement strand
GACCGTGCCGGCCGTGGAACGCGCGCGCCGCCTGCTGGCGCGCACGCGCGCCTTGCTCGAAAGCATCGAGGCGGGACGGCCGCCGCGATGAGCCTCCCCGACTTCCGCTTCTGCCGCTACGAGACCGACGGCGAAGTCCTCACGCTGACGATCCACCGCCCCGACGTGCTGAACGCGGTGCACCGCGAAGGCCACTTCGAACTCGCCCAGGCCTTCGACCTCTACGCCGCCGACCCGGCGTTGCGCGTGGCCATCGTCACCGGCGCCGGCGAACGCGCGTTCTGCGTCGGCACCGACCTGAAAGCGCTGGCTGCCACCGGCGACCACAGCAAGCCGGCCACCGGCTTTGCCGGCATCACCCACCGCTTCGATCTGTGGAAGCCGGTGATCGCGGCGGTGAACGGGCTGTGCCTGGGCGGGGGCGTGGAGATCGTCAGCGCCTGCGACCTGGCCATCGCCTCCGACGACGCGCAGTTCGCGCTGCCCGAACCGCGCGTCGGCCTGGCCGCACTGGGCGGCGGGCTGCTGCAAAGGCTGCCGCGCCAGATGGCGATGAAAGACGCGATGTGGCTGGTGCTGACTGGTCAGCGCATCGACGCCGACGAAGCGAAACGCATCGGGCTGATCAACCGCGTGGTGCCGCGCGCCGAGCTGATGGCGCGTGCGCGCGCGCTCGCGCAAGACCTGCTCGCCTGCGCACCGCTGGCGCTGCAGGCGTCCAAGCAGGTGATGCATCAAAGCCTGGCGCACCCCGATCTGGCTGACGCGATGGCCGCGCGCTACGACGCCGCCGAACGCATGCTGGCCAGCGACGACGCCGTCGAAGGCCCGGCCGCATTCGCGCAGAAGCGCCGGCCGGTCTGGGCCGGCCACTGAACCGACAAGACCTGTCAAGGAGACGATCCATGGACTTCGGATTGAGCGACGAACAGAAGATGCTCGTCGACACCGTGCGGCGCTTCGTGCGTAGCGAACTCGCGCCGCTGGAAGAAGAGGTGGAGGCCAGCGGTCGCCTCGCCCCCGAACGCGCCCGCGCGATCCACGCCAAGGCGAAAGAGCTCGGCTTGTACGCGATGAACGTGCCGGCCGAATGGGGCGGCGGCGGGCTGAGCGCGGTCGACACGATGCTCGCCGAAGAGCAGTTCGGCCACACCACCGACATCTTGATCCGGCGCGCCTTCGGCAACGTCTACGAAGCGCTGTTCGCGTGCCGCGGCGCGCAGGTGCAATGCTGGCTCGAGCCCTGCGTGCGCGGCGAGCGCGTGGGCTCGATCGCGATCACCGAACCCGGCGCCGGCTCCGACGCCGCCGGCATCACCACCCGCGCCACGCCGACGGCCGACGGCGGCTGGCGACTGTCGGGCAGCAAACACTTCATCAGCGACGCCGAGGTGTCCGACTTCTTCATCGTCTCGGCGCTGACCAGCACGCCCGATGCGCCGAAGAAGGAAATCTCGCTGTTCCTCGTCGACAAGGGCCTGCCCGGCTTCGTGCTCGGCAAGGACCAGCCGATGATGGGCCTGCGCGGCACCAGCCACCTGGAACTGTTCTTCGACGACGTCGAACTCGGGGCCGACTGCCTGCTCGGCCCGCGCGGCGAAGGCTTCCGCCTGGCGATGGACGTGCTGGGCCGCGTGCGGTTGGCGCAGGTGGGTGCACGCGCGGTCGGCAAAGCGGCCCATGTGCTGGAGTTGACGACCGGCTATGCGAAGGAGCGGCGCCAGTTCGGCCAGGCCATCGGCGACTTCCAGATGGTGCAGCAGATGCTGGCCGACAGCGCCATCGAGATCAACGCGGCGCGGCTGATGGTGCTGCACGCGGCGTGGCTGCTCGACCAGGGCCGCGAGGCGCGCGAGTGGATTGCGATGGTGAAGGTGCAGGCCTCGGAAACACTCGGCCGCGTGGTCGACCGCGCGGTGCAGGTCTTCGGCGGCATGGGCTTCTGCAAGGAGCTGCCGATCGAGCGCTACTACCGCGACGCGCGCATCTACCGCATCTTCGACGGCACCTCGGAGATCCACCGCGGCGTGATCGCGCGCGGGCTGCGCAAGCACGGGGCGGCGCTG
>JANOQS010000632.1:0-4492 GCA_031414975.1 Methylibium sp. | reverse complement strand
CAGCCATCAGGCACAGGAAGATCGCGCAACCAAAGACCCACACCAGCTCACGCGGCTTGCGGTAACTGCCGTAGAGCAGCCCGCGGAACATGTGCAGGTACACGACGATGAAGAACGCACTGGCGCCGGTGGAGTGCATGTAGCGCACCAGCCAGCCCCAGGGCACGTCGCGCATGATGTATTCGACCGAGCCGAACGCGAGTGCCGCGTCGGGCTTGTAGTGCATGGTCAGGAAGATGCCGGTGACGATCTGCAGCACCAGCACCAGCAGCGAAAGCGAGCCGAAGATGTACCAGAAGTTGAAGTTCTTCGGCGCGTAGTACTCGGCCATGTGCTCGTTGAAGAGCTTGGTGGCCGGGAAACGGTTGTCCACCCACGTCATCAGCTTCTGCGCGACAGGTGCGCCAGCCGGGGCTTCCTTCATTGTTGCCATGTGATGTTCTCGTCGGTTTGCCGTTGCAGTCTGCGCTTGTTCAAGCCTTCTTGTCCGAGCCGATCAGCAAGACCGTGTCGGAGACGTACATGTGCGGCGGCACCTCGAGGTTGTCGGGCGCGGGCTTGTTCTTGTAGACGCGGCCGGCCAGGTCGAAGGTGGAGCCGTGGCAGGCGCACAGGAAGCCGCCGGCCCAGTCGTCGGGCAGCGAAGGCTGCGGGCCGGGCGTGAACTTGTCCGACGGCGAGCAGCCCAAGTGAGTGCAGATGCCCACCGCGACCATGATCTCGGGCTTGATCGAGCGGTGCTCGTTGCGCGCGTACTCGGGCGTCAGCTCGGCCGGGTTGCGCTTGGAGCCCGGGTCCGCCAGCTGCGCATCCATCTTGGGCAGGCCGGCCACCTGTTCGGGCGTGCGCTTGATGATCCAGACCGGCTTGCCGCGCCACTCGACGGTGAGTTTCTCGCCCGGTTGCAGGCCGCTGATGTCGACCTCCACCGAGGCACCCGCCGCACGGGCCCGCTCGGACGGCAGGAAGCTGCTCACGAACGGAACGGCAGCAAATCCGGCACCCACGGCCCCGGCACAACCCGAGGCAATCATCCAGGTGCGTTTGGCGTTGTCGACTGGGCTGTCACTCATGTGTTTCCTCGGAACTTGACATCAAATCGGGGTCAACCCGGGATTCTAGCGGACGCCGTGGGGCACCCCGGCCGGCCCGGCCCCGGCGCCATCTTCGGCAATACTGCGCGGCGCCGGCGCTCACGACCGGCACACCCTGTCAACAGTCCAAGAAGAGGAGCGGGAACCATGGGATTTGCAACCGAGTTCAAGGAATTCGCGATGAAGGGCAATGTCGTCGACCTCGCGGTCGGCGTCATCATCGGCGCGGCTTTCGGAAAGAGCGTCGACTCGATCGTCAAGGATCTGATCATGCCGATCGTCGGAAAGATCTTCGGCGGGCTGGATTTCTCCAACTTCTTCTTGGTCCTGTCGAACCCGCCGGCCGACTTTAAGGGCCCGATGACTTACGAGGCCCTGTCCAAAGCGGGGGTGCCGCTGTTCGCCTACGGCAACTTCATCACTGTGGCGATCAACTTCATCATCCTGGCGATCATCATTTTCATGATGGTCAAGCAGATCAATCGCCTGAAGAAGGACGCCCCGGCCGCCTTGCCCGGACCCCCGCCCGAGGATGTGGTGCTGCTGCGTGAAATCCGCGACGCCCTGAAGAAGTAAGCCCCGGCCCGCGGTCGGGTCTCTGCACAATCCGGTCCATACTTGGAACCTGATCCGGGGCTCCCCACCCCCGGGGCTGCGGCCTGCTGTGTGAGATGACCTCGACCGAACCACGTCTACTGACCGCGCTGGATGCGGCAATGAGTCAGATTCAGACGACCGCCGCCGCCGTCGCCGACCGCGTGTCCGACATGCTCTGCACGATGGCCGAATCGAGCACCCGCATCATCGAACGCGACCTGATGCTGCTGGCGCGGGTGGATCTGCTGCGCAACATCGCCGTTTTCCATGCCGCGTTCCGCGACGCGCTGCGCGAGAAAGTGCATGAAGACCTGGCCACGCGCGGCACCACGCGGCGCCAGGCCGCGACCGACTGGCAGTCGCTCAGCCTGGTCGGCGACCACGAGGTCGAGGAGCGCATGGTGTCCGACCGGATCGCGCAGCTCATCACGCACGAGTGCGAGTCCGAACTGCGCGAACTCAACACCTACATCCGCGCCCTGCTGCGCGCGGCCCACGCCGACGACAGCCGCAACCCGTTGCGCGCCGAGATCGTCGGCGCCGCGCTCTACAGCGCGATCGAGGCGGTGACCGACCAGCTCGACCTGCGCAAGCTGCTGACCCGTGACCTGGGCTGGGCGATGGCGCGCGCGATGCCGGTGTGTTACGCCGAGATCGTGCGCGACCTGAAAGCGCGCGGGGTCCAGCCGATCGGCATGACGGTGCGCTCGGTCGAAGGGCCGGGCAACCAGATGAGCGGCGGCCAGTCCGGCTACAGCACGGCCGGGCGGGAGTGGCATTCCACCGGCAACCAGGCGTCCGAGTTCAACCCACCGCTGGGCGGCGCGGCATCGGACTTCGCCACCGGCCTGGGCGCCCCCGCTGCCAACCAGCGCGGCCATGGCCACGGCCCGCACACCGGGCAGGCGCCGACCCGACCCGACTCGCTGAGCGGCCGCGGCGGCATGGATTCACGCCACCCGCCTTCGGCTGCCGCGCTGGCCGACGCCCAGTTGATGACCTTGCTGCGCCGCCTGACGGCGCTGGCCAGCCGGCCCGGCGAGTTGGAAGACCTGTTCCGTCGCTCGGGCCACGGCGCGCTGAACACCGATCTGGACGCCTCGGCCGGGCTGGCTCCCGATTCCGGGCGCCCCGGCAGCGGCACGGGGTACGGCGCTGGCGGAAGCACAAGCCACGGCACAGCCTACGGCGCAGCGCAGGCCGGTGGCCTGCCGGGGTTGATGGCGGTGAACCTGATCCGCGCCCACCGCGAAGAGCTGCGCCAGGCCTCAACCGGCCGGCTCGACCACATGGTGATCGACGTGGTGGGCAGCCTGTTCGACCAGATCCTGTCCGACTCGCGCGTACCGCCGCAGATGGCGCGCCAGATCGCCCGCCTGCAGCTGCCGGTGCTGCGCGTGGCGCTGAACGACACCAGCTTCTTCTCGTCGCGGCGCCACCCGGTGCGCCGTTTCGTGAATCGCATGGCGTCGCTGGCCTGCGCGTTCGAAGACTTCGACGACGGTCCGGGCAAGGAATTCATCACCCGGGTGCGCGAACTGGTGCAGGAGATCGTCGACGGCGACTTCGACCAGATCGAGCTCTACGCGGCCAAGCTGTCCGAGCTGGAGGCCTTCATCGCGCGCCAGACAAAAGCCACGGTGGAGCAGACCGGTGCTTCCGTCACCCTGGAGGGCAAGGAGTCCGAGCTGCGCATCCAGCAGCGCTACATGCTGCAGTTGCAGACGGCGCTGGAGCCGCTGTCCTTGCCCAAGTACCTGCGCGACTTCCTTGCGCAGGTCTGGAGCCAGGCGCTGGTGCTGGCCGTGAGTCGCGACGGCGCCGACTCGGACCGGGCCCAACGCTACCGCCGTGTCGGCCGCGACCTGGTGATGAGCGTGCAGCCCAAGGGCTCGCCGGCGTTGCGCAAGAAGTTCCTGATGCAGTTGCCGCCGCTGATGAAAGACCTGTACGAGGGCATGAAGCTGCTCGGCTGGTCGGAAGCAGCGCAGAAGGAGTTCTTCAGCAAACTGCTGCCGGCGCATGCCGAGTCGCTGAAGGGCAGCCCGATGTCCGAGCTGGACCACAACCTGATGGTCAAGCAGCTCGACAGCGTGTTCAGCATGCCGGTGCCGGGCACCGAATCGCTCTCGCCGACCGACGCGGTGCCCGAGGTCGCAGCCAGCGTCGAGATCGAGCGCCGCTTCACGGCCGAGGAGGCTCAGGCCGTGGGCCTGGTCGAAGAGGCCGCGGTCGATTGGTCCGGCCACGTCGACATCGAGCTCGGGCTGGACAACGACCCTGAAGCCAACGAGACGGTGGCGCAACACCTGGGTGTGGACATCAACCTCGATCTGGCCAGCACCGAGCCCAACGAGCCGACCCGGGGCGCCAAGCTGATGGACCACATTCAGCTCGGTTTTGCCTATCAGATGAACCTGAAGGAGCAGTGGCAGAAGGTGCGCCTGACCTACATGAGCCCGGGCCGCAGCTTCTTCGTGTTCAGCCGCGGCAAGAAGTACCAGGAGACGATCTCGATGACCTCGCGCATGCTCACGCGCATGTGCGAGACCGGCCGGCTGCGCGCCTTCGAGAACGCTTACCTGATGGAGCGCGCCACGCAGCGCGCACGCAAGCAGCTGGCCGACATGAAGGCGCCCGCGGGCAGGCTGGCGGCCAGGCCGGCCGCACCGCTGCCCAAGGTCTGACTTGATTAGCGACGATCCTCAGCCCGCCGGGCCCCCCTCCCCCGAAGGGCGGCCGGGGGGGGGGTAGAAAGGCCCGGGGCGGCCAAAGAAAATCCACAAAAAAGAAGGAATAAA
>JANOQS010000631.1:0-2655 GCA_031414975.1 Methylibium sp. | reverse complement strand
CCCGCGGTGGCGCAGCGCCGCAGCACCAAGGAATGGCAGGACGCCGATTCGGCGCACTACCTGCACCCGTTCACCGACTTCAAGTCGCTCGCCGCCAAGGGCTCGCGCATCATCACCAAAGCCGAGAACATCTACCTGTGGGACAGCGACGGCCACAAGATCCTCGATGCGATGTCGGGCCTGTGGTGCGTGAACGTCGGTTACGGCCGCCAGGAGCTGATCAACGCGGCGACGAAGCAGTTGCAGGAGCTGCCGTTCTACAACAGCTTTTTCCAGACCGCCACGCCGCCGGCCATCGAACTCGCCGAACTGCTCGCGCAGGTGACGCCGCCACAGTTCAAGCATGTGTTCTTCAGCGGCTCGGGCTCGGAAGGCAACGACACCGTGGTGCGCATGGTGCGGCGCTACTGGGACGTGCTGGGCCAGCCCGAGCGCACGGTGATCATCAGCCGCAAGAATGCGTATCACGGCTCGACGATGGCCGGCGCGTCGCTCGGCGGCATGAGCGGCATGCACGCGCAAGGCGGGCTGCCGATTCCCGGCATCGTGCACATCGAACAACCGTTCTGGTTCGAGTTGGGGCGTGACCAGAGCCGAGACGACTTCGGCCTGAAGGCCGCCGGGTGGCTCGAAGCCAAGATCCTCGAGATCGGCGCGGACAAGGTCGCCGCCTTCATCGGCGAGCCGATCCAGGGTGCCGGTGGCGTGATCGTGCCGCCCGCCACATACTGGCCCGAAATCCAGCGCATCTGCGACAAGTACAACATCCTGCTCGTCTCCGACGAGGTGATCACCGGTTTCGGCCGCACCGGCCGCTGGTTCGGCTGCGAGACCTTCGGCAGCCGGCCCGACCTGATGACCTTTGCCAAAGGCGTGACCTCGGGCTACATCCCGCTCGGCGGCGTGATGGTGGGCGAGCGCATCGCCAAGGTGCTGATCGAGCAGGGAGGCGAGTTCAACCACGGCTACACCTACTCCGGCCACCCGGTGGCGTGTGCGGTGGCGCTGGCCAACATCCGGCTGATCCAGCGCGAGAAGCTGGTCGAGAAGGTGCGCGACGATCTGGGCCCGTACCTGGCCACGCACTACGCCGAACTGGCCAAGCACCCATTGGTCGGGGAAGTGCAGACCTGCGGGCTGATGGCCGCATTGCAGATCGTCAAGGACAAATCGACTGGCCAGGCCTTCGACTCGAGCCTCGAAGTGGGCATGCTCTGCCGCGGCCACTGCTTCGGCAACGGGCTGATCATGCGCGCGGTCGGCGACCGCATGATCATCGCGCCGCCGCTGGTCATCACGCGTGATCAGATCGACGAGATGGTGGCGCTGATCAGCAAGTGCCTGGACCTGACCCTGGCCGATGTGGTGAAGCGCGGCTGGCTGTAGTTCGCGGGGCACATCGAGACGCCCGAGTGCACACCGCGGCGCCGATGCTCCTGCTGGCACGGGGTTTGCGAGAAGGCCGAGACGGCCCCGCGCTGACTAGACTCTGACCCGAATCGGCCCCTTGCACTTTCGAAAACTTCTGAAGGAAACGCTCATGAAACGCATGTTCAGTGCCCTGACCTCGATCGCCTCCCTGACCGCTGCCGCCGGCCTGCTGTGGGCCGGCCCGGCCGCCGCGCAGGAAGAAGAAAAGGTGCTGAACGTCTACAACTGGTCCGACTACATCGGCGAAGACACGATCAAGGGCTTCGAAAAAGAAACCGGCATCAAGGTCCGCTACGACAACTTCGACAACAACGAAATCCTGCATGCCAAGCTGGTGGCGGGCAAGACGGGCTACGACATCGTCGTGCCGTCGAGCAACTGGGCCAAGCTGCAGGCCGATGGTGGCCTGCTGCGCAAGCTCGACAAGGCGCAACTGCCGAACTACAAGAACCTCGACCCCGACATCCAGGCCCAGCTCGCCAAGCTCGACCCGGGCAACCAGTTCATGGTCAACTGGCTGTGGGGCTTCACCACCGTGGGCATCAACGTCGACAAGGTCAAGGCCGCGCTGGGCAGCACGCCGATGCCGGCCAATGCCTGGGACCTGGTGTTCAAACCCGAATACATCTCCAAGCTCAAGTCCTGCGGCGTGTCCTTCCTCGACTCGTCCACCGAAGTGATTCCGGCGGCGCTGCACTACCTGGGCAAACCGTCGTTCAGCAAGAACTCGGCCGACTACGCGCAAGCGGCCAACCTGTTGAAGACGGTGCGCCCCTACGTCACCTTGTTCAGTTCGTCGGGCTACATCAACGACATGGCCAACGGTTCGATCTGCCTGGCGCTGGGCTGGTCTGGCGACGTCAACATCGCCAAGCAGCGCGCCATCGAGGGCAAGACCGGCCAGAAGCTCGAAGCACTGATCCCGAGCACCGGCGGCCTGCTGTTCTTCGACGTGATGGTGATCCCGGCCGATGCCGAGCACCCGGGCAACGCGCACAAGTTCATCAACTACATCCTGCGCCCGGAAGTGCATGCGGGCATCACCAACAAGGTGTTCTACGCCAACCCGAACAAGGAATCGAAGAAGTTCATCAAGCCCGAAGTGGCGAACAACCCGACGGTGTTCCCGACCGAAGCCGAGATGAAGAAGATGATCGCGCCCGACGCGCTGGGCAACGACCTGCGCCGCCTGATGACGCGCACCTACACTGGCTTCAAGACCGG
>JANOQS010000630.1:0-3305 GCA_031414975.1 Methylibium sp. | reverse complement strand
GGCTGCAACGCGCGAGAAACCGGCACCGCCGGGTATCACCTCCTGCGCCCAGGGGGAAGACCCTGGGCTTGTCGGCGCTCCCCCGCGGTACTCGGTTTTCGCACGTTTCGCTTCGACGCCTTCTGCCGCCCACGCTCCTAGATACCCACATACCCACAATTGCGTTATGTGTGACGCCGCACATAACAGATCATCGGGTGTTGTTTGTGCGCTGCGATACTCGCCAAACACTGAAAATTTTCAGCCTTGGAGGTGTAACTTTTCCGAGCCGTTTCGCCCCCCGTTTCAGGGCGAAAGTATCCGTCGATATTGTGCGATGTCGAACATAACCGGGCGTCAGCAACGGCGTTCTGCAAGGCCAGGCGATGGGCACCGAACTTACATGGCTCTCCCGGGTAAAAGTGCTGCATCCAGCCCCCTGTTTCGGGGGGGGTGCATGGCCTGAAGGTTTGCCCTAAAACCAGTTCCAGCGCCGAATTGGCTGCCACCCCGAATATTTTTTCGGGGAGAACTCTTAGGGGAACCCATGAAACTCAAGACGATATTCGCCGCGGTTGGCTTGTCGATGACGGCAGCCGCAACTTTCGCTGCCGACCAGACCATTTCACTTCTGTCCACGGGCGTGAATACCTACGCGGGCTCGTTCGCCGCGGTTTCCGCACCCGAAGGGTCGCTGCTCGGCTCGATCTCGCCGGTCTTCAGCAGCGATCCGCTGCTCAGCGGTGGCTCCGACAACATCACCTTCACCGGTGCGGCGGCCGGCGTGTACCAGTTGGTGCTGAACGGAAGCGCCAGCTTCATCCAGAACCTGACGGGCAGCCTCAACGGAACCCCTCTCACGGTGTATGGCGACAACCAGTTCAGTGGCATCTTCACCATCGGCACGGCCTCGCCGCCGTTCGCGCTGGTCCTGAACGGTAGCGCCGTCGCCAACTCGCTGTACTCGGGCAACCTCACGGTCACCGCCGTGCCCGAACCCCAGACCTATGCGCTGATGCTCGCCGGCCTGGGCGTGATCGGCTTCATCGCGCGCCGTCGTCGGCCGCAGCAGAACTGAAGGCGGGTGCCCGGCCGCAATCCACCGCGGTCGGGCTACCTGGTGCTCGAGAACGCGAGCCGGTACAAGCATGAGTACCTTGACGGGTTGATCTATGCGATCCAAGGGGAGCCGGTGCGCGGTATGGCCGAGCTGCAGGCCTACCAGAAGCTGGATGGCTTGCAGCACATCATCCTGCTTTCCAGCATGGAAGAGGCCGCCTGGTCTTGCCAGCGCGTGCCCGCCGATGCGGCGTGGACGACTCTGGAGGCATGGCCCGCAGGCACCCGCCTTGCGCTCGATGGCCTGGGCCTGAGCCTGGGTTGGGACGAGGTCTATGCGGGAGTCGGCCTGCGCTGACCTGAGTTTGCGCGGCACGGCTGCGAACGCGGCGACAATCGCGGCCTGACATTCTTGCTGCTGCCCGAACCGTGCCTGAAGACCTGCCCCTGCCCGACGAGCCCGAGATCGAGCCCTTGCCCATCGAGCCTGTGCTCCATGAGCCGGCGCCTGCCGAGCCTGCTACCGAGCCTGCTACCGAGCCTGCCACCGAGCCTGCGCCCACCGACATTGCGCCCACCGAGCCCGCGGCGGTCGCCATTGCCGAGCTGCCACCCGCCGCCTGCGCCGCGCGCCTGGCGGAACTGTTCCCCGCTCTGTTCACGCCGGGCGCGGCCAAGCCGCTGAAGCTGCGCATCCAGGCCGACATCCAGCTGCGCGCGCCGAGCATCTTCACGAAGAAGTCGCTGTCGATCTTTCTGCACCGGCACACCACCAGCACGGCCTACCTGAGAGCACTGGTGGCCTCACCGCAGCGTGTGGACCTGGACGGCGAGCCCGCAGGCGACGTGGCCGACGAACACCGCGCGGCCGCCGCCACCGAGCTGGAGCGCCGCCGAGCGCTGCACGACGAGCGCCGCGCCGCCGAGCGCGAGGCGCAACGCAAGATGCACGAAGCGCAGCGCCAGGCCGAGCCTTCGCTGCGCCAGCCACCCGGAGCAAACCGGCCGCCGCACGATGCGCAGCCTCGCCCGCCCGGAATGGCCACCGACGGCCCGCGTCGGCCCGCCCGGCCACCGCGGCACGCGCAGGGCGATGCGCGGCGCCCGCCCGACCCACGGCCGCGGAACCATGCCGAACAACGACCGCCGCGCGATCCGCAAGGTGCGCCGCACGCAGTGCCGGTACAGCGGGCCGACGCGGGCCATGTCATGCCGACCGCAGACGACGAGGGTCGCCGCGAACGTGCCTTGTTGCTTCGCGCCTACGAGTCCACCACGCTCACGCGAGCCAACTTCTGCGTGCTGAAGCGCATGACGGAAGCACAGCTGGAGGATGTGCTGGCGCAGGCGCGCCTGGACGCTCCGCGACGGGAGGCGCCTGCGCCGCGGCCGGCTGCACCCGGAACCAGGCCGGCGGCGGAGGCTCCACCCCCGCGGCGAGGCCCGCGCCGCTGAAGTGGAAGAAGCGAACGCAGGTCGCTGCACCGTGCCTACTTCACCCGCCCATAGGTGTCCTCGAAGCGCACGATGTCGTCTTCGCCCAGGTAGCTGCCCGACTGCACCTCGATGATCTCGAGCGGCACCTTGCCCGGGTTGGCCAGGCGGTGCACCTGGCCGAGCGGGATGTAGGTGCTCTGGTTTTCGGTCAGAAGCAGCACCTGGTCGCCGTTGGTGATCTCGGCGGTGCCGGTGACCACGATCCAGTGTTCGGCGCGGTGGTGGTGCTTCTGCAGGCTCAGGCGCGCGCCGGGCTTGACCATGATGCGTTTGACCTGGAAACGCGGGCCCGAGTCGATGCTGTCGTACCAGCCCCAGGGGCGGTGCACCTGGCGGTTCAGCGTGTGTTCGGTGCGGCCGGCGCTTTGCAATTCGCCGACGATCTGCTTCACGTCCTGGCTGCGGCTGCGGTCGGCCACCAGCACGGCGTCGGGCGTTTCGACCACCACCACGTTGTCCAGGCCGACCACGCCGACCAGCCGGCTGGTGGCGTGCACGAGCGTGTTGCGGCTGTCGTGCACCAGGGTGTCGCCGTGGCTGGCGTTGCCTTGCGCGTCTTTCGCGCTCACGTCCCACACCGCGTCCCAGGCACCCAGGTCGGACCAGCCAGCGTCCATCGGCACCATGCGGATGTCGAACTCGGGCGCGTCGGGGCAACGCTCCATCACCGCGTAGTCGACCGACTCGCTCGGGATCAGCGCGAACGCGGCCTTGTCGGGCCGCACGAAGGCGGCGTCGGTGCTGCGGCCGGCCCAGGCGGTGGTGGTGGC
>JANOQS010000629.1:0-6222 GCA_031414975.1 Methylibium sp. | reverse complement strand
CAGCGGCAGCACCGTGGGCCAGTACCGCGACGGTGACCGGCTCATCGACATGGTGCTGCGCCAGCCGCTGGACGAGCGCAACGCGCTGACCGACCTGGGTAACGCCTACGTGCCGACGACCACCGGCCGCAGCATTCCGCTGGCGCAGATCGCCAAGGCCAACTTCGTCTGGGAGCCCGGCGTGCTGTGGCGCGAAGGGCGTGACTACGCGGCCACCGTGCAGGGCGACATCATCGAAGGGCTGCAAGGCGCCACCGTCTCGGCGCAACTCAACCCGCTGTTCGAGCCGATTCGCGCCAAGATGCTGCCCGGCTACCGCATCGAGGTGGCCGGCGCGGTGGAAGAGAGCTCCAAGGGCCAGGGCTCGATTGCCGCCGGCGCGCCGCTGATGCTGTTCATCATGTTCACCCTGCTGATGCTGCAGTTGCACAGCTTCAGCCGCTCGGTGCTGGTGTTCCTGACCGCGCCGATGGGCATTGCCGGCGTGGCTGCGGCGCTGCTGCTGCTGAACCGGCCATTCGGCTTCGTAGCGCTGCTGGGGGTGATTGCGCTGATGGGCATGATCATGCGCAACTCGGTGATCCTGATCGACCAGATCGAGCAGGACCGCGAGCGTGGCGTGCCCACCTGGACGGCGATTGTCGAGGCGGCGGTGCGGCGCTTTCGGCCGATCATCCTGACGGCCGCGGCGGCCGTGCTGGCGATGATCCCGTTGTCGCGCAGCGTGTTCTGGGGGCCGATGGCGGTGGCCATCATGGGCGGGCTGGTCGTGGCCACGGTGCTCACCTTGCTGGCCCTGCCGGCGATGTACGCGGCGTGGTTCCGCGTCAAACCGGCCGAGGACGAAACACGCGTTCTGGCAGCTGAGCGGGCAGGCTGAACAGGCAAGCTAAAATCTCGGGTTCATCGAATTTGTGCCAGGCCCGGCGCGGGTGGCGAAATTGGTAGACGCACCAGGTTTAGGTCCTGACGCCAGCGATGGTGTGGGGGTTCGAGTCCCCCCCCGCGCACCAGCAATTCAAACCAGAGAGCTTTGCAAATGTCCGTTCAAGTCGAAACCCTCGAGAAGCTCGAGCGCCGCATCACGCTGACCTTGCCGGCGGCCAGCATCACCAGCGAAGTCACCTCGCGCCTGAAGCGCCTGTCGCGCACCGTCAAGGCCGACGGCTTCCGCCCCGGCAAGGTGCCGATGAGCGTGGTCACGCAGCGTTACGGCTATTCGGTGCACTACGAGGTCATGAACGACAAGGTCGGGCAGGTGTTTTCCGAAGCCGTCAACGAAGCCAAGCTGCGCGTGGCCGGCGCGCCGCGCATCACCGAGAAGGAAGGTGCGCCCGAAGGCCAGGTGGCGTTCGACGCGACCTTCGAGGTCTACCCGGAAGTGAAGCTGGGCGACCTGAGCCAGGTGTCGGTCGAACGTGTGTCCACTGAAGTGAGCGACGCCGCGATCGACAAGACGCTCGACATCCTGCGCAAGCAGCGCCGCACCTTCGCCCAGCGCCCGGCCGCCGAGCCGGCCGTGGTCGGCGACCGCGTGACGATCGACTTCGAAGGCAAGATCGACGGCGTGCCGTTCGACGGCGGCAAGGCCGACGCCTTCCAGTTCCTGATCGGCGAAGGCCAGATGCTCGAGCAGTTCGACCAGGCGGTGCGCGGCATGAAGGCGGGCGAGTCCAAGACCTTCCCGCTCCAGTTCCCGGCCGAATACCAGGGCAAGGACGTGGCCGGCAAGGAAGCCGACTTTCTGGTCACGATCAAGAAGATCGAAGCCCAGCACCTGCCCGAAGTGAACGAAGCGTTTGCCAAGTCGCTCGGCATCAAGGACGAAACCGTCGAAGGCCTGCGCGCCGACGTGAAGCGCAACCTCGAACGCGAGGTCAAGTTCCGCGTGCTGGCGCGCAACAAGTCGAGCGTGATGGACGCGCTTGTCGCCGCAGCCGAACTGGAAGTGCCGGTCGCGCTGGTCAACAGCGAAGTCGAGCGCATGACCGAAGGCGCGCGCGCCGACCTGAAGAAGCGCGGCGTGAAGGATGCCGACACCGCGCCGATCCCCGAAGACGTGTTCAAGCCGCAGGCCGAGCGCCGCGTGCGCCTCGGCCTGGTGGTGGGCGAACTGGTGCGCGCCAACAACCTGCAGGCCAAGCCAGACCAGTTGCAGGCGCACATCGAAGAAATGGCGCAGAGCTACGAAAAGCCGTCCGAAGTGGTGCGCTGGTACCTGGGCGACCGCCAGCGCATGGCCGAGGTCGAGGCGGTGGTGATCGAGAACAACGTGGCCGAATTCGTCATCGCCAAAGCCCAGGTCACCGACAAGGTGGTGCCCTTCGATGAACTGATGACGGGATGATGTGACGCTATTCGCAGGGAAGGCGCCGCGCCGCAGGGCCGGCGCCTTCTGTCATTCTGAAGCCGGCACCTTGTAGCGACATAATCGATCCCGATATTCACGGTTCCTCTTTGCAAGGATTTCTTCCATGAGCGCGCTGGACACACAAAACCTGGGGCTGGTCCCCATGGTCATCGAAACCTCGGGTCGCGGCGAACGGGCCTATGACATCTACAGCCGGCTGCTGCGCGAACGCATCGTGTTCCTGGTCGGGCCGGTGAATGACCAGTCTGCCAACGTGGTCGTGGCGCAGTTGCTGTTCCTCGAGAGCGAAAACCCCGACAAGGACATCTTCTTCTACATCAACTCGCCGGGAGGTTCGGTCAGCGCCGGCATGTCGATCTACGACACGATGCAGTTCATCAAGCCGGCCGTCTCGACCCTGTGCATGGGCATGGCCGCGAGCATGGGCGCCTTCCTGCTGGCCGCGGGCGCCAAGGGCAAGCGCATGGCGTTGCCCAATTCGCGCATCATGATTCACCAGCCCTCCGGCGGCGCCCAGGGCCAGGCCAGCGACATCGAGATCCAGGCGCGCGAGATCCTGAAGCTGCGCGAGAGCTTGAACGCCATCCTCGCCGAACGCACCGGGCAGCCGATCGAGAAGATCCGGCTCGACTCCGAGCGCGACTACTTCATGTCGTCCAACGAAGCCAAGGACTACGGCCTGATCGACCAGGTGATCGCCAAGCGGCCGTGAAGCCTGACCCCCCTTTGGGGCGTCCGAGGGTCGTCTAATAGGGGGTCAAGCCGGTCTTTTTCGAGCCGGCCAGGGATTTCACTTCAACTATCATTGATTCCAGCTTCACCAACGCACCGCGCCCACCATTCCCATGGCCGACAAAAAAGGCTCTCCCAGCGAGAAAGTCCTGTACTGCTCCTTCTGCGGCAAGAGCCAGCACGAGGTGAAGAAGCTCATCGCAGGCCCGTCGGTCTTCATCTGCGACGAATGCATCGAACTGTGCAACGACATCATTCGCGATGAAGTGCCGGCCGAAGGCGCCAACGCCAAAGCCGCCAAGTCGGACCTGCCGATTCCGAGCGAAATCAAGAGCAGCCTCGACCAGTATGTGATCGGGCAAGACGTGGCCAAGCGCACCTTGGCGGTGGCGGTCTACAACCACTACAAGCGGCTCAAGCACATGAGCCGCAACAAGGACGAGATCGAGCTCTCCAAGAGCAACATCCTGCTGATCGGGCCGACCGGCTCGGGCAAGACCTTGCTGGCGCAGACGCTGGCACGCCTGCTCAACGTGCCGTTCGTGATTGCCGACGCCACCACCTTGACCGAAGCTGGTTACGTGGGCGAGGACGTCGAGAACATCATCCAGAAGCTGCTGCAGAACTGCGCGTATGACGTCGAGAAGGCGCAGCGCGGCATCGTCTACATCGACGAGATCGACAAGATCTCGCGCAAGGCCGACAACCCGTCGATCACGCGCGACGTGTCGGGCGAGGGCGTGCAGCAGGCGCTGCTCAAGCTGGTTGAAGGCACGATGGCCTCGGTGCCACCGCAAGGCGGGCGCAAACACCCGAATCAAGACTTCCTGCAGATCGACACCACCAACATCCTGTTCATCTGCGGCGGTGCGTTCGACGGGCTCGAAAAGGTGATCCAGAACCGGTCCGAAAAATCGGGCATCGGTTTTGCGGCCACGGTGCACACCAAGTCCGAGCGGCGCGTCTCTGAAGTGTTTCGAGATGTGCTGCCGGAAGACCTGATCAAGTTCGGCCTGATCCCCGAACTGGTCGGCCGCCTGCCGGTGGTGGCCACCCTGGGTGAGCTGACCGAAGACGCGATGGTGCAGATCCTGACCGAGCCGAAGAACGCGCTCGTCAAGCAATACCAGAAGCTGTTCGCGATGGACGGTGTGGACCTGGAAATCCGCCCGTCCGCACTGGCCGCGATCTCGCGCAAGGCGCTGGCGCGCAAGACCGGCGCGCGCGGCCTGCGCTCGATCATGGAGCAGTCACTGATCGACACCATGTTCGAGTTGCCCACGCTCGACGGCGTGGTCAAAGTGGTACTTGACGAGCACACGATCGAAGAAGAAGCCAAACCGCTGCTGGTCTACCGCGAGCAAAAGGCCAGCGCCTGAAGTCCGGCGCCGCGCCCGGCCCCGGGCACGGCTTCTTGCAATTGAGAGCTCGGGCCCTAGATGGGTCAGAGAAAGAGAGGTTCCCTCATGTCCGGACATCCCGTTCTGCCCGCTGAAAAGATCACCCTGCCGCTGCTGCCTTTGCGCGATGTGGTGGTGTTCCCTCACATGGTGATCCCTCTGTTCGTGGGCCGCCCGAAGTCGATCAAGGCCCTTGAAGTGGCGATGGAAGCCGGCCGCCAGATCATGCTGGTGGCGCAAAAGGCCGCCGGCAAAGACGAGCCCAAGCCCGACGACATGTTCGATGTGGGGTGCGTGTCCAGCATCCTGCAAATGCTCAAGCTGCCCGACGGTACTGTGAAGGTGTTGGTCGAGGGTGTGCAGCGCGCCAACACGCACAGCATCAGCGACAACGGCGAGTACTTCGTCGCCGACGTCACGCCGGTGCCGCCGGATGCGAACGTGAAGCCCGAGATCGAAGCGCTGCGCCGTGCGGTGACTCAGCAGTTCGACCAGTACGTCAAGCTGAACAAGAAGATCCCGCCCGAAATCCTGACCTCGATTTCCGGCATCGACGAGCCCGGCCGCCTGGCAGATACGATTGCCGCGCACCTGCCCCTCAAGCTCGAGAACAAGCAGGCCGTGCTCGATCTGTACGCGGTCGACAAGCGGCTCGAAAAACTGCTCGAGCAACTCGAACACGAGGTCGACATCCTGCAGGTCGAAAAGCGCATCCGCGGGCGCGTGAAGCGCCAGATGGAAAAGAGCCAGCGTGAGTACTACCTGAATGAGCAGGTCAAGGCCATCCAGAAGGAACTCGGTGACGGCGAAGAAGGCGCCGACATGGAGGAGCTGGAAAAGAAGATCGTCGCCGCCAAGATGCCGAAGGAAGCGCGCAAGAAGGTCGACAGCGAGCTGAAGAAGCTCAAGCTGATGTCGCCGATGTCGGCCGAAGCGACCGTGGTGCGCAACTACATCGACACCTTGATCAATCTGCCCTGGGCCAAGAAGACCAAGATCAAGCACGACCTGGCCTTTGCCGAGCAGGTGCTGAACGAAGACCACCATGGTCTCGAGAAGGTCAAGGACCGCATTCTCGAATACCTCGCGGTGCAGCAGCGCGTCGACAAGGTCAAGGCGCCGATCCTGTGCCTGGTCGGCCCCCCCGGTGTGGGCAAGACCTCGCTGGGGCAAAGCGTGGCGCGCGCCACCGGGCGCAAGTTCGTGCGCATGGCGCTGGGCGGCGTGCGTGACGAAGCCGAGATCCGCGGCCACCGCCGCACCTACATCGGCTCGATGCCGGGCAAGGTGCTGCAAAGCCTGTCCAAGATCGGCACGCGCAACCCGCTTTTCCTGCTTGACGAGATCGACAAGCTGGGCATGGACTTTCGCGGTGACCCGTCGAGCGCGCTGCTCGAAGTGCTCGACCCGGAGCAGAACCACACCTTCAGCGACCACTACGTCGAGGTCGACTTCGACCTGAGCGACGTGATGTTCATCGCCACGTCGAACTCGATGAACATTCCGCCGGCCCTGCTGGACCGGATGGAAGTGATCCGTCTGGCCGGCTACACCGAAGACGAGAAGGTCGACATCGCGCAACGCTACCTGCTGCCCAAGCAGATGAAGAACAACGGCGTCAAGGAAGTCGAGCTGCTGGTTGAAGAGTCTGCGGTGCGCGGCATCATCCGCTACTACACGCGGGAGGCCGGCGTGCGCTCGCTCGAGCGCGAGATCAGC
>JANOQS010000628.1:0-7824 GCA_031414975.1 Methylibium sp. | reverse complement strand
GAAGCGGTAGGGGTTGTTGGGTGAGCACGACTGCGGCGTAGCCGTGACCGACTGCAATACCTCCGGCGCACTCGACACGCCAGGCCCACCCGACCCGCCACCGCACGCGGCGAGCGACACGCTTGCCGCTACCGCCCAGCGCCGCGCGCAGGTCAAGCCGCTGGATCGCAGGTCAGTGTCACGCATGGGCCATTGTCAGAGCATGGCGATGCGTAGGCATTGGTGCTCACCCTGACCGAATCGCGGGTCAATGCAAACCAACCCTCAGCGGCGTCCTGTCTTGCCTTTTACTGCCGGGGCAGGGTGCCGCTTAAGCCAAGCAAAAAACTCGCCATACCAAAGCTTGGAGTTGCGCGGCTTGAGGATCCAGTGGTTCTCGTCGGGGAACCAGACGAGCCGCGCGTCGACGCCGCGCGCCTTGAGCGTGTTGTAGTAGGCCAGGCCTTGCTGGTCGGGAACTCGGTAGTCGAGCGCGCCGTGCAGCACCAGCGTGGGGGTCTGCATGGTCTTGGCGAAGGCGTGCGGGCTCTGGGCGTCGACCTTGGCGCGGTCGTCCCAGTACCAGGCACCGACTTCCTTGGCGTGCCAGGTGTAGGCGTCGTCGGCGAACATCGCGGTCCAGTCGAAGCAGCCGGCGTGGCACACGTAAGCCTGGTAGCGGCCCGGTGCCACGTGGCCGTTCATCCAGGCCACCATGTAGCCGCCGTACGAACCGCCGGCGGCGAACACGCGGCTCTTGTCGGCCCAGGGTTGCTTGAGCAACCAGTCGGTTCCGGCCTCGACGTCCTGCAGTTCGAGTTGGCCCCAGCGGTGGGTGATGCTGTCGAGGAAGGCGTGGCCGAAGCCGCTCGAGCCGTGGTAGTTGACGCAGGCGACCACATGGCCCTGCGCGGCGAGCAGGTGGTTGTTCCAGCGGTAGTGGAAGGTGTCGCCCGAGGCCGCGTGCGGGCCGCCGTGGATCACCTGCAGCAGCGGGTATTTCTTTTTGGCGGGCCGGCCCTTGGCAGCCGGTTCGAAGCCGGGCGGGTAGACCACCCACATCTGCACCTCGTCACCCTGGGCGCCCTTGAACGTGACCTCTTCATGGCGGCCGAGCCGGCAGGTGGCCAGCAGTTCGTCGTTGAAGTGCTCCAGCCGCAGCGCCGCGGCGCCGTCGCGCTGCGCGTGTACGCGCGCCGGGTGGTCCATCGCATCGGCCACGCTGGCCACCACGTCGGCCGCCACACCGGCAGCCACATCAAAGCCCTGCACCCAACCGCCTTGCACGGCGATGCTGGCACTGCGGCTGGCCAGGCTCCAGCGGTACAGGTGGTTGCGGCCGCGCTCCTCAGCGCAGAAGTACAGCGCGTCGCCGGCCGCAGCCCAGCGCAGCGGTGCGTGCACCGCGTGGTCCCAGTCGCCGCTCAGCACCTTCCAGGCGCCGCCGCGTTGCACCACGGCCAGCTGGCCGGGCATCGTGTGCTTCTTGCCCTGGTGGCTGGCGACGAACGCGACCGTGGTTCCATCGGGGCTGTAGCGCGGCGCTTCGAAGTCCCAGGCCTTGTCCAGCGCCAGCGAGTGCGCCTTGCCGCTGCGCAGTTGCAGTTCGCTCAACGCCTTGGTGTGGTCCAGGCGCTTCTGCGGCCGCGGGTCCTGCACGAAGGCAATGTGGCGGCCGTCGGGCGCGATGTCGAAACAGTGCGCGTCAGGCTCGGCGCGCGGCAGTTCCAGGTCGGTGCCTTCGAACAGGTCGGTGATCCGCCCGCTGGCCACGTCGAGCACATGCAGGTGCGGCACCCGGCCCATCGGCAGGTGGTGGTCCCAATGGCGGTACTGCGCTTCGCTGGTGACGTAGCCGGTTTCCTTGCGCTCCTTGAACTCCTTCCAGCGTCTGGCCTGCGCCTTGGTGCCACGCAACTCGGGCCAGACCCAGGCGATGAAGGCGATGCGCTTGCCGTCGGGGAACCACTTGAAGGCTTCGATACCGGGGGCGAAGTCGCTGACCCGGCTGGCCTCGCCGCCGTCGGGCGCAATCACGTAGAGCTGCGGTGTGTCGTCCTTGCGGCCCTGCTGTTCGCGTTTGGCGACGAAGGCGATGCGTTCGCCGTTGGGCGACCACGCGGCCTGGCCGTCTTTCTCGCCACAGGCCGTGAGCTGGCGCGGTTTGCCGCCGTAGGTGGACAGCAGCCACAGGCGGGTGCTGCCCTTGTTGTCGTCCATCGAGTGGCGGGCGACAGAACACACCGCCTGCGCGCCGTCGGGCGAGAGCGACAGCCCGCCGATGCGTTCGAACTTCCACAGGTCTTCGACCGTGATCGGCTTTTTCTTCTTGTCGACCATCGGTTCAGCGCGGCTTGATCAGTTGCCAGCTCAGGTGCGCCTTGACCGCCGGCCATTCGCTCTGCACGATGCTGTAGACGCAAGTGTCGCGCAGCGTGCCGTTGCTCGCGCGCTGGTGGTTGCGCAGGATGCCGTCGAGCTTGGCGCCCAGGCGTTCGATGGCGCGCCGGCTCTGCTGGTTGAAGAAGTGGGTGCGGAACTCCACCGCGATGCAGCCCAGCGTTTCGAACGCGTGCGTCAGCAGCATCAGCTTGCATTCGGTGTTGAGTGGCCCGCGCTGCGCGGCGGCGGCCGTCCAGGTGGAGCCGATCTCGACGCGGTGGTGCACCGCATCGACGTTCATGTAAGTCGTCATGCCGACCCCATTGCCGGCGGCGTCGAAGGTCGTGAACGGCAGCATCGAGCCCTTGGCCTGCAGCCCGAGGCGGCGCTCGATCTCGGCACGCATGCCTTCGGGCGCGGGAATGGCGGTGTACCAGAGCTTCCACAGTTCGCCGTCGCGCGCCGCGGCGGTCAGGCCGTCGAGGTGCGCCATCGACAAGGGCTCGAGCACCGCATGCTGGCCGGCCAGCCGCACCGGCTTCAACCAGTCGCTCATCAGCGGTTGTGCCTCTGCATGAACACCAGCTTCTCGAACAGCGACACGTCCTGCTCGTTCTTCAGCAGCGCGCCCACCAGCGGCGGCACAGCCACCTTGTCGTCCTTGCTCTGCAGCGCTTCGAGCGGGATGTCTTCGGCCACCAGCAGCTTGAGCCAGTCGAGCAGTTCACTGGTCGAGGGCTTCTTCTTCAGCCCGGGCAGGTTGCGCACGTCGTAGAAATTCTTCAACGCGGCCGACAGCAACTGCTTCTTCAGGTCGGGGAAGTGCACGTCCACGATCGAGCGCATCGTGTCGGCGTCGGGGAACTTGATGTAGTGGAAGAAGCAGCGGCGCAAGAACGCATCGGGCAGCTCCTTCTCGTTGTTCGAGGTGATGAACACCAGTGGCCGGTGCACCGCCTTCACCAGTTCGCGCGTCTCGTACACATAGAACTCCATGCGGTCGATCTCGCGCAGCAGATCGTTCGGGAATTCGATGTCGGCCTTGTCGATCTCGTCAATCAGCAGCGCCACCTGCTGGCCCGCCGTGAAGGCCTGCCACAACACGCCCTTGACGATGTAGTTGTGGATGTCCTTGACCTTTTCGTCACCCAACTGGCTGTCGCGCAGACGGCTCACCGCGTCGTACTCATACAGCCCCTGCTGCGCCTTGGTGGTGCTCTTGATGTGCCACTGCAGCAGCGGCATGTCCAGCGCCTGCGCCACTTCCTCGGCCAGCATGGTCTTGCCGGTGCCGGGTTCGCCCTTGACCAGCAGCGGGCGCTTGAGGGTGATGGCCGCATTGACGGCAGCATCAGGTCGTGCGTGGCAACGTAGTTCCGGGTACCTTGAAACTTCATGGGAGGTGGGTGCGGGAGGCAGGTTGGGGGAGGCGGCGGGGGTGCCAAACCAGTATATAGGCGCCCCTATAATCCGGCGCTGAGCCGCCTCTGCGCTGGCCGCCATCCCGCCACCCTCTGTCGCCCCTGCAATATGAAGAACCTGCTGTCCCTGTTGATCGTGTCGGCTGCCACCCTCGCGCCCCTGAGCGTGGCCCAGGCGCAGGACGCCAAGGAGGGCGAGAAGAAGGTGGCCATGTGCATCGGCTGCCACGGCATCCCCGGTTACCAGGCGAGCTTTCCCGAAATCCACAAGGTGCCGATGATTGCCGGCCAGGGCGCCAAATACATCGTCGCCGCGCTCACCGCCTACAAGAAGGGCGAGCGCAAGCACCCGACGATGCGTGCCATTGCCGCATCGTTGACCGACGCCGACATCGCCGACGTGGCCGCCTTCTACGACCAGCAGGGCAAGGAAGGCGCTGTTGCCGAGGCCCCGGCCGCCGCGCCGGCGCCGCCGGCCCAGGTGGCCGAGTTGCTGAAGAAGGGCAACTGCGCTTCGTGCCATGGCGACAACATGAGCAAGCCGATCGACCCCAGCTACCCCAAGCTGGCCGGTCAGCACGCCGACTATCTGTACGTGGCGCTCAAGGCCTACCAGCTCGACAAGAACCCCAAGGTCGGGCGCAGCAACGCCATCATGGCCGGCATGGCACGCCCGTTCACCTTGGCCGAGATCAAGCTGCTGGCCAACTACATCGGCTCGATGCCGGGTGAGCTGAAAACCGTGACGCAGTCGCGCTTCCGCTGAACTGCAAGACCGAAGCGCCCGTCAAAAGGCGCAGGAACGAAAGCCGCTGAACTCCAGCGGCTTTTTTGTGACCGCGCGGTGGGGCAGTGGCGGCTCAAGCGGCGCCGGCCGGGGCCGATAACCAGCCACCCGGTTCATCCGCCAACGGTCCCCATGCTGAAGAAAATCAAGATCGAGGAGGCGCGCCTGGGCATGCACTTGCATGAACTGTGCGGAACCTGGCTGGACCACCCGTTCTGGAAGACGAAGTTCGTGCTGCGCGATCCGGTGGTGCTGTTCAAGCTCAAGTCCAGCGGCGTGGCCGAGTGCTGGATCGACATCGCCAAGGGTGTGGACGTGGCCTCGGCGCCTGCTGCCCCGGCGGCACCGGCGGCGGCTGCAGTGGCCGATGCCGGCCCGGCCCCCATGCCAGCACCCGCACCCGCACCGGGACCCAAACCGACCGTTCAAACCCTGCGCACGCTGCCCGCGCAACCGACCACGTCGATGGACGACGAACTCAAACACGCCGCCGTGCTGTTCCAGCAGTCGCGCCAGGCGGTCCAGTCGCTGCTGAGCGAAGCGCGCATGGGCCATGCGGTGAATGCCGACACCTGCCTGCCCCTGGTGAGCGAGATCGCCTCATCGGTGTGGCGCAATTCCGGCGCGCTGGTGAGCCTGGCACGCCTGAAGACCCACGACGACTATTCGTACATGCATTCGGTGGCGGTGTGCGCGCTGATGGTGAGCCTGGCGCGCCAACTCGGCCAGACCGAAGCGCAGGCGCGCGACGCCGGCCTGGCCGGCCTGCTTCACGACATCGGCAAGGCCAAGATGCCGATCGAAGTGCTGAACAAGCCCGGCAAGCTGACCGTCGATGAATACACCGTGATGAAGAGCCACCCCGAGCGCGGCCACCAGTTGCTCGCCGCCAGTGGCGAGGTGGGCGCGGTGGCGCTCGACGTGTGCCTGCACCACCACGAGCGGCCCGACGGCAAAGGCTACCCGCACGGTCTGGTGGGCGACGCGATCAGCCTGCCGGCCCGCATGGGCGCGCTGTGCGACGTGTACGACGCGATCACCTCCAACCGCCCCTACAAGGCCGGCTGGGACCCGGCCGAATCGGTCTCACAGATGGCCGAATGGACCCAGGCCGGGCAGTTCGACCCGGTGCTGTTCCAGGCCTTCGTGAAGAGCCTGGGCATCTACCCCAACGGCTCGCTGGTGCGCATGACCTCGGGCCGGCTCGGCGTGGTCATCGAGCAGAACCCGCAGGCCCTGGTGACACCGCGCGTCAAGGTGTTTTTCTCGACCCGATCGCAAATGCCGATCCCGTCTGAAGTGCTGGACCTCAGCCACCCCGGCTGCAGCGACCGCATTGCGGCGCGCGAATCGAACCAGGTCTGGCAGTTTCCGCACCTGGACGAGCTCTGGGCCGGCGCCGAGACCTTGCGCAAGATCGGCCGGCCGGCCTGAAGCCCGGGCTGGCTCCCGGCGCTGCCGCAGAGCGCCTCAGGTGACCCTCTCTGGTGAAGCCCCCTGGTGATCTTCCCGGCCGCCGCCCTAAACTCGGGTCACTCATTCATTGCAGGAGCACCGCATGACCCGACTTCTCTCGATCGCCGTGGGCGCCGCCGTGGGCGCAGCGCTGGCGTTGGCGCAGGCGCCGACCCAGGCGCAAACCTTGCGCTGGGCCAGCCAGGGCGACCCGCAGACGATGGACCCGCACTCGCAGAACGAGTCGATGACGAACATGATGAACGGCCAGGTCTATGAGCGCCTCACGTCGCGCGACAAGACCCTGGCCATCGTGCCCGGGCTGGCCACCGAGTGGACGCAGGTCTCGCCTCTGGTGTGGCGCTTCAAGCTGCGGCCGAACGTGAAGTTCCACGACGGCACGCCGTTCACCGCCGACGACGTGGTCTTCTCGATCCTGCGCGGCCAGCAGCCCACCTCGCAGATCAACAACTACGCCGGCGCGGTGGGCACGCCGAAGAAGATCGACGACCTGACGGTGGAGTTTCAGCTCGCCGCGGTGAACCCGATCTTCCTGCAGCACCTGGACGCGCTGTGGATGATGAGCAAGGCCTGGAGCGAGAAGAACAAGACCACCAAGCCGCTCGACTTCAAGAACAAGGAAGAGACCTTCGCCTCGCAGAACGCGATGGGCACCGGCCCCTTCATGCTGGTCAGCCGTGCGCCCGGCATCAAGACCACCTACAAGCGCAACCCGAACTGGTGGGGCAAGCACGAAGGCAACGTGCAGGAGATCGTCTACACCCAGATCTCGAACGACGCGACGCGCCTGGCCGCGCTGGTGTCGGGCGAGGTCGACTTCGTGCTCGACCCGGCCCCGCGCGACGTGGCCCGGCTGCGCAACACCGCCGGCGTGAAGGTGATCGACGGGCCCGAGAACCGCATTGTCTTCATCGGCATGGACCAGGGCCGTGACGAGTTGCTCTACAGCAGCGTGAAGGGCAAGAACCCGTTCAAGGACCTGCGTGTGCGTCGCGCGCTGTACCACGCGATCGACATCGACACGATGAAGACCAAGCTGATGAACGGCCAGTCCTTCCCCACCGGGGGCATGACACCCTCGCCGTCGGCCGCCTACGGTGATGCCGAGATCGAGAAGCGCCTGCCCTTCGACGTGCCGCTGGCGAAGAAGCTGATGACCGAAGCCGGTTACCCCGACGGCTTCGAGGTGCAACTCGACTGCCCGAACAACCGCTACATCCAGGACGAAGAAATCTGCGTTGCGCTGGCTGCCATGTGGGCGCAGATCAACGTCAAGGTCAAGGTGACCGCGCAGCCGCGCGCCACCTACTTCCCCAAGCTCGAGAAGTACGACTTCAGCATGTACATGCTCGGCTGGGGCGGCGCCGTGACCGACGCCGAAACCACGCTCACGCCAGTGCTGCGCAACAACCTGGGCGAAAAGGGCATCGGCTTCTACAACTACGGCAAGGCCAGGAACGACAAGGCCGACGCGCTGGCCGCGCAGTCCTCGGTCGAAGCCGATCCGAAGAAGCGCGAAGAGATCGTCAAGGGCGCGTTGCGCGAGTTCAAGGAGCAAGTGGCGGTGCTGCCGCTGCACCGCCAGGTCATCCCGTGGGCTGCGCGCAGCAATGTCGAGGTGATTCACCGCGCCGACAACTGGTTCGAGGTGCAGTGGGTGAAGATCGGGAAGAGCGGGGGCTGACTCGCTTTTGCTTGATTGAAACGGCGGCCTCGAGGTCGCCGTTTTGCTTTGTGCGGTGCGGTGCGGGCGCGTCGCGGCGGGCGGCACCCGGCGGG
>JANOQS010000627.1:0-5537 GCA_031414975.1 Methylibium sp. | reverse complement strand
GCCCGTCGCGCCACTCCAGGCGCAGGAACGTCGGGTTGAACGCGGCGTTCAGCGCGAGCAGCAGGAACAGCGTGACCAGCGGCCACGCGAGGCGGTGTTTCATCAGTCTGGAGAGTGTGGCCGGTAGCGTGTTCATGCGTCCGCCGCGATCAACTGGTACACCGCCTGCTCGCTGCTGCCGGCCGGCAGTTCACCGACCTTGCGGCGGTCGCGCAGCACGGCGATGCGGTGCGACACACGCACCACCTCGCTCATCTCCGACGAGATGAACAGCACCGCCATGCCGCCCTCGGCCAGGCGCAGGATCTCATCCATGATTTCCTGCTTGGCCGCCACGTCGATGCCGCGGGTGGGTTCGTCCAGGATCAGCAGCTTCGGGTCGGTCGCGAGCCAGCGCGCCAGCAAGGCCTTCTGCTGGTTGCCGCCCGACAGCAACCCGATCGGCATTTCGGCGCTGGGGGTCTTGATGCCCAGCGCGGCAATGAAGCGGTCGGCCGTGCGGCGCTGCTGCTCCAGCGGCAGAAAGCGCCACAGCCCCTGGCGTGCCTGCAGCGCCAGCACGATGTTCTCGCGCACCGAGAGTTCGGCCACGATGCCGTCGGTCTTGCGGTCTTCGGGGCACAGCGCCAGGCCGTGGCGCACCGCGTCGGCCGGGCTGCCGATGTGCGCGCGCTGGCCGGCGATGTGCAGCTCGCCCTGGTCGGCCGGCGCCAGCCCGAACAACAGCCGGGCCAGTTCGGTGCGGCCCGAGCCGAGCAGGCCGCCCAGGCCCAGCACCTCGCCGGCACGCAAGCCGATGTCGGTGGCCTGCAACTGGCCGGTCTGGCCCAGGCCGCGGGCCTGTAGGTAGGGTGGCGTGGCAGCGGCCGCCGGCGCGTCATCTGCGGCCGGCGCCTGGGCGGCGGCCGCAGCGGCCGGGCTCGCCAGCTCGCGCCCGATCATCGCGGTGATCAGCGCCGCAGGCGGCAACTCGGCCACCGCGTACTCGCCCACCCGCTCGCCGTTGCGCAGCACCGTGATGCGGTCGGACACGGCATACACCTGGTCGAGAAAGTGCGTGACGAACAGGATCGCCATGCCCTCGCCGCGCAGCCGGCGCAGCACCTCGAACAGGCGCCTCACTTCGTCCTGGTCCAGGCTCGAGGTCGGTTCGTCCAGGATCAACACCTTGGACGACACACTCAGCGCACGCGCGATCGCCACCATCTGCTGCACCGCGGTGGAGTAACCGGCGAGCAGGCGCGTCACGTCGATCTGCAGGTTGAGCCGCGCGAGCAGTTCGCTGGCCTGGCGGTTCATGCCGGCCCAATCGATGCGCCAGGCGCCGGCCGCGCCCTTGCGCGGGTAGCGGCCGGCAAAGATGTTCTCGGCCACCGACAGGTTGGGGCACAGGTTCAGCTCCTGGTACACCGTGCTGATGCCCAGGCGCTGCGCCTGCAGCGGCGTGGCCGGGTGCACCTTGTGCAACCCGGCCTGCGGCCCGTCGGGCCCGGCCAGCCGCATCTCGCCCGAGTCGGCCGGGTGCACGCCGGTCAGCACCTTGATCAAGGTGGACTTGCCCGCGCCGTTCTGCCCCATCAACGCATGCACCTCGCCAGCGAACAGGCGCAGGCTCACGCCGCTCAGTGCCTGCACGCCGAGGAAGTGCTTGTGGATGTGGTTGAGTTCCAGCACCGGCGAGGCACTCGCCGGAGCTGGGGTCTCAGTTTGCAAGGAACGGGTCAATCGATCTCAATACTTGCGTTTCGGGAACTCTTTTGCCGCGATGTCCGCCGTGAAGATCCCCTCTTCGGTCACGATGCGCTTCGGGATCGTCTTGCCAGCGACCACGTCCTTGGCCGCGGCCATCAGTTGCGGGCCGAGCAGCGGGCTGCACTCCACCGTCACGTCCATCTTGCCGGCGATCATCGCCTCGAACGCGCCCTTGACCGCGTCGACCGAGATGATGGTGATGTCCTTCACCGGCTTCAGCCCGGCTTCTTCGATGGCCTGAATGGCGCCGATCGCCATGTCGTCGTTGTGCGCGTAGAGCACATTGATCTTCTTGCCCTCGGCCTTCAGGAAGGCTTCCATCACTTCCTTGCCCTTGGCGCGCGTGAAGTCGCCGGTCTGCGAGCGGATGATCTTGATGCGCGGCTCGGCCTTGACGATTTCCTCTAAGCCCTTCTTGCGGTCGATCGCCGGGCCCGAGCCCACCGTGCCCTGCAGCTCGACGACGTTCACGTCGCCCGTGCCCCCCTTGACCTTGTTGACCAGCCAGCGGCCGGCCTTGCGGCCTTCTTCGGCGAAGTCCGAGCCCATGAAGGTCACGTACAGCGAGGTGTCCTTCGAGTCCACCGAGCGGTCGGTCAGCAGCACCGGGATCTTGGCGGCCTTGGCTTCCTTCAGCACCGTGTCCCAGCCCGATTCGACGACCGGCGAGAACGCGATCACGTCGACCTTCTGCGCGATGAACGAGCGCAGCGCCTTGATCTGGTTCTCCTGTTTCTGCTGCGCGTCGGAGAACTTCAGCTCGATGCCAGCCTCCTTGGCGGCCGACTTGATGGACTCGCTGTTGGCGGTGCGCCATTCGCTTTCGGCACCGACCTGGCTGAAGCCCATCACGATCTTCTTCTGCGCGTGGCTGCTGATCGGGAACAGGCTGGTCAGCGAGGCCGCGGCCAGCGCTGCGATCAAAGTACGTCTCTGGAATGTCATCTCAGTCTCCTTGGGGTTATAGGGTGGGAAGGGAACGGTCATGCGGTCTTCAGGCCGCGGGTGGAACAGAGATAAGCGAGCCCTCAGGCCAGCACATAGGCCGTCTTCACGGTCGTGTAGAACTCGGCCGCGTAACGCCCCTGCTCGCGCGGGCCGTGGCTCGAGGCCTTGCGCCCGCCAAAGGGCACGTGGTAGTCGACCCCCGCGGTGGGCAGGTTGACCATCACCATGCCCACCTGCGCGCGGCGCTTGAAGTGGGTGGCGCTCTTCAGCGAGCTGGTGCAGATGCCGGCGCACAAGCCGTAGGGCGTGTCGTTGGCCAGAACCAGCGCATGCTCTTCGTCGTCGGCACGCAGCACGCAGGCGACAGGGCCAAAGATTTCTTCGCGCGCGATGCGCTGCTGCGGCTTGGCCAGGAACAGCGCCGGGCTCATGTAGTGACCGGCCGTGTCGCGCTCCAGCAATTCGCCGCCCTGCACTCGTTCGGCGCCTTCGGCCTTGCCGATCTCGATGTAGCTGAGGTTCTGCTCGAGCTGCGCGCGGCTCGCCACCGGCCCGATGTCGATGCCGCGGCCCAGCGCGTGGCCGACCTTCAGCGCCTTCATGCGCAGCTTCAACTTCGCGACGAACGCATCGTGCACCGGCGCCTGCACGATCAGCCGGCTCGACGCGGTGCAGCGCTGGCCGGTCGAGAAGTACGCACCCTGCACGGCGCACTCGACCGCCTGGTCCAGGTCAGCGTCGGCCAGCACCACCAGCGGGTTCTTGCCGCCCATCTCGAGCTGCACCTTGGCGCGCCGCGCGGCGGTGTCGCGCAGCACCTGCTCGCCGGTGGCGGCCGAGCCGGTGAAGGTGATTGCATCGACCAGCGGGCTGTTCACCAGCGTCTGGCCGACCTGCCGGCCGCTGCCCATCACCAGGTTGAACACCCCCGCGGGCAGGCCCGAGCGGCTGATGATCTCGGCCAGCGCCCAGCCGCAGCCCGACACCAGCTCGGCCGGCTTGAACACCACCGAGTTGCCGTAGGCCAGCGCCGGCGCGATCTTCCACGCGGGGATGGCAAGCGGAAAGTTCCAGGGCGCGATGATGCCCACCACGCCGACTGGTTCGCGGCTCACCTCCACATCCACGCCCGGACGCACCGAGGCCTGCCGTTCACCGCCGGTGCGCAGCGCCTCGCCGGCAAAGAACTTGAAGATGTTGCCGGCCCGCGCCGCCTCGCCCACCGCCTCGGGCAGGGTCTTGCCTTCTTCGCGCGCCAGCAGGGTGCCGAGTTCGTCCTTGCGTGCCAGGAGCTCGGTGCCGATCTGGTCGAGCGTGTCGGCCCGGCGCTGCGGCGTGCTCTGGCCCCAGGCGGCGCCGGCCGCCGCGGCGGCGTGGATCGCGGCGGCGGTCTGGTTGGCATCGGCGCGTGCGTACTCGCCCACCGCGTCGGCCTGGTCGGACGGGTTCTCGCTCACACCCGTGGTGACGCCGGTTTCCCAGCGGCCATTGATGAAGTTCTTGAAAACGGTCGACATGTCGGCGGAACTGCTTGTGCGTTTGTTGAAGTGGCCGCATGGTAGGGAGACCAGGCATAACTTCCCAATAGATATTTCGGGCTTACGCATATACGATCGCGCATTCTCGAAAACCCGCGCATGACCAACTACACCCACTGGTTCATTCGAGCCCGGCTCAAGACCCGGCAATTGCTGCTGCTGGTGGCACTCGAAGAAGAAGGCAACATCCACCGCGCCGCGCAGGTGCTGAACATGACGCAGCCGGCCGCGTCGAAGTTGCTGAAGGACCTGGAAGACGTGCTCGAGGTCTCGCTGTTCGAGCGCCTGCCACGCGGCATGCGGCCCACCTGGTATGGCGAGACGATGATCCGCCACGCGCGCGCCGCGCTGTCGAGCCTGAACGCGGCGCACGACGAACTGCAGGCGCTCAAGGCCGGGCGTTTCGGGCAGGTGAGCGTGGGCACCATCACCGCGCCGGGCCTCACGCTGATGCCGCCGGCGGTGGCGCTCGTCAAGCAGCAGCACCCGAGCCTGCGCATCTCGCTGCAGATCGAAACCAGCGACGTGCTGATCGAGCGCCTCGCGCAGGGCAAGCTCGACATCCTGGTGGCACGCCTGTTCGCGCAGCACGACAAGACTTCGCTGCGCTACGAGGCGCTGTCGGAAGAGCCGGTCTCGGCCATCACCCGCCCCGGCCACCCGCTGCAGCGTGTGGCCAACCTGGGCTTGCGCGACATCGTCGGCGCGGCCTGGATCGTGCCGCCCGCGGGCAGCGTGCTGCGGCACCGCTTCGAGCTGATGTTCCAGGAAGCCGGGCTCGAAGCGCCGGGCAACGTGGTCGAGACGTCGGCGCTGCTCTTCATCACCAAGATGCTGCAACAGAGCGACATGATCGGCGTGATGGCCACCGACGTGGCGAAGTACTACGTGGCACACGGCATCGGCGCGATGCTGCCGATCGCGCTGCCGTGCAAGATGGACGCGTTCGGCATCATCACCCGCACCGACCGCCTGCTGTCGCCCGCGGGCAAGGTGATGCTGGACGCCATCAAGGCGACCGCGTCGACGGTGTACGGCACGAAGCTCGACAGCGCCGCGCCGGCACGCTGAACGCGGCTGGGCCAGAGCGGCCAGAGCGGCCAGAGCGGCCAGAACAGCGTCATCGCGACGGCCGCTGCTTCATCACCCGTTCGTACAGCGCCTGCGCTGCCACCGAAAAGCCGCGGTCGCGCCGCCGCACCAGGAAGATCTGGCGCTCCATCTCGGGCGCGTCGAGCGGCCGGATCACCAGCGCCGGGTCGCGAAAGTGGAACAAGGTCAAGGCAGGCACCACGCTGA